>CAZXRG010000211.1:0-5189 GCA_964642935.1 uncultured Rhodobacterales bacterium | reverse complement strand
GGCGCAAGCACTTCGCTTTCATACTGGTGGGTTGCAATGGTTTCAGAAACCACCTTGATGTCCATGCCAGCATAGGGCTTGGCCGCATCAACAAAGAACTGCATTTCAGCTTCTTGAGCTTCACGGGACAGCGTTGACAGCCCCCCGATTTCTGCGTCCAGGAACGCGTTGGCCGCTTGCATGTCCGCTAAAGCAGGTGTGCTTAGCAGACCAAGCGACAGCACCAGCGCCGAACTTGATTTGAGCGATACTTTCATTCTTTCCTCCCATAAGTGGAAATTGATTTTTAATTGGTTTCTGCGGGACATCGCTAACTGCCCGCAAAAACGGACTATCCATCTAAACCCAGCGGAACACCGCAAAGGCGTAGACGAGACAGACAACCAGTGCGAACGGTTGGTTCGCACCAACAACACCCAGCCAAGCCAGATTAATAAAGGCAGAGCCGAGCAGTGTGATGAAGAGACGATCACCGCGTGTCGTCTCGATCCGTAGAACCCCTTTACGGGGTGTTTCGGGAAACTTGATCGCGAGCACTGTGAAAACAGCAAGCGTGCAGGCAATGCAGATAAAGAAAATCGCTGTGGGCCATGTCCATGCCATCCATTCCATAATCTTATCCTTTCGAATTCCAGACTTACACGCGACCCAGGGCGAAACCCTTGGCAATGTAGTTGCGGACAAAGTAGATGACCAAGGCACCTGGCACGACGGTCAGGACACCAGCGGCGGCAAGAACGCCCCAGTCAATTCCAGCGGCCCCTTGCGTCCGGGTCATGATCGCAGCGATCGGTTTTGCATCCACCGTGGTCAGTGTACGGCTTAGAAGCAGCTCCACCCAAGAAAACATAAAGCAGAAGAAGGCGGCGACCCCGATCCCGGAAGCGATCAGGGGCATAAAAATTTTCACGAAGAACCGACCGAAACTGTACCCATCGAGATAGGCTGTTTCGTCAATTTCTTTGGGCACGCCGCGCATAAAACCTTCGAGGATCCAAACCGCCAGTGGAACATTGAACAAGCAGTGCGCCAGCGCCACGGCAATATGTGTGTCAAAGAGCCCGACGGACGAATACAGTTGAAAGAATGGCAAGGCAAAAACTGCAGGTGGTGCCATCCGGTTTGTAAGCAGCCAGAAGAACAAGTGACTGTCGCCCATGAAACGATAACGCGAAAAGGCGTAAGCAGCAGGAAGAGCAACCGTCAGGCTAATGATCGTATTCATCACCACATAGATCAACGAGTTGATATAGCCATTGTACCATGCCGGGTCCGTCAAGATTGTCGCATAGTTTGCGAAGGTCAGATTGCGTGGAAACAACGTGAATTCGCTGAGGATTTCGGTGTTCGTTTTAAGGCTCATATTCAGCAGCCAGTAAAGCGGTAGCATGAGAAATAGCAGATACACCGTCATCACAATTGTAGAGCTCTTGATCCGCAAACGGCTCTTCGGTTTATTCGCTATTGTGGCTGTCGAAGGCGCGATTGTTGCATCAGTCATGCCCTCACCCTCCCTTCTTGTCGAGATTGACCATCACGGTATAAAACACCCAGCAGATCAGCAGGATCACCAGATAATACATGATCGAGAAGGCGGCAGCAGGGCCAAGATCGAACTGACCAAGCGCCATTTTCACAAGGTCGATGGATAAAAGCGTGGTCGAGTTTCCCGGCCCGCCGCCGGTAACAACAAAGGGCTCGGTATAAATCATAAAGCTGTCCATGAACCTGAGCAGGACAGCGATCATCAAGACCCCCATCATTTTGGGAAGTTCGATATATCGAAAAATTGCCCAACGACTTGCCTGATCAATTTTTGCCGCTTGGTAATAGGCATCCGGGATCGATTTCAGACCAGCAAAGGCCAAGAGTGCGACAAGGGATGTCCAATGCCAAACGTCCATGACAATGATCGTGGCCCAAGCTGCAAAGCTGTCTTGGGTGTAGTTATAGGAAATCCCGATCGCATCGAGCGTGTAGCCCAAAAGCCCGATGTCCACACGACCAAAGATTTGCCAAATCGTCCCCACCACGTTCCAGGGGATAAGAAGTGGCAGAGACATAACCACCAGACAGAAACTTGACCAAAACCCACTTTTGGGCATGTTGAGTGCTACAAAAATACCAAGCGGGATTTGGATCGTAAGAATGATCGCCGAAAACATCAGCTGTCGGCCAAGTGCATCCCACATCCGCTCGGACGCCAACATGTCTTCGAACCACTCCAGACCAGCCCAGAAAAATTGATTGTTCCCAAATGTGTCCTGCACCGAATAGTTCACGACAGTCATGAGCGGGATGACAGCGGAGAAGGCAACAAGGATCAGAACCGGCAGGACCAGAAACCATGCCTTTTGATTGACGGTCTTTTCCATTACGAGGCCTCCCCCTCTATCAGCCAGTCGTTTTCATAGACATTGACCTGTTTGGGGTCGAAGGCCACTTGGGTCATGTCAGGCGATATCTCAACGCCTTCACCGACCAGAATATCAATCTCAGTTCCAAAGAGATCTGCACGCACGATCTTGTGACGGCCCACATCCTCGACACGGCGCAGATTTACCGGCAGCCCGTCGTCTTTTGTCAACGACACAAACTCCGGGCGCACGCCAATCTCAACCTTGCCCTTCAGGTCACTGTAACCACGCTCTAACATTACGGGTGATCCATGCACCGTCGCGATATTACCAGCCACATCAGCAGGGATAACATTCATCCCTGGAGAGCCAATAAAATACCCAACAAAGGTATGGGCAGGTCGTTCAAAAAGCTCTTGAGGCGTTCCAATTTGAACAACGCGACCGTCATACATAACGACGACTTTGTCAGCGAAAGTTAAAGCCTCTGTTTGGTCATGGGTCACGTAGATCATGGTGTGACCAAATTCATGATGCAAGGACTTGAGTTGCGTGCGCAGCTCCCACTTCATATGCGGGTCGATGACTGTGAGCGGTTCATCAAACAAGAGCGCGTTCACATCCTCGCGCACCATCCCCCGACCAAGGCTGATCTTTTGCTTGGCATCCGCGGTCAGCCCGCGGGCGCGTTTGTCCAATTCGGCCTCCATGCCGATCATCGTAGCTATCTGTTGAACCCTCTGGGATATATAGCTTGGATCAGCCCCTCGATTTTTGAGGGGGAAGGAGAGGTTGTCGCGCACGGTCATCGTGTCATAGACCACCGGAAACTGAAACACCTGCGCAATATTGCGATCGGCCGTGGTGGCATGGGTTACATCATGCCCATCGAACAAAATACGGCCCTGCGACGGGTGAAGAAGCCCGGAAATGAGATTGAGTAGTGTCGATTTTCCGCAACCAGAAGAGCCGAGCAAGGCGTAGGCCTCACCATCGGCCCAGTCGTGGTTCAATTCTTTGAGCGCAAAGTCATCTTCGCTCTTCGGGTTCGGATAGTAAGAATGCGCCAAGTTATCGAGCGTGATTTTTGCCATAATCTGTCCCTTATGCCGCAATCGCGTAAGACGCGGGCGCAACAAGGTCGCCATTTTCACTAAAAATGTAGACGTGGCTTGGATCAATATAGACTTGCAGTGCACCCCCAAGTTCCAGATTGTGAATCCCGTGGATCAGACCAACCCATTTTTCACCGTAATGATCGAGGTGAATAAAGGTCTCGGACCCAGTCAATTCTGTCACAATCAGCTTTGTGTCAAAACCCATGCCTTGTGGCGACTGCGCTTTGATTTCTACGTGGTTGGGACGAAAACCTGCGATGTAGCGGCCGTCAGCCAGGCCAGCCAAGGGCCCGGATGCCTGAGTCGCTTGTCCTTGGCTATAGGTGATCTTTGTGCCGGTCTTGCTGATGCTCAAGAAATTCATCGGTGGGTCGCTAAACACGCGAGCGGTCGTGGCATCCACCGGCTGGCGGTAAACTATGGGTGTTAGATCGAATTGACGCACACTCCCCTCCCAAAGCGCTGCAGTATTGCCGCCCAACAGCAGAGCCTCTTCAGGCTCTGTGGTGGCATAGACAAAAATGGACCCCGCTTCCTCGAATATCTTCGGGATCTCAACGCGCAGCTCCTCGCGCAACTTGTAGTCAAGGTTTGCCAGCGGTTCGTCGAGCAGGACCAACCCCGCATCTTTCACCAAAGCCCGCGCCAGAGCACAGCGCTGTTGTTGCCCGCCCGATAGCTCCAGCGGTTTGCGCTGTAAGAAGGGGGTGAGCTGCATCAGATCGGCGGATTTATTGACCGCGGCATCAATCTCAGAGGAAGTCTTGCCCATCAGTTTCAAAGGAGATGCAATGTTCTCATAGACCGTCATGGAGGGGTAATTGATGAACTGCTGGTAGACCATGGCGACCTTGCGGTCTTGCACCCGCATTCCGGTCACGTCTTGTCTTTCCCAATGCACGGAGCCCTGGCTTGGCACATCCAATCCCGCCATAAGACGCATCAGCGATGTTTTCCCCGATAACGTTGGGCCCAGAAGTACATTCATGGTGCCCTTCTCAAGCGTCAAATCCGTGGGGTGAATATGAACGACACCCTCTACCGATTTCGAAACGCCTTTTAGTTCTAACGTCATTTTCCTCGTTCCCTCATTCGGCTGCTGCGCTTAAGTCTGCGCTGAGGCGATCTTTTATCCAATCATCCAATGTGCTGATTTGTGCGTCACTTAGCCGAAGCCCCAGTTTGCTTCTGCGCCAGACAATATCTTCTGCACTCTGCACATATTCGTTTTTGATCAACCACTCGACTTCAACCTGAAAAAGATCAGCGCCAAAGTCCTTGCCAAGATTTTCTGGACCTTTGGCTTGCCCCAAAACATCTGCCACCTCAGTCCCATAAGCCCGCACAAGTCTCAGAGCCCAACGATCTGACAAAAAGGGGAACTGGCGTTTGGCATCAGAAACCAGCCGTTCAACGCCATTCACCTCAAAGTCACCACCTGGTAAGGCCACGCCCGCCGTCCAGGGTTTCGCCGAGACCGGTAGGGTTTTTCCGATTTCTTCGAGCGCGCTTTCAGCAAGGCAGCGGTAGGTCGTGATTTTGCCACCAAAGACGTTCAGCGCTGGCGCACCGCGCGATGTTTCAAGCGTGAGCACGTAGTCGCGGGTTGCTGCCGAGGCCGAGCTTGCCCCGTCGTCGTAAAGTGGACGCACGCCCGAGAAGGACCAAACCACATCCTCTACGCCAATTGGCTTTGCCAGATATTCATTCATGA
>CAZXRG010000210.1:3868-5215 GCA_964642935.1 uncultured Rhodobacterales bacterium | reverse complement strand
GATGCGGCCTTCTTCTTGGGCGGTAAGCCAAAGTCGTTTGAGGCGGTTGCGGGACGTGCGCGGAATGTCATCGGTGAAGAGCTGGAACTGACCGATAAGGACCGGTTTGCCTTCGCTTGGATCGTGGATTTCCCGATCTATGAGCAGGATGAAGAGACTGGGAAGATTGACTTCGAGCACAACCCGTTCTCCATGCCCCAAGGCGGGATGGAGGCCTTGCAAGGCGATCCGTTGAAGGTTCTGGGCTATCAGTATGATCTGGCTTGTAACGGCTATGAGTTGGTGTCCGGCGCGATCCGGAACCACAAGCCGGAGATCATGTTCAAGGCGTTCGAGATTGCCGGTTATGGCGAGGATGAAGTGCGCAAGCGGTTTGGCGGAATGGTCAAGGCGTTCCAATATGGCGCCCCTCCCCACGGCGGCTGTGCCATGGGCATTGACCGTGTTGTGATGCTTCTGGCCGATGAGCAGAACATCCGCGAAGTGATCATGTTCCCCATGAACCAGCGTGCGGAAGATTTGATGATGGAAGCGCCATCGGAGCCTTTGAACGAGCAGCTTCGTGAGTTGTCTTTGCGGGTTATCCCTCAAGAGTAAGCGCTTTTGCGTGGCGCTGGACGGGGAGACGTCGGGCGCCACTCTGACCTGTTTTAAATCAGGACAATTTGTTAACCTTCAACCTTCGGGTGAGCGTTTCATGGCCGATAGGCGGTGGGCGTTGAAAATCTGTTGTTTTTGATATTTTTGAAGATACTGTTGGAGGTAAGGTTTTCATTACGTCTCTTGGTAACGATTAATTAACCACTACCAGAGATGTCTAGAAGACCAGTGAGGCGTTGGGTGCGCAATTTTGGAGGACCCAGTAAATGGCTGAAGAAACAACGGATTTTAGTCCCGTCCTGTTCTTTGGGATCGTGATCGCGGTCTTTATTAACGAATGTTACAGCGTGATGTCGCTCCTCTCTTGAGGCAGTGAATTCTGAATTAATTTCTAAAAAGTGCGCTGCTGCGCTTTGTTCGTCAGCGGAGCCATTGATTTATTTGTTCCAGTGGTTCCGCGGCGATTTTGGGCGGGTGACGCCCTTTGTTTGTTAATCTTCTCATCACATTGCGGTTGGTTTTTCCCAGAGCGGGGCGCACGCGTTTGCGATTTTGCGCTTTTGTGATCTATTTTGAACCGGATTTTCGTCTCATGTCGTAGTATTGTGATAGTCAGTTATGATGGCGTGGTGATTTTGAGGCTCTGGCGGTTCTAATGGCGATTTCCAAAAATACTCTGGCGCATATTCGCTTCGGATACGGATTTCGACCGGACTCCTCTGTCATTGAGGGTCCGGAGGCGCTTTT
>CAZXRG010000210.1:0-3768 GCA_964642935.1 uncultured Rhodobacterales bacterium | reverse complement strand
TTTTGGTGATATGCTGGTGGCCTCGACCCTGCATCCGGGCATGTTGGTGTATCTGGATCAGAACAGCTCGATCGGGCCCAATTCCATGGCTGGACTGGATCGTGGGCAAGGTTTGAACGAGAACCTTGCGCGGGAGATTTTGGAGTTGCACACGCTTGGGGTGGGCTCGGGGTATGGTCAGGCGGATGTGACGGAATTTGCCGAGCTTTTGACCGGTATCCGGCTGACAAAGGACGGAATGCGCTTCATGCCTCGATTTGCCGAACCCGGAGCGGAGATGGTTTTGGGGGTTTTGTACGGGTCAAAAAATGGCTCTTTGGCGGCTGTGGATGCGGCGTTGCGCGACATTGCGCTCCGGCCCGAAACCGCAAGGCATTTGGCGCACAAGCTGGCGGTGCATTTTGTGCAAGATACGCCAGATGAAGATTTAGTCGAGCATATCACGCAGGCCTATTTGGCCAGTGACGGGGATTTGCGCACGACTTATGGGGCGTTTTTGGAGCATCCGGGAGCGTGGGTGGAGGCGTTGCGCAAGGTGAAACAGCCGCGCGATTATGTGGTCTCCTCTTTGCGGGCTTTTGGATTTGAAGCGGATTTTTTGCGCGGTTTGGACCGCAAGGAAATACGCAGCGGGATTTTGAATCCGTTGTCGTCCATGGGGCAGACGCCCAATCGCCCTTCAGGGCCGGATGGGTGGCCAGAAGAGGCGGCGGCTTGGATTACGCCTGCGACTTTATCTGCGCGTATTGAGTGGGCGATGGAACTGGCGCGTCGATTTGGTCAGGATTTGGATCCTCGGGTATTTTTGGAGGGCGCATTGGGGGATGCGGCGTCTGAGAACACCTCGTTTTTGGTGGCCGGATCAGAGGCCAAATGGGAGGGGGTCGCTTTGGCTTTGGCCTCTCCCGAGTTTAACCGGAGGTGATGGGATGACCACGCGACGCAAGTTTTTGGGGCAGGTGGGCGCGATCGGGTGCTCGGCTGCGGCATCGCCTTTTATCACGCCTGTGGTGTTCGCCTCGGCCCCTGTGGAGACGCGTTTGGTGGTGATCATTCTGCGCGGGGCCATGGACGGGCTTGATGTGGTGCAACCCTACGGGGATGTGGGGCTTTCGGGGTGGCGTAAGAGCTTTTCGCGGGGGCCGAGCGGTGGAGCGTTTGATCTGGATGGGTTTTACGCGCTTCATCCGGATTTGGCGGGATTGCGGCCGTTGTGGTCGAAGGGGGAGTTGGGGTTTGTCCATGCGGTTTCGACCCCTTATCGCAACAAGCGCAGCCATTTTGACGGGCAGGATTTTCTGGAGAATGGAGGGGCTTCCTCTGATGGTGCTTTGACGCAAGCGGGGGACGGTTGGCTTAATCGTCTGTTGCCTTTCATGGGCGGTGCCACGGATCAGACGGCGTTTTCGGTGGGGCGCGAGCGGTTGCGCTTGGTGTCTGGTGATGCGCCCCATTCCAGCTGGTCGCCTGATGCGGGGATGGAAATGTCGGCCCAAGGACAAGCGTTGCTGGAGGCCATTTATCGGGATGATCCTTTGTTTCGCGATGCCGCTTTGAAGGCGGCGGAATTGTCCGGGATGGGGGGCAATATGGGGCCGGCCCGGGCCGGGCGGGCGACGGCTTTGGCGGAATTTGCGGCTCAAAGGTTGAATGAGGAGACGCGGATTGCGGCGTTTTCTTTGGGTGGGTTTGATACTCATCGGAACCAGAAAATGACCTTGCCACGGGCTTTGGGCGAGTTGCAGGAGGCTATCTTGGGGCTTCATGCGGGGCTTGGACAGAATTGGCAAAAGACGGCTGTTTTGGCGATGACCGAGTTTGGGCGGACTGTGGCGGAAAACGGGTCCGGTGGTTCGGATCATGGCACAGGTGGTGCGATGCTTATGGCAGGTGGTGCCATTCGAGGGGGGCGTGTGCTGGGGCGTTGGCCCGGTTTGGCGGAGGCGGATTTGTTTGAGCGGCGCGATTTGATGCCCACGGATGATGTCAGGCGCTATGCGGCCCATGTGATGCGCGGATTGTTCGGGGTGTCTGGTGCGGATATTGCCGGAACGGTGTTTCCGGGGCTTGATCTGGGAGAAGATCCGGGCCTGTTGTTGTGACGGGGTAGGATGCGTTTTAAACGCATCCTACGGGCGCGCTCAATTTATTCATCAGCCTGTTGGTTTTCGTCCGGTTCTTTTGCTATGGCTGGCATGGAACAGATTTTTAGGGAGGCCGGATATGGTTGATTTTGTGATTGAGCCGCAAGCTCAGGCGAGTGTCGCTGTTGTTGGGCAGGCCTCGCGCTTTCCGGTGCGCCGGATTTTCTGCATTGGCCGCAATTATGCGGCTCATGCGCGGGAATTTGGCAATGATCCTGATCGTGATCCGCCCTTCTTTTTCTTCAAGCCCGCAGACGGTGTCGTCGATGACGGGGCGACTATTCCATATCCGCCCCAAACCGAGGATCTTCATTATGAGGGCGAGTTGGTGGTGGCCCTTGGGGTTGGGGGTCGCAATATTGATGCCGACAAGGCTTTAGATCATGTTTGGGGCTACGGCGTTGGAAACGATCTGACCCGTCGTGATCTGCAGGCAGAGGCCAAAAAGATGTCGCGCCCTTGGGATGTTTCCAAAGGGTTTGATAATTCAGCGCCTTGTGGGCCGCTTCATCCGGTGGCCTCGGTTGGGCATCTTCCCGAAGGATTTATTCGCTCGACTGTGAATGGTGAGCCGCGCCAAGAGGGCAATCTTAATGAGATGATCTGGTCTGTGCCGGAGATGGTTGCGATCCTGTCAGCCTCGGTCGAGTTGAAGGCGGGGGATTTGATTATGACGGGCACCCCTGCGGGGGTTGGCACTCTGTCGGCTGGGGATACTTGTGTTGTGGAGATTGAGGGGCTTGGTACTCTGACCACGGTGATTGGGCCGCGTTTGTGAAAAATTCTGTGATGGGTCTGCATTGATGGGTGAATTGGGTTGGGAGGTTTCCGATTGGGTCGCGCCTGAGCGCCCGTCCCATGTGGTCATTGAAGGGCAATATGCACGGCTTGAGCCTTTGACGGTGAAAGATCATGCGGCCGGGCTTTGGGATGCGTTTTCACAGGATGTTGAGGGGCATGTTTGGGATTATCTTCCTGATGGCCCCTTTATGTCATTGTCGCAGTTTCACAAGTTTACCCGCTCAAAGGAGCCTTCTCTGGATCCTCTATTTTTTGCGATTCGGGATGTTGAGACGGGCAAGCTTGGTGGGTTTTTGAGCCTTCTTCGGATTTCCCCTGAGGCCGGGTCGATTGAGGTCGGGTTTATAACGTTCTCGCCGCAACTTCAGAATTCCAAGGCAGGGACAGAGGCGGTGATCCTTTTGGCGCGCTTGGCATTTTCACTGGGGTATCGGCGGTTTGAGTGGAAGTGCAATGCGCTCAATAAAGGGTCGCGGCGGGCAGCGGAGCGTTACGGGTTTTCTTTTGAAGGCGTGTTCCGGCAGGCGGCGGTTGTGAAGGGGCGTAATCGGGATACCGCTTGGTTTGCGATGATTGATCAGGAGTGGGAGAAGATTGATGCGGCTTATACGCGTTGGTTGGATCCGCAAAATTTCATTTCGACGGGTCGGGAAATTCATTCGCTTCGGGATATGACCGCGCCCATTCTGGTGGCCCGTGATCCGGTGGTTCGGGGGTATTAAAGCGCCCGACCTTTAACTTGAGTTACATTTCATCACCAATGTCCTCAGAATGCGAAGCATGGCAGGGTATTGGCTCTACATGTTTAAGGTCGGACGCTCTA
>CAZXRG010000209.1:0-5234 GCA_964642935.1 uncultured Rhodobacterales bacterium | reverse complement strand
CCAGTCGCTCGAACCGCACTCGCCCATCTTCCAGCACAACAAACACGGTCTTTGGGTCCCCGTCATTTTCCGGCATCCCAATTGCCCCGACATTGACCCAACCGGTCGCGCCGATTTGGCGTTCAAATGCGATGCCGGAATGGGCTGCAAAAATTCCATCCACGGGCCGTCCAAAAGCTCTGATCTCCTCTTCGAATTCGGCTTCAGGACTAACACTCCACAAGAACCGCGAGATGTCGGAGACACCGCCGTGGATCACCGCGTAGCGTTTCCCGCAATGATTAAAGCTCAGAGCATCCGGCAATTCGCCCATCCAGTTTTTAGCATCGCTTGAGATTGTCCGGAGCGCATGGGGATACCAGCCGTTTGACAGGATCGAGCAGGTGCTGCCCTCTTCAAATCCACATCCACATTCATCGGCGTCTTGGGACAATTGTTTTTCGCAATTTCCGGCCACAACATGAATGCCTATCCGACGGATCAGATCGACGCATTCCTGCCCGTGGGCGCAATAGGCCACCACGTCTCCGGCGGAAATGATCCGATCACTTGGTATGCCAAGGATCGAGGCGCGTTCCATCAGAGCCTCTAGCGCGTGCAGATTTGAATAGGGGCCGCCAAAGAGGATCAATGGCTCGTCCATCACGCCCAAATCTTTGATCACATCCATCCACCCGATCCCTTGCACGCGATTGTCAGAGTGCCCATAACTGACGAGAAGTATAATCAAATTCAAGGACTGAGCGGACATGGAAGACGCGGCACGCGAAATTGTGAACTGGGAACCGGGCATGATCTGGACCATTGGCGCGGTTTTACTTTTGATCGTTATGTCCGCGTTTTTCTCCGGCTCCGAGACCGCTTTGACGGCGGCCAGTCGTGGCAAACTCCATGGGCTCGCGGATAAGGGCTCAAAGAAAGCGGATGTGGCTTTGCGTCTGACGGAGGACAATGAGCGACTGATCGGCTCGGTTCTTTTGGGCAATAACCTTGTGAACATTCTGGCCGCCTCTTTGGCCACCAGCTTTTTCACCGCCCTGCTGGGGGATGGTGGGGTTGCGATTGCCACTCTTGTGATGACCCTATTGGTGTTGGTTTTTGCCGAAGTCATGCCGAAAACCTACGCCATCACCCGTCCCGAGGAAGCGGCGACTACAGTTGCTCCGGTCATTTCGGTCCTTGTTCGGGTGCTCTCCCCTATTGTGGGCGCGGTGCGGGCGTTTGTTCGCTTCGTCTTGGGGCTCTTTGGAATTACCACCGATCCAGACAGCAATGTGCTGGCGGCGCGTGAAGAGATTGCGGGTGCCATTGCGCTCCATCACTCCGAAGGGGCGGTTCACAAGGATGACCGTGACCGGCTACTGGGTGCATTGGATCTCAAAAGTCGCGAGGTTGAGGAGATCATGCTGCATCGTTCTTCCATAGAGATGATTGATGCGGATGATCCGGCGGCCAATATTGTCGATCAGGCCTTGCGCTCGGCCTATACCCGCCTGCCCGTCTATCGCAATGACCCTGAGAATATTGTCGGGGTTCTTCATGCCAAGGACCTGCTCAGGGCTTTGAATGCGCATATGAGCAGCACCGGAAACTCCGGTGATCTGACGGATTTCTCGATCACGGATGTGATGATGGAGCCCTATTTTGTGCCCGAAACCGCAATCCTTGATGACCAGATGCATGAGTTTCTCAAGCGAAAGGCGCATTTTGCGCTGGTGGTGGACGAGTATGGTGCGCTTCAGGGTCTGATCACGCTTGAGGATATTCTTGAGGAGATCGTGGGTGAGATCACGGACGAACATGATGTCGAGGTTGAAGGGCTGGAGCGGGACAGTGAGGGCGGTTATCTGGTGGATGGTGCCATGACCATCCGTGATTTGAACCGGGCTTGTGACTGGGCATTGCCAGATGAGGAGGCCAATACGTTGGCCGGATTGGTGATCCATGAGGCGCAAACCATCCCCACCACGGGTCAGGTTTTCTCCTATTACGGGTTCAGATTCGAGATTGTCGAGAGAGATCGCAACAGGTTGACGCAA
This sequence comes from uncultured Rhodobacterales bacterium, assembly GCA_964642935.1. Classification (GTDB taxonomy): domain Bacteria; phylum Pseudomonadota; class Alphaproteobacteria; order Rhodobacterales; family Rhodobacteraceae; genus CAKZTM01. The sequence goes on along the minus strand of CAZXRG010000209.1, from coordinate 3,195 downwards.
GTGCGGGTTACGCCTTTGGGGTGAGATTTAGGGCTGAAATTTCCTGACTAACCCCTTGATACTTATGATATATTCATAAAATACTCCATCTACCATCTGTCAAAACTGACGTTTTTGGCGGTTTATTCCCCTTTTGGCGGCTCTGAGAGCGGACCTAGTGTCGCCAACACAAATGAACCATACGAGGGGAATAGAAAAATGAATAAGATGGTAGCCGAGTTTATCGGTACGTTTACTTTGGTGCTTCTTGGTTGCGGTGCCGCCGTGATTGCTGGAGCAGACGGGACAACTGGTATCGGTCTGGCCGGTATCAGTTTTGCATTCGGTCTGGCTTTGATCGGCATGGCTTATGGCATCGGGCCTGTTTCGGGCTGTCACATTAATCCGGCGGTGTCGCTGGGCGCTATGTTGGCGGGCCGTATGAACGTGGGCGATATGATCCAGTATTGGATTGCTCAGGTTGCTGGCGCGATTGTTGCGGCTCTGGTTTTGATGATCATTGCGCAAGGCTCTGCTGGTTATACCGGCGGTTTGGGTGCCAATGGTTGGGGCGCAGGTTATCTTGGAGAATACTCCATGATGTCCGCATTCGTCTTTGAAGCTGTTGCGACGTTCCTCTTTCTTGTCGTGATCCTTGGCTCAACGGGCGCAGGTGCACCGAGCGCTTTTGCCGGTCTTGCCATCGGTCTGATGCTGGTTGTGATCCACTTGGTTGGTATCAACGTGACCGGTGTTTCTGTGAACCCTGCACGTTCGATCGGACCTGCGTTGTTCTCAGGCGGTAGCTCGATTGCACAGCTTTGGTTGTTCATCGTAGCGCCGGCACTGGGTGCGGCGGCTGCGGGTATCCTGTTTAAGACGGGTATGCTGGACGGTCCAGACGCAAGCTAATCTAGCTTGAGGAAATAGAGAGCCGCCCTTGGGAGTTCAGTCCCGAGGGCGGCTTTTTTTGTGAGATATTGGAAGTGGAGGAGAGCGGCCCCGCCTCTCCTACTTCCCTTTAAAGAGCGACCCCATGATACCGCGCACCAAAGTGCGACCCGCGCGACCGCCCAACTGGCGGGCCATGGATTTGGCGAATGTAGTGCCAATGCTGTCGCCTCGACGCGAGGAGGTCTTTTTCTTCTTGGTCTCTGCCTCGTAGCGGCGGGCCTGTTTGAACTCGCGCAATTTCAGCTCGTCCGCTTCTGCTGCTTTTTCGGCCTCTTCCGCTTCTTTGGCGGCGGTTTCTGCGCGGCCTCTGAGAATTTCAAAGGCGCTCTCGCGGTCAACCTCGGCCTCATAGATGCCTGCAACTGGCGATCTTGCGATAACCGCATCCCGCTCGCTCGCATCAATCGGTCCCAGTCGGGAGGATGGTGGGCGAATGAGGGTTCTTTGCACAATGGATGGAGCGCCCTTGGCTTCCAATGTTGAGACGAGCGCCTCGCCCACGCCGACCGCTTGAATGGCCTCAGCCGTGTCAAAGTCAGGGTTGGGGCGGAAGGTCTGGGCGGCTGCTTTCAGGCCCTTTTGATCCTTGGGCGTGAAGGCGCGCAGCGCATGCTGAACGCGGTTGCCCAATTGGCCAAGGATGTCATCGGGCACATCTGCCGGATTTTGGGTGATGAAATAGACGCCCACACCTTTGGAGCGGATCAGACGGGCCACCTGCTCTACCTTTTGGATGAGCGATTTTGGGGCATCTTCAAACAGCAGATGGGCCTCGTCAAAGAAGAAGACGAATTTTGGTTTGTCCGGATCGCCCACTTCCGGCATTTCCTCAAACAGCTCGGACAGGAGCCACATCAGGAAGGTCGCATAAAGACGCGGGCTCTGCATGAGAACGTCGGCGGCCAGAATGTTGATCCGTCCCTGCCCTGAGGGCGTGGTGGAGATCAGGTCTTTTAGTTCAAGGGCTGGCTCGCCAAAGAATGCGTCCCCGCCCTGATTTTCAAGCACCAGTAAGGAGCGTTGGATGGCTCCGACAGCTGCGGTGGAAATGTTGCCGTATTCAAGTGTGAGGTCTTTGGAGTTTTCGCCCATCCAGACCAGCAAAGCGCGTAGGTCTTTGAGGTCCAATAGGAGCATGCCCTGCTCGTCAGCGACACGGAAGGCAATGTTGAGAATGCCTTCTTGGGCCTCGGAAAGTTCCATTAGGTTGGACAGGAGCAATGGTCCCATCTCGGAGATGGTTGTGCGGATCGGGTGACCTTTTTTGCCGAACAGGTCCCAGAAGGTGACCGGGAAATCCTCGTAGCCGTAATCATCAAAGCCGATGGTGTTGGCCCGCGAGATCAGCTTGTCGTGGAGTTTGTGGGTTTCCGTCCCAGCCGTCGCAAGGCCAGACAGATCGCCTTTGACGTCGGACATGAACACAGGCACGCCCGCTTTAGAGAAGCTTTCGGCCAGAATTTGCAGAGTGACGGTCTTTCCCGTTCCGGTCGCACCAGCGATCAGACCGTGCCGATTGGCGTATTTCAAAAGCAGGTTTTGGGCCACGGCGTAGTCCTGACCACCACCGCCTAGAAAGATCTTTTCTGCATCACTCATGTCACCAGCTTCCCCATAATCGTCGATTTATTTAAAGTTTTGTATTCAACATGAAGCGCCAAGTTCAATGCAAATCGGGTTGATCACACATTTTTAACTGTTTTAGACGAAATTAGAGCGGCTTTGGTTCGGCCATCCAGACCGTTCCATTGTTTACTTCCTCCCTGTCGACTGGCCGCGCCTTCGGGTGCGGCTTTTTTTGTCTCTTTATGAAACAGATTTCACAGGGAATTTCCCTTTTATTAATAGAGGTTAACTGGAAGCAGCGAAAAATCGCGTTTATTTGTTTCAGGAGTTGACCCCTCAGAATCTTTTGCCTAAGCTTTCAGCATAATTGATCGACCAGTTCGACAGGGAATGCCAAAAAATGGCAAACAAAGGGTACCAGCGGGTGCCCTTTGTCATTTTTACCTCCAATTTTATGTCAATTAGACGCATAAAGCGCGGGCGGCATCGGGCTTTTGAGGCTCTGTGGATGTTGACAGATCGCGCCCAACCTGACACGGATCATCGACAATAAATTGGGTAGGTAGAGAGCAGTATGATGAGCCGTATTCCGTATTTCCTGATCGCATGTGTTATGGGTTTTGCGCCGCTTTCAGCGGGTGCTCAGAGCACGACAGAGACCGAAGCTCCGGCGGCGGAAGAAGCGCCTGTTGAAGA
>CAZXRG010000208.1:0-5271 GCA_964642935.1 uncultured Rhodobacterales bacterium | reverse complement strand
TTCGCCAATAGGGTCTGGGTGGAGGTGGCTCTGATATCGATGCCCGGTATCCGCGACACTGAAATGGCGCGGGCCATGGATTGACGTAAGCTCTCATCTTCCAGTTCGCCAGGCGTTGTCTCTGAAAGGATAGCGGTGACCAGCGATGTTGTGGATTGTGGGGAGAGCCCTTGGGAGGACGCCACATTGAGCAGCGCCATTTGCTGGGTATTTGTGAAATGCGTACCTGCGATTTGGCCCAAGGTGCTCTCGACACCCTCAAAGGAGCGGGCGGTGACCGAAGCATCCAGGTCCGTCGCATGTCCAACCATGGTCTTTTGGAAGTCGGAGACCGCTTGACCCCGTCGTGCATTTTCAGCGGCGGAATGGCTCAATGCGCCTGATAGAGCGGCGCGTGCGGAGCGATCTACGCGGACTTCATGGGCGGCTTCTTGAATGGCTTCCTCATTCTCTGAGGCCTCCCAGACAGAAACCGCTTTGGAGGACAATTAGGTTTGTTCTGCGAATGTGAGCGTGCCGAGTGAGGAGTTTCCAATCAGGGCCTGCCCGATAACGGTTCCGCCCTTATGGTCAATGACCGAGCGTTTGTTAGCGTTATTCTCAACGTAGTCGTCAATCTCTTCGCGCCGTTCCGAGGAGACGCTTTTGAATGCGTTGGAAAAGAAATCCATAACGCGCGTACCAAATGAACGAAGGCTGGCCTGACTTTCGGCAAAGCTGTTGGTCGCGCGAGAGCTGCTATTTCGGCTGCTTCGATCCGAATCCGAAGAGGACGAGCTGTTTGATGAAGACGATGAGCGGGAGGTACGGCCCGACCCACCACTGAAAGCACTCGAAATTGCGGAGCCCAGATCACTAAAGAAACCCATAGGGACAATCCTGAATAAGGGGTTTGTCGCCAGCCTTTGAAGTTTTGCACTCCTAAATTGGTCTCACAACCAGAGTAATGAAGTATCGGCACGAATTCGCCGAAGTATTGGATGGAATTTTACCGGCGGCAATTTGATGCCGATGTGAAATTTGATGAAATTATATGTTTCATTTTCCCGGTTGTTTAGTCATGCTATCGGGGCTGGCGACAATTTTCTTTCGGGAGTTGTCCTGATGAGTGTGTCTAATGTAAGTTCTGTCGGCAGTGATCCTAATTCATCAACGACTGACAGTGTCAGTGATCTTGGGCGGAGCGCGCCTCCCCCTAAAGTAGATGTTCCTCTGAGCTCCGCTGCAGAAGAGACGCTCCAGTCGCGTCAGACGGTCAGTTTTAACAGTTATACGCAGTTGCGTGAGTACGGGCAGGGGCATCCTGTCAGTTTCAGCACGGAACCCACCCCTGAGAGAAAAGCCGAGATTGATCGTTTTGTTGAAGCCAGGGCGAATGCCACAAGCTGGGTTGATGACAATGGTGGTGAATATGTTGGTGATGCACTCGTTGGAAGGTCCGATCTTGGCAATCTGACGACGGCTGAGCGGACCTATCTTGCCCATGGCGCCGTGTCGGCATGGAAGGAGCGGCAGAGTTCCGAGACCATCAGGGAAGCGGCAGAGCGGGTTAAGGATGATCCTCTTGCCAGTCGCGCCTTGGCCGATGCTATGAGCGCGCCTGCCGCAGAGGAGGCGCGTCACTTTGCCAATGGTGGCAGCTATTTTGATCGGGTCGGTGCACTCGCATTTCGCCATGAGATGCTGGAGCAGGCGGTTGGCTTGGACCCTGCACGGGTTGTTCAAAACTATCAGGGTGTTGAAGCGGCTCTTGGGAAGAGTGCGGTTGAGGAGATGCCGGCGTCCCACCAGATAGGTTTGCTCAATAGCGTGGCCGCGGGTCGGGTGGATCAAGAGAGTGCGGACCGATTGGTCACCTCGATGTTTTTCCAATCCGAAGCCTCTGACATTGGAAAGCGGGATGTTGCTCCGGCTATGGCTGGCGCGTTGGCGCGTGTGTCTCATCCTGATTTGCCCAACGGAAACACGGCCGCCCGGACGCTGCTTGAGGCGCGTCTGAGCGATGTTATGGAGACGTCGGGTGGCCGGGAGCTGCTCTTTGGACGCGAAATTCATCCCGAGCAACGGGCTTGGGCATTAGAGCAGGTCTCGACCGATCCCTCTTGGACGGCTGATGCGCTTAAGGACGGCTGGGAAAGCGATATCGTCACGACCTCTTATGCTCAGACGGTTCAAGATCGTTACAATGCACGGGGTACTGATCCTCAAGAGCTGAGTGGTGAGGCATTGCGCACGACAATCGGGCAGGCCATTGGGTTGGCGCCGGATCGTCTTCCCAGTGATACAGAATCAGCAGCGCAGCGCGATGCGCGTTTGGCTGCAGGTCTAGATCATCAGTATTACGGGGCCAATGCGCGGCTTGATCTTATCGCTGAGAAAATTCTCGCCGGTGATCCCACAGCGCGTGTTTCGGTTGTGCCGGTCACTGTGACGACCGAGGATCATGGTGCCATGGTTCACACGGTCTTTCGGGTGGAGCAAGAGAATGGCGAGGCTCGGTTTGTGGATGATCGCGGGCTGGTTTACGCGGACCTTGAAGCTTGGGAAACGGAAAGCCGATTGCCCAAGGGCCGGATGACTTATGCGGAAGGCTTGGTCCCCGGTGCTGATCTAACGGACCCGCGTAACACGCCAAAGGTTGTTGACAGTTTTTGGGAGCATGCCGGGCGTATTGGTGACGCGGTGGCCATTGGTGTTGGTGTTGTGGCAGGTGTCGCGCTTGTGGTTGGTAGCGGCGGCACGGCCTTATTGGTCGCGGCAGGTGCGAGCGGTGGTTATGCGGCAAGCCGCGCTGGTGCTCAGCTTCATGATGACCATCAACGGGGCATCGACATCACCGATTTGTCGAATCCGCAAGTGCGCAGCAATTGGATTGATTTGGCGGCTGGTACCTTGTCAGTGGCAGCCATCGGGGGTGGTTTGCGACTGGCCAATGCATCGCGCCAGGGCGGTCAGGTGGGTGTTGCAGCGGCGCGGGCCGTCGCGGGAACCCAGATCTTGGCAGAAGGCTTGGATGCGACGGCGGCGGCCAACCAAATTCACAATCTGGCAACCAATTGGGACCAACTCTCCAATGGTCAACGGGCGGCTGGGATGCTTGAGGTTGCGTTCTGGGGCGGTATGGGTGTTGCGAGCGCGAGAGCCGGTGGAGCTAAGTGGCAGGACGGACTTAATTTCCGCATCCTTGAAGGGAATTTGCGCAACATGCCGACCACTCCATCAGAGTATTCCCGCAATGTCGCTAAGGTCCTGATCGAAGAGGCGCAACGGATCGAGCCGCCCATTACGTCACTGTTGCAAACAACTGCGGCGAACAACGGCGGACGCATGGAAGGTCTGGATTTCAAGTTTAAGTCCGAAGAGTCGTTGGCGCGTAAAATTACGACTGAGACCGCAGATACCCCGGGTCTTCCTCTTGAGGCATCCGGTGATCTGATGAACGACGTGCTTCGCTACACTATGATGCTCGATGAAGGCAGCTACACGAGTGGCGCCAAAGATACGCTCGCTCAATTGGAAGCAGACGGGTTTGAGATTTCTCGGATCAACAATGCATGGAGCAAGGACGTGCCATATCAGGGGTTAAACGTTACGGTCAAAACCCCAGAGGGCCATAAGTTCGAGTTGCAATTCCACACTGAGGCGAGTTTTAATGCGAAAGAACATTTGACCCATGGGCTCTATGAGGAAATGAGGGTTCTTCCAGAAGGGTCCCCACGCATTGAAGAAATTCAAAGGGAAATGGCAGAAATATTCTCGCAAGTTCCCGTCCCTGACGGCGTTTCCGAGATTAAATGAGGTACAATTTGAAGCCCGAGATATCTTCCGTAAATTTTGCCTATTTTGTTCCTGATCAAACGCCGGAACGTGGTCTGTTCGTGGTCATGGAGACGGACAGAAAGACGTTTGCAGCTGTTGTGTTTGGCAATAGAGGCCTTGCTTGGAAAGAGCATGGAAAGCGGTATTTTGATCTTTGGTATAAGGGTGAAATTGGCGATCAAGAGCTGAAGTCGCAAGCGGAGGCCATCCAGATTTCCACCGATTTGGGTCTTGATCTCGATGAGGCACATGCGCAGTTATCCCAGGCATTTGAGAAGAATTTCGGTGAAAAGGCCAATATTGTTGATCCGTCCCCTGCGTTAGATGCTCGCATAAAAGCCGCGCATGGGAGCTGAGATGTGACGTCATTGGGTGCCCGCAATTGATCCGTTTTCTGTCGATCGCTCTCTGGCTTTTTGCCTCGATGGCTTGTGCTCAGGATCATTTGGCTCGGAATTTTGCTATGTTTCCGCAGGCCACTTTGGCGCCGCCTATACCTGTTAGGGATGCAAACGGGGCTTTGTTCATTCCCGGTTGGGTGAAAATTGACGGGAGGGATGCTTTTTACGTGCCCGATGACGGCTCGAACGCTGGGTTTTTCCAGATCATTCGCCAAAACGATGGTTTTAACGTCGACAGTTTCTTTGATCTTCTACTTCAAGAGGCGGAGCTTGAGCGTGTTGATCGCCCTCAAGGGATTCAGGCGGAGGCTTTTAGTGCCACTTTTGGGCCGATGGTGGCTGCTGTGTTTGGTCGGGCCAGACATGAGGGGCAGGCGGTTTCGTTTTTTGCGGATCTTCACGGGCCTGATGATGAGAATAAGGTGATCGGTACGCTCATTTACGCGAGGCCGGAGGTGTTTGACGGTTGGGACGGTGTCCTCTTGCCACTCATTCGCAACGGCTATGTGAAGGACCCGTCGATATTTGAGAACCGTGACGCGTTGCGGGCGGGCAATGACGCGCAGAAAACCCAGTTTTATGTGGGCATGGTCAATACTAAGATCATGTCGGAGTTTGGGGCTTTGAGCACATTGAGCCAAGGGGCCATTCAGGCGGCTCAGAACGCCTCGACCATTGCCAGTTGTGCGGGGGCCAGCAATTGCTCGATCTCTTATGATGGGGTCGGGAATGCTGTGGCGGATTTTGATCTGCAGTAGAGGATAAACGTCCCTTGGTTGAGTAGAATGCACAACGGGCCGGCGGAATGCCTCCTAGGGTTGAATATTTGAGGTTGCGCTGCTTATTTTTGAAAGTACGTTTGTAGTATAGTTTTGAAAATTCAAAGGCTCAAAAATGGCAGTTGTTTTAAAAGACGATAGATATTTTGCGTATGCGGGGCATCCGATTCTTATAGATGTTCTTGCCAACGATACTATTCCTGCGAATTACACTTTGACCGAGACGTCAAGTCGTGCTCGGGTCGTTGGTAATCAGATTGAGGTCACGTTGG
>CAZXRG010000207.1:0-5292 GCA_964642935.1 uncultured Rhodobacterales bacterium | reverse complement strand
CCCCACCAAAACTTGCGAGAATCAAAATTCCCGCTAAGGTGGAGCGCGAAAGGATTGTCACATGCCACAGACGCACGACAAATTCTTAGGCGACTGGACCCTTGTTCCAGAGCTTTGCCAATATCAGGACGGCCACGTCCCGCGCTCTTGCACCTATAAAATCGAAATGGCCAAGGAAGAGGCCCGCTTTGGCATCGACTGGACCGACGACAAGAACAAAGCCCATAGCATCGCATTCAGCGCCCCTGTGGACGGCAGCCTGAACCCTCTGAACGGCGGAAAGATGGAGCTGTCTTGCACAAGGATCGACCATCTGCGTCTGGACAGCTCCACCTATCACAACGGGTTTGAGGCCAGTTATGTGCACCGGAAAGCCTCGGAAGACGGGAAGCTGATGGTGGTCCTCACCGTCCACAACCACGAAGACGAAGGCGCGACCCGCAACTTTCAGGTCTACCGGAGAAGCTGAAATCAACATCTGATCTTGACCATGCCCCATGCTCGTGTGACGACAGCTAGGAGAGGGTAGAGCAGATGTCAGACGCAACTCTTACAATTGATCTTGATGCGATTGCCGCCAATTGGCGCGCCTTGGACGGCCTGTCCGCCAGCACCGTTGAAACAGGTGCCGTGGTCAAGGCCGACGCCTATGGATTGGGGGGTGCCAAAGTTGCCCCGACCCTCGCCAATGCAGGTGCACGTACTTTCTATGTCGCCCTCGCCTCCGAAGGCCTCGCTCTGCGCAAAATCATAGGCCCGGATCTGCCCATCTACGTCTTTTCCGGCTATATGAGGGGCGATGCGGAGGCCATCACAGCCGCCAACCTCATCCCCCTCCTCAACAGCCCTGAACAAATCACCCGCTTCCTGACCGACCTGCCCAACCACCCTTGCGGGCTGCAACTGGACAGCGGCATGAACCGCCTTGGGATCGAGCCGGTCGATCTGCCTGCACTCCTCTTCCAACTCTCCAAACTCAACCCGACGCTCATCATCAGCCATCTGGCCTGCGCCGATGACCCCGCCCATATCCAAAACGCGACGCAACTGGCCGCCTTTGTGACCATGACCGCCGCCCTCCCGCTCAAGAAATGCCTAGCCGCCACCGGAGGCATCCTCTTGGGCGACAGCTACCATTACGACATGACCCGACCCGGCATCGGCCTTTACGGGGGCCACCCCTTCGAGAAAGCCCGCCCTGTGGTCTCGCTCGACGTCCCAGTCATCCAAACCCGCGACGTCCTACCGGGCGAGATCGTCGGCTACGGCGGCACCTATACCGCAACCAAACTCACCAAAGTCGCGACCATCTCCGCAGGCTACGCCGACGGCATCATCCGCGCCCTGTCCGGCGCTCAAGTCTATGCAGGCCCCACACCCTGCCCCGTCATAGGCCGCGTCTCCATGGACCTGATCACCGTTGATGTAACCCACCTTAGTGAGCCGCCCGAGACCCTCAGCATCCTCGGACCACACCAGAGCATCGACCAACTGGCCGCAAATGCAGGCACAATCGGCTATGAGGTCCTGACCTCCCTTGGAAACCGCTACAATCGACGCTACATCGGATCATGACCTACCCGCTCCACATCCTTGCCGCCATCGGACGCGCGACCATCGCCTTCTTCGCCTCCATCGGCGCGGTCGCCATATTCACGGCCAATACCCTCAAAGCGATCTTCACACCCCCCTTCTACCCACGTGAATTCCTCAAACAATTCATGGCCATAGGCTATTTCTCCCTCCCCGTGGTCGGCCTCACCGCCCTCTTCACAGGTGCAGCCCTAGCCCTTCAAATCTACGCAGGCGGCGCACGGTTCAACGCCGAAAGCGTCGTCCCCTCCATTGTTGCCATCGGAATGGTGCGCGAGCTGGGCCCCGTCTTGGGCGGCCTCATGGTCGCAGGCCGCGTCTCCTCGTCAATCGCCGCTGAAATCGGCACCATGCGCGTGACCGAACAGATCGACGCGCTCACCACCCTCTCCACGGACCCGATGAAATATCTGGTCGCCCCGCGCACGCTTGCGGCCACCATCGCCCTCCCGATCCTCGCGGGCATCGGCGACGTTATCGGCATCATGGGCGGCTATCTGGTCGGCACCACGCGCCTTGGCTTCAACTCGGGCAATTACATCAACAACACAGTCGATTTCCTGCAAGCCCAAGACGTCACCTCCGGCCTGATCAAAGCCGCCGTCTTCGGCTTCATCATCGCCATCATGGGCGCCTATCAGGGCTATAATTCAGGGCGCGGCGCACAAGGCGTCGGCCGCGCCACCACCAACGCCGTGGTCTCCGCCTCGGTGATGATCTTGGCGGCCAATTACATCCTCAACGAATTGTTCTTCTTCGTATGATCGAGCTTAAAAACATCTCCAAAAGCTTTGGGGCCAACCATGTGCTGCGCGATGTGTCCCTAAAGGTCGAAAAGGGCAACAGCCTCGCGATCATCGGCGGCTCTGGCACAGGCAAATCCGTGACGCTGAAATGCATCCTAGGCCTGATCAAACCTGACAGCGGAGACATCCTCATCGACGGCCAGCCCATCGAGGGCCAGCGCGACGCCTTCTTTGACCGCTTCGGCATGCTCTTCCAAGGCGGAGCCCTGTTTGACAGCCTACCCGTCTGGCACAACGTCGCCTTCCGTCTGCTCCAAGGGGACCGCTCCAAGGCCGAATGCCGCGACATCGCAATCCAGAAACTCAAACGGGTCGGCCTCAAAGAAAGCACCGCCGACCAGTTCCCAGCCGAGCTTTCGGGCGGCATGCAAAAACGCGTAGGCCTCGCGCGCGCCATCGCCGCCGAGCCCGAAATCATCTTCTTTGACGAGCCCACAACGGGCCTAGATCCGATCATGTCCGGCGTCATCAACGAACTGATCCGCGAGATTGTCACGGAGATGGGCGCCACCACCATGACCATCACCCACGACATGACCTCAGTGCGCGCCATCGCCGATCAGGTGGCCATGCTCCACGATGGCAAAGTGCAATGGCACGGGAATGTCGCCGATATGGACCGCGCCAATGACCCCTACCTCAGCCAGTTCCTCACCGGCTCAGCCCATGGACCCATTGAAGCCGTCCGCTAAGTCCGATTAAAGCCCGACACCCTTGAACGCGAAAGCGGTATCCTCGTCCGACAACTCCACCTCAGCCAGAGGGACAGGCGCTTGAGTATCTTGCAAAGACGACGCTTCAGGCGCGGGCTCATAGATCGCAAACCGCGCAAACATTTCCTGAGCCTTGCCGCCAAAACCAAGCGTGATGTTTTCCCGCGCATCTGTGTTGGAAGAGAACATAGAAATACCTCTCATCTGAGCGCATTAAGGCAGGCCAAGAGAGACCACATAAAAGATGCATGTGACCAAAACCCCCGCCAAAAGGCGCTATGGATTAGCTTAAGATTGAAGTGCGAAACGCCGTGACCCAAGGCCCGCGTCCTCTCTGCGGCCTAACAAACCTCCCTCAGAACTGCACTGAAAAATATCCCCGATCCTGCCAATTACGCGACAATATGCCGATGACCCTACGTCTTTCAGCGGTTCCCCGCCAAACGTGCATTCATCAGGATCAAACTTCCGTTAACCCGCGCTAAATTAACACTTTTTTAATGTTTAACCTGACCCCCAAAAACCGCGCAAAAGGGGAAATTCCACGCAGGTTTCCCCCCACCAAATACTGCGAATGACTCGCAATTACGCCCCGCTCTCCCCATCTATTCCCCATGAACAGACGTGAATTCACCCGCAATATGCTCGCCGCAGCCGCAGTTCCTGCCCTGCCCGTGCCAAGCCTCGCAAAAGCCCAAGCCGTCGTGGTGCCCAAAGCCGCCCGCTTCTGGGCGATCTACATGACCCACCTCCACGGCGACGTCACATCCGACATGCTCACCCGAATGACCGGCCTCGCTCCGGCAGAGGCCACGGCCGTGCGCGCCAAACTGATCGCCGACAAAGTCATCGCACCAACCGGCTTCATCCGCAAAAGCCTTGCCGCCAAAACGATCATCCGCTCCGAGCAGCAAACCCAAAGCACGCTCGCAAAGATCAAATCCCAAACCGAGAAAGTCAGCGAGCTAGCCAAGGACGCCCTTTCATCCGAGGACGCTCCGAAACTCGACACACCCGACACCGAAGAAATTGAGCGTGACACCGAGGAAGTTCTCGACCAAACACACTCCGAACCTGAAACAACCCCGGACGAGACCTAAGCCCCATGTTCCCCAAATGGCTGATCGCCGCCAACCTCAGCCTGTTGATCCTCTTCCCCATCGCATGGATGGCCCCGCTGGCCCGCGCAGGCCTACTCCCCTTCTTCAAACTCAAAGAACTCACCATCCTCAACGCCATCGGCTCACTCTGGGAGGCCGACTTTATCCTCGCCATACTGGTGATCCTTTTGGCCCTCATCGCCCCCATCGCCAAAACCCTTGCCATCACGGCAATCCACCTCAAAGCCCTCACCGAAAGAACCCTGCCAACCCTCGACATCTTGGGCAAACTGGCCATGGCCGACGTCTTCCTGATCGCCGTCTACATCGTCGTGGCCAAAGGTGTGGGCGTGGGCCGGATCGAGACCGCATGGGGCCTTTACCTCTTCACATTCTGCGTGGCCGCCTCCATGCTGATCACACATCAAACAAAGAAAAACCTGTGACCCCACTCCTGCTTGGCATCTTCCTGGCCGCCCTCCTGTTCGGAGCCCTCCTGTGGAGCGCCTATAGTGCCTATATGTCCACAGGCCCCGCAAAATGGGCAAACCTCCTCACCGCAATCCTGACCATCGCGCTCATGACCACAATCACCTACAGTTGGGAATGGCCCGGACGCCTCACCGGCGGCACCCTCACCCTCACCGCGCTAACAGCTCTATTCTTCGACAAAAAATGGTCCCGCCTGCTCCCGCTCACACTGGCCACACTGGGCGTATTCGCCGCCATGGGGGTGCCCTTCTCCTAAGCTGACGCGACTGTTGACCTCCTTACCCCTAACGGTAACTTCGCGACTATGAAAAAACGTAAAAGTCCCTGCATTGATGTTTGTGAGTTCACGGGTCCCAGCGGCTGGTGTCTTGGCTGCGGCCGCACACGAGAGGAATGCGTAAGGTGGAAAAAAATGAAGCCCTATGAATCGAACATCATGGAGAAGGAACTGAAGCGGCGCATGGCTAAAATTATGAAAACACCGCTTAAGCCAGAGTAAGGCTGTTGCCACTTCTACTTTAAAGGTGAGTTTTGAGCCAAGAGACCCCCCAATGTAACAGAACAAGACTGCCCGTGGGCTGGCGCTCC
>CAZXRG010000206.1:2899-5293 GCA_964642935.1 uncultured Rhodobacterales bacterium | reverse complement strand
TATCGTTTCATATTTGAATGCGCCCATAGCTTACGCCCTCTCACTCTCAAGTTCACCGGTCTTCAACCAGTCCTCCAACAGCGCTTTTGAATCTTCGCCCCGATTGGTGATTGTTTGCTTAAGATGCTCGATATTTTGTTGATCAGCAGAGGCCACATCCAGCACTTCGGGATTAAGCTCGATCTCGCCATCCACACCGCCGCCAGGACCAGTTATTCCATCCAGAGCACCCGCTGCCGTTAACGCACCTGCATCCGCAATCTGCGCGGGCACCGCCGACGTTATGATGGGCTTGAGCACAAACATACCGAGCGCGAGAGCCACAAAGCCCAAGAAAGCCATTTGAACCAATGACATGGCATTGACGCTCAGGAAGTCCAGACTGCCCGATTGCGCCAAGGTTCCAGCATCAGGCAACGGGGAAAATTGCATGGAAGAAATCGTCACAATGTCGCCACGTGCAGCGTCATATCCAATAGCAGATTGCACCAGTTCTTTCAGCGACTCGAGTTCTTCCTCGGAACGCTCGGTCCATAAAGGTTCACCGGCATCGTTCATCGTCGTCTGTCCATCAACCAAAACGGCCACACTGACACGCCTGATTTCACCGGGAACCTTCACCCTCTCCCGACGCACTTCGGAGACTTCGTAATTCACCCGCTCACGGGTCAAACTGTCACTACTTTTGGAGCCATCCCCCCCGCCTGTATCACCATCTGGCAAGTTACTGGCCACAGTGACACCTTGGGCGCCCGTACCGGAGGCTGAAGATGATGTCTCCTCGACATCCGAACTGATCGCCACGCGGCCTTCTGGGTCCAGCACACGCTCAACAGTGGTTTCGCTGTTCATATCCGCGTCAATATTTACCTCAACAACCGCTTTGCCGATCCCGACACGCGCCGCCAACAAACGCTCAATGTTTGCGCGCATGGCGGCCGTCTTTGTCGCCACATCATCACCGCCACCGGCATCCCCTTCACTGCCAGCCGCCAAGACGATCCCGTTCACCGCATCAATCACCGATACCTGCTCGGGCGCCATTCCAGACACAGCCGAGGCTACCAAAAACCGCATAGCTTTGGCCTGTTTAGAGGACAGTGCACTCCCGCCCATGGTGACAATGACCGAAGCCGTCATCTCCTCGTTTCGACCAAATGCGCCCCGTACAGTATTAGAGATATGGATGCGCGCCGAACGCACTTGGGGGGAGGCCAGAATAGTCCGCGCCAACTCCCCTTCTTTGGCCCGCCAATAAGCTGCATCAAACATCTGAGACGTCGTGCCAAACCCCGAAAGACCATCGAGCAATTCATAACCGGCAACGCCATTTGCAGGCATCCCTTCTCCGGCCAAAGCCATCCTGACCTCGTCACGCTTGGAATTGTCCACATAAATTGCATTCCCGCGAATTTCGAAAGCAATATTGCGCCCCTCAAGAGCCGTCACAATCTCACCAGAGGAACTCGGATCAAGCCCCGCATAAAGCAAAGAAAGGCTCGGAGAATTCACCATCCGCGTCAGCCCCAAAACGGCTAAAAACATCGCAACGGTCGCAAGTATCGCAATCACGCGCTTGCGTGGCTCTAAAGCATCCCAAACCGACAGGATCTGATTCACGGGCATCCTCACACTTATGACGAGACCATTCTGATCGCCGTCCAACTTGATCCCGATAATCATCCGAACACGCTTAATAATTAGTTAGTGGTGCATGGTTTAAATCTGTTTTGACAAAAATGTTTGGAAAAACACCATGAGTGATGAGACAGCAGAACCCGAAGACGGTGAAGAGGACGGCGCTAAGAAAGGCGGCAAAGGCATGATCGTGGGTCTCGGTCTCGCGGTTGTCCTTGGGGGGGGCGGCTTTTTTGCAGCCTATAGCGGCATGGTGCCTGGTCTTGGCGGCGGTGAGCCGGAGGCTGAAAAACCTAAAGAAATCATGGTCGCCACGACAATTGCAGAGTTCGTTCCCATCGATCGAATGGTGATCTCTTTGGGGTCCGCCAACCGATCAAAACATCTCACCTTCGGTGCCGCTCTGGAAGTAGAACCTGAATATAAAGAAGAGGTTATTCTGCTCAAACCGCGCATTTTGGACGTGCTGAACACCTACCTCAGAGCCGTGGAATTGCGCGATGTGGAGAACCCGGCCGCCATGACCAGACTTCGGGCTCAAATGCTGCGACGGGTGAATATTGTGACGGGTGAAGGTCGTGTGAACGATCTTTTAATCACAGAATTTGTGTTAAATTAAGGAGAGGGTGAAATGGATTTGATCGCAGACGCGCTATTGTTCGCAGGCGCTTTAAGTGCAGCATTTTACTGCTGGGCCCTGTCTCGACGGGTGAAAAGCCTCAATGATCTGGACAAGGGCGTTGGCTCTGCGATTGC
>CAZXRG010000206.1:0-2799 GCA_964642935.1 uncultured Rhodobacterales bacterium | reverse complement strand
CCCGCGCGCCAGCTCCAAAAAGATGTGGTTGAAAAGATATTGGATCGCGACGAGGACCACTCCAGAGAACAACTGGTAGAGGCTCTTCAATCAATTTTGGCCGCAAGCAAATGAAGCTAAAAAAACCAAGCGCCACCCTATTGATAATAATGTGTTTTTTGGCCTCCGGTCTTATTCGGGTCTTGGAAAACGGAGAAGCGATTGCCCAAGAGGTAACCGATACAACGGCGCGAATGGCTGGCTCTGAGAGCATGGAGCCTCAAAACTGCCCGGCTCCTTACGAACCCCAAGCCATGATAGAAGCCATTCTGGAACGCGAGGCTTCCCTTGATGCTTTGGAGCAAACATTGATGGATCGCGAGCAGGTTTTGAGGGTCGCAAAGCTCAGGATTGAGGATCAACTTGTGGTTTTGGAGGATGCTGAGAACCGGCTGGCCGACACTTTGGCTTTGGCAGATAATGCCGCAGAAAAAGATCTGGCAAGGCTCACGTCAGTTTATGAAAACATGAAGCCAAAAAATGCCGCCGAAATATTCGAGACTATGGATGTGACCTTCGCCGCCGGTTTCTTAAGCCGAATGCGTCCCGATGCGGCTGCCGGTATTCTGTCAAACGTCGATAAAACCCTGGCTTATGCGATCAGCGTCGCCATGGCCGGTCGTAATGTCGGTGCTCCAACCGAGTAAGGCGTGCGAATGTTGAGTGGGCTTTGAGAAAATCTTAACGCGCCGCGCGTATGCTTGCGATGGAATGGGCAGGTCTTGACTGCCAATGGATGTTTTGAGGGGCTCAAATGTTTGGAATTGCAGGTATCGCATTCATTTTCGTGATGGTTTTCGGTGGCTATACGATTGCCGGCGGAAAAATGGGCATCATCCTAGCCTCATTGCCTTTTGAGTTCATGATGATCGGGGGTGCGGCTGTCGGTGCGACAATGATTGCCAATGACCTCCCCTCCATCAAACACATGTGCAAAGACGTGGGGAAAGTGTTCAAAGGATCAAAATGGGATGCACAAGACTATTCTGATCTTCTGTGTCTTCTCTTCACGCTCATCAAAATCGCACGCCAAAATCCCGTTGGCCTCGAAGAACATATCGAAGGCCCCCAAGAATCCTCGGTCTTTCAGGAATATCCAAAGATATTGGCTGACAAAACCAGCGTTGATCTCATTTGCGATACACTTCGGTCTGCCACGATGAACTATGACGATCCACATCAAGTGGAAGAGGTTTTGGAAAAACGAATTGAAGCCAATCTTCACCATGCGCAACATTCAAGCCATGCTCTCCAGCAAATGGCCGACGGCCTTCCTGCTCTCGGGATTGTTGCGGCGGTTCTAGGCGTTATTAAAACAATGGCCTCCATCGACCAGCCCCCCGAAATTCTTGGAAAAATGATTGGTGGCGCTCTGGTAGGAACATTCCTCGGGGTTTTTCTGGCCTATGGCTTGGTGGGACCCTTTGCTGCCAAGGTTCAAACCGTCGTCGATGAGGAACAGGGGTTTTACAACCTAATCCGTGAGGTATTGGTGGCCAATCTCTACAATCATGCCCCCAACATCTGCGTTGAAGTGGGCCGGCAAAACACGCCGTCTGGCATGAGACCATCATTCAACGACCTCGATGAAGCCCTTCGCGCAACAAAAGGTGCAGCGGCATGAGGGGGCTAAGATGTGCAGCGGCCACTTTCTTGGCCTTTCTCATCTCAGCACAATTGGCTCCTGCACAGGACCAAGTTCCAGTTCGCGCAGGCGAACACACAACCTACTCACGTCTGGTCATACCCGCAGCCAATGATCTTGCATGGGAATTACGCACCTTCGGACGCGAAGCGGTATTGATGCTTCCAACAGATGAGATCGAATTTACAACCGATAGAGTATTTGATCGCATTCCCCGTACACGCGTCTTAAGTGCTAAAACTGAGATTGTTGATGGCGATACGTTTCTCAAGTTACGCCTTGCTTGTGATTGCCCTGTTCGGGCCAAAGCTGAAGCTGGCGCACTCATTTTAGACGTAAGCGATCCCGACGAAGAGGAAACACCAAAGGTCGCGACAGAAACTCAAACGGAAGACACGCCGTTATCACCCCCTAATCCCACACCGGATCAACCTGAAGAAACGAATGAGGAAACTGTCGCATCCACGCTAGCGGATCGCCTGATCGCACAACTCAATCAAGCGGCAGAACAGGGCATAATAGATCTTGCCGATCCTCCATCTGAAACGAGCAACGCACCGCCTCCACCTCCTGTCGCAGCAATCGAACCAACACCGACCCCTGTCGAAGATCGCTTACAACCCATCGACGAAACGCTCGATGGCCTGGAAGGGATCGCCGAACGGGTTCAACAAGGCTTGGAGGAGGTATTGGGCGAAAGCGATCTCGGTGGCTCAGTACGCATTACAATTCCCGAAGAATTAGTCCAACCCGTCGAAAACAAGCCAGCTTCCAGAAAGCCAAAAAAGGTTGCGGAAACCTCTGAAGACCCAAACGAACATTGCATCGACGACGAATATCTCGATGTCGCCTACTGGGCCGATACACGTCCCTATTCGGTTCAAGCTGCAATACTCAACGCACAGGTTTTCGGTGAATTTGACGAACCTGACCCAGATGCTGTTCTGCAGCTCGCGCGGTTTTTCATTTTTTACGGCTTGGGAACCGAAGCAAAATCTCTGTTAAGAGACTTAGAGATCGATCAGTTGCAATCTGAAATTCTCTTCGAATTGGCAAATACTGTTGAGGGCAAGCCACATCTTCCAGGAGGCATTTTGGACAAGGCCGCAGGATGC
>CAZXRG010000205.1:0-5307 GCA_964642935.1 uncultured Rhodobacterales bacterium | reverse complement strand
GCCTGCAGATTGCCTGTTGGCCAGACCTTCTTACAAATCCAGTACTCGATGTCGGCAATGTCAAAGCTCTTTGGCTGGGTTGCCGCACGCTGTGTCACACTGTCGGAATCCAAAGCGGTCATTTCAAGATTGAAGCCGAGGTCCTCTTTCACCTTCGTGGCCACATCATTGAGGTTGGAAACGCCTGTACCGAACTGGCGAAGGGTCACGTCCTTAATGTTCTGCGCCCAGATCATAGGTGCACCCAATGTGCTTGCCCCTACGGTCGTGGCAACAGCAGTTGAGCTTTTCAGAAAGCTCCTCCGGTCTAGTTTAGTCATCTCACTCTCCTTGTTGTGTTGGTGGTTCGTCGTGTTGGGTTGATGGTTGGTTTGCCCGTCCGCCTGTTACGAGGCGAGCGCGTGTTGTTGATCCTCAGGCCAGCTTAAAGCGATGGTCTGACCCACTTCGGAGGGCGCACTAAAGAAGGTCGCCTCCGGGATCATTGCGATCAGGGATTGCTCACCAAGCGCTTGCGCACTCACGGTCACATGCACGCCCTGATATTCGATATTGGTCACAACAGCCTCGACCTTCCCCAAAGGGTCGATCTCAACGGCGTCCGAGCGCACAGCCACAAGGCCGGTCGGCAGTTGGATCACATTGTGACCGCCCATAAAGCGGGCCATAAATTCGGTTTTGGGTGCGTTGAACACCTCGCGGGGATGCCCCGACTGCTCGATCACCGCATTGTTCATCACGACGATCTCATCAGCGAGCGCCAAAGCCTCGTCCTGACCGTGGGTGACATGGATAAAGGTAATGCCCAATTCGCGCTGCAGACGCTTAAGCTCTGCCCGCATACGAACCCGCAAGAACGGATCAAGCGCGGAGAGAGGCTCATCCAGCAAAAGAACCTCAGGCTTGGTGATCAAAGCACGCGCCAAAGCCACCCGCTGTTGCTGGCCACCCGAGAGCTGATCCGGAAGACGGTCTGCAAAGGCCGACATATCCACCAGTTCAAGCAATTCACCGGCTGATTTTTCGCGCGTGGCCTTATCGACCCCCTGCATCTTAAGAGAAAACGCGACGTTCTCCCAAACCTTCAAATGCGGGAATAACGCGTAATTCTGAAACATCATCGAGGTGCCACGGCTGGCCGGCGGCAGGTTGGAAATGTCATTCCCGTTCAGAATGATCGCCCCCTCGCTCACCTCTTCATGGCCCGCAATCATGCGCAGGGTAGAGCTTTTGCCACAGCCAGACGGCCCCAGCAGACAGGAATAAGTCCCCGCTTCAAACACATGGGAAATATTGTCCACCGCCAGGGTTTCCCCATAGCGTTTGTTCAAACTCACAAGTTCCAGATCACGTGCTGACCGCATAACTCTCCCCAATCCTTGGCGTCGAAAGTTCCGCCAAAAATTCATAGAGTGAAGCGTAGAGTGGAGATTCCGCTCGCCGATCGGGCAGTTTCTTAGCGCCTGCACAAAAATGAGGCATATTGCACGCAATCAATGCATAAATTGTATACAATCCGAAATGGGAATTGAAACCACCGCGAATCTTGTCCTGAGCTTCATTACGTTTTAATCCCTAAGGCAGGGCAGGAGCGGTGTATGAGTGATCAGGTGAAACCTCCAAAAGCCACCACGCGACATGTCGTTGAGGGTGTTTCATCGGCGATCCATGAGCACAGGCTTTTACCCGGTGCCAAGCTCAATGAGGATGAGGTCAGCGAGATTTTCGGGGTCAGCCGCACCATCGTGCGCGCGGCGCTCCAAGAGCTGTCCCACGCCCAATTGGTTAATATCCAGCGCAATCGCGGGGCCTTTGTGGCCAAGCCCGACGTGCGTGAAGCCCGTGAGATATTCGAGGCGCGATCCTTGCTCGAACCCCGTACAGCCCGCTCGGCGGCAGAGCGGATGACCGATACCGACCTTAAATTACTGCACCAACGCATCAAAGAGGAGCATGACGCCTCCGCCTCCTCAGAACCGGGATTGGCGCTCAGAGCTTCGGGCCTCTTTCATATCGAGATCGCCCGCATCGCCAATCAAGCGACCATCTTAAGGTTCATCGAAAGCCTGATTGCCCGCTCCTCCCTGATCATCGCGCTCTATTGGCGCCGCCAAAGTGCCATGTGCGAAAGCTTCGCCCATCACGCGCTCATGGACGCCTTTGAAGCCCGCGACGCGCAACAGGCCGAGGAGTTGATGCAAAGCCATCTGGTTGATCTGGCCTCCTCGCTCGATCTGTCCGAACGCAAAGAATCGCCGGGTTCCTTGAAAGACGCGATCCTGCCCTCAAGATGATCTGTGTCCGATCAGGCACAACGAGTGTCCGTTTCGGGATCAAAGAAACACCCCACCGAACCCGCATCCCGCCTATTTCGGGTGCAGCGCAAACCCATAATTGCTGCATCGCAAAAATCAAATTGACTCGCTTCCATCGATCTTGCACCTTGAAAGGGCTCAACGGCGAGCACTTGGCAATGTTGCTAAACCCACAATGACGTGATCCTGCGGCGCAATCTGCGCCCGCTTTAGATCATTCTTGAGTTTTGCCAATGTCACTTGCCGCACCACTTCCGGACCTGACCGAACACATCGACCCTGTCGCTGAAACGACAGGCGCTCCGATTGTGGTCATTGGGGCGGGTCCCGTCGGGGTTCGCGCCGCCCAACAACTTAGCGCCTCCGGCCAGTCCGTCGTCCTTTTCAACGCCGAGAAAGTCGTTCCTTATAATCGCGTGCAACTGACGCCACTGCTGTCCGGCGAAGCGCAGGTCGGTCAGGTGTTCCAGCCTGAACCCGTGTCTGGGCGCGGCGTTGTGCATCGCTATGACGCTGTCTCTGTGGTCGATATTGATCGCGACGACAAAGAGGTGACCACCTCAACGGGCCGCATCCAGCCCTATAGCAAACTGATCATCGCCGCCGGGTCTCGTGCCTTTGTGCCCAGCATTCCGGGTGCTGATCTGGCCAACATTTACACGTTCCGCGATTTTGGCGACACCGAAGCGCTCCTGTCCCGATCCTTCTCCGCCCGCCGCGCTTTGGTTGTCGGCGGTGGCCTATTAGGCCTTGAAGCCGCAAGAGGCCTCGCAAGTCGCGGCGCGAAAGTCACCGTGGTCGAGCATGAAATCTGCCTGATGCCCAACCAGCTCGACACAACCGCCGCCGCCCTTTTGAAGGAACGGATCGAGGCGCTAGGCATCACTGTCCTCACCGGCACCCGCGTCAAAGAATTCACAGGCTCCGATCGCGTGGAAGCGGCGCATTTCGAAGGCCTCGCCGAGCGCCCCTTTGACACGGTCGTCATCTGCACAGGCGTGCGGGCCAACACGCAACTGGCCGCAGCCGCCGATCTGGCCGTAGGGCGCGGGATCAAAGTGGACACGCTCATGCGCAGTTCTGATCCGGACATCTATGCCATCGGCGAATGCGCAGAAGTGGACGGCTATGTCACAGGCCTTGTCGGGCCGGGTTTCGAGCAAGCCAGCGTGGCCGTGGAAAACATTGTCACCCATTCGACCCAAACGCAATTCGAGCGCGGGTTTGACGCCTGTAAGCTGAAAGTCATCGGCGTGGACGTCTTCTCCATGGGCGATTTCGCGTCTGCGGAGCAGCAAACCAACGTGCAAAGCCATGTTTACCATGTGCCGGACGAGAATATCTATCGCCGCATCCTGCTCCGACGCGGCAAGATCGTCGCCGCCTTGGGCGTGGGGGACTGGCCCGATGTTGGCAAAATCCAAGCAGCCTGTTCGCGCGGCACCAGCCTTCACAGCTGGCACATCCGCCGCTTCAAACAAACCGGCCTGATCTGGCCCGCATCTGAGGATAGCGCCCTCAGCCTGCCCTCGGACGCGATCATCTGCAATTGTACGGGCGTGACCAAAGGGGCGATCCGCAACGCGATTACGCTGGGCGCCAACACCCCTGAGGAGTTACAACTGGCCACCAGTTGCTCGACCGTCTGTGGCACCTGCAAGCCGCTCGTCGCTGAACTGCTGGGACAAGACGGCGCCCCCGAACCTGTGCGCTGGTTCAAAGCCCTCACTTATCTCTCAGGCATCGCCGCCCTGATCGCACTTCTCTCACTTTTGGCCCCGCGCATCCCGCTGTCTGAGACCTTCTCCAAAGATGAGCTGTTCCGATCCCTCTGGTTTGACAGCCTTTGGAAACAATACTCCGGCTACACGCTGTTAGGCCTCACCACACTGGCCGCCCTGATCGGGTTGCGCAAACGCATCTCGTTCCTCTCCAAACTTGGCGGCTATGATTTCTGGCGCATCACCCATCTTGGCATCGGCTTGATCACCGCCCTAGTGCTGGTCTGGCACACGGGCTTTCGCATCGGCAGCAATCTCAATCTGGTCCTCATGCTCTCCTTCCTGACTGTGCTGGTCTTCGGCGCAATCGCAGGGCTGGCCACCGGCAAAGAACACGACCTCGCCGAAAAAGGCCTCAGCACTGCCACCAAACCGGCCCGACGGCTCCCGCTTTGGGTGCATATCATCGGCCTCTGGCCACTCCCGATCCTTATCCTGTTTCATGTGCTGGTGGTTTATGCGTATTGATGGGGGACTAACATGAGCTCGACCTCGCTCATCTGGGTGTTCTGGATTGCCGCCACGCTCATGGCCGCCGCCCTCCTTTACACGCGCCTTTTCGTAACCGGCCCGCAAGCGGCCTTCCTCATGGGCGAGACCACCGCCGCCCATCACCAGATCGAACTGGCTTGTAAGACCTGCCACACCGCCCCCTTCTTTGCCACGGAGAAGAAGGCCGACAAGGCCATGAACAAAGCCTGCCTGTCGTGCCATGACGCCGAGCTTGAACTCTCCAACGACAGCCATCCGGTCAAGAAATTCCGGGGCCCCTCGAAGATCAAAATCCGCGAGAAACTGGACGCGCTTTATTGCTCCACCTGTCATCTGGAGCACACGCCGGAAGTAACCGGTCCGGTCATGGTCACTCTGCCCGGTGACTTCTGTGTGGCTTGTCATGAGGAGGTCGGGAAGGATCGTGAAAGCCATGCGGGTCTTGAGTTTGGCACCTGCGCCTCGGCGGGCTGTCACAACTTCCATGACAACACAGCGCTCTATGAAAAGTTCTTGGTCACCCATGGCGATCAGCCCGACTTCGCTGATGATCCTGTGTCTGAATACGCTGCCCACGCGCGCAGCCCGTCCCCTGTAGAGGTCGCTCTGTCCAACGAAACGCCCGTGGCCGCTCTTGAGGCCTATCTCTCCGGCCTCGAAGAAGCCCCTGAGGACGCAAAAGCCGAGGCTGAAACGACGCTGGCCAAAGTGCTTTATGC
>CAZXRG010000204.1:0-5318 GCA_964642935.1 uncultured Rhodobacterales bacterium | reverse complement strand
AGTTGTTAAATCTTAGGAAGATCCAAGGGCCAGAATTCAAAAGTCCAGACCTCAAAGGGGATAGGGATGACCAACACCAATAAACTCGCGGGCGCACTCACTATCGCCGCTATTGCTTTTGCCTTTTTGACAGCAATGATCACCCAAGATAACGGCGCCATGTCGCTGTCCCCACCCCCAACCGATGGTGACCCGAACCCAGTTCCAGATATCGATAACGCAAAAACGCTTCACACCGCGGCCTATACCGCTTGGGCGGCACTTGTCCTCGTCGTTCCGGCATTCATCGCATTCCCATTTCGCAAGCGCTCAACCCGTGCGGCAAATATCTGGCGCCCCTTCTGGACCGGCGCCTACGTCGCTTTCCTTGTCCACATGCTTTATTCCATGGGCGCTTTCTTCGGCTGGGATTTTGACTGGATGCGCAACACCTCCCGCGTCTCTGCCTTTTGGCCCGGCATCATCGTGCTCATGTGGTGGCCTGTTGATCTGGTCCTCGCATGGTCCGACGCAACCTCCCGCGCCATCGATATCCAGCGCCTGCTCCTTACCATTATCCTCTTCGTGCTTTTCGTAGGAGGCTCCGCAGTTACGGGCGAAATGCTCATCATCCGCATCATCGGTGCGGCCTTGTTCATCGCCATGTTGGCCACTCTCGCACTGCGTTACCTGCGGCCTGAACAAAATTTGCCCAAGGGAACCCCATGAAATACTTCGCACTCGCCGTTTTCATCCTCCACAGTCTCGCAGAGATCACCTTTGGGGCGTCCAACTTCCTGTCCGGCTCTTCGTCTTCGCTCACGCCCGAACAGGTTGAGGCTTTGACCGCGCCTATGATCAGCTCTTATCGGTTTCTTGGGGTGGCTTTGCTCTCCCTTGGTCTGCTTGGGGTTTTTGTCATTTTCGGGCCCGGTGTTCAGTCCTACACAGGTCGCCTCGTTGCGGGGCTTCTGGCCATTTTCCATAGCCTCGGGTGCATCGGGATTTTCATCACGTCTCAGTCGCACCCCGAAATCCTCTCTACCAGTTTCGCTATTGGTGCGCTGGTCATTCACGGGCTGTTGGCTTTGGGCTTTATAATTCTGGTGTTCACCCTCACCCAAAGGCCAGAGACCGCTTGAACGCCCCCTTAGAGTGCGTACATAAAGGGAGGAAAGGGGACGAGCGCGGATGTTACGCCTACTCAAACACGGGCTGATTTATGGCGATCTGTTTAAGGTCGACACGCCTGCTATGGTGGAGCGGTATAATGTGGCCCTTGAGGCTCTGACCGGGAAGCGGACCAAGCTTGAGACCTTCATGATCGATATCTCCGGTTTTGCGCCGGAGATCGGGGATGAGTTGGGGGATGAGCAATATATCAATCCCAACGGGGTGAACCGGCAGTTTATTCTGCTCTCAACCGCTCAGAAGGATTGTCCGCTGTTGAATGCGCAGTTCTCGACCTCCCATCATATTCTGAAGTCCTTTATCGAGGACAATGAGAGCCAGTTGTTTGCCCTGACCGCGCGGGATGCGGTGGCGGGTGAGTTGAACAATTCGGTGCTTCGGGTGGATACGGCGGCCAAGCTGTTTGATATTCGCAAGGTGGTGGTGGAGGCCGATACCTCCAAGGCGCACCTCAAGGATGCGGCCAAGTTGCAATCGAAGATCGACGAGTTTCAGACCCGTGATGATGCTTGGTGGGATGATGTTTTGATTGCGGAGATGATCACCCTGTCCAAGCGGACCGGTGATGTGACCCAAAACCCGATCATGTTCTCGCGTGTGCATTACGAGCAGGGCAATTTCTTCACCGAGCATTTTGGCGGGGTTTATGTGTTTCGCGATATGGACGTGCCAGCGGCCATTTGTCGGGGGAAGAAGGATGAGTTGGGGGAGATGCCGATCCGGAATGTTCTGGATTTCTCCGACCGCGAGGCGATCTTGAAGTTTTTCACGGTCAACAATCTGGTGGAGCCATTATCGCAGGCTCAGGGTGTTGATCTGCCTGCGCTGCTTCGTCAGCGGCTCGATTTCATTCTGGTGTCCGAGGCGGCGGAGGCTGGTGAGGATTTGGAAGGTCTCACGCGCCAACAGCTTCGGGTGCTTCATCGCAAGCATCTGCGGGGCATGCCTGAGGAATATCATGCGCTCTCGGATATTTTGCGTTGGGTGGAGCAAGGTGGGCGCAGGCCCTCGTTGGGGGCCGAGCATCCGGCGGCCTTTTATACGCTGCGGGCTGCCAACACGCCGGACAAGGATTTGGTGAACATGCTTTTGGCCGAGTTGTGCCCTTTGGATGTGCGCCAGCTTCACATTTGCCACAAGCAGGCGTTTTACGATGCTTACATGACGTGGCCGGACGCAAAGCGCGATTATGTTGCAGAATTCCTTGCGCGTGAATACATGGTAGACAAAGCGGGTGCGCGAGACGCGCTCTTCGGGGACGCATCCATGGGGCCGAGCGAGACGCTTGCAGGTCCATGGGGCGAGTACAGACGGTAAGGGGAAGACCATGTTTGGTAAGATTAAGTGGGCGTTTTATATATTGTTGGCGCTCCTATTGGTGGCTTTCTTCCACTATTCGTTGCCCTCGCGGGACATCGTTCAGATCAACGGCACTGAGGTGAACCGGATTGATGTGGATGACAATTCGTGGTTCTGGGCGTCCAAGGATGTGGGCACGCAAACTGGCACGACCACGCGGGATGTGCGGTTTATCAACTCGCAATATGAAAATGGCGAACCTCGGGTTTATCGCAATGAGGACACCGGGTGGTCATGGCCGCCTTATCTGAAGTTCGACAGTGGCAACCTGCAGGCTCAGGCGCAGGGCTTTGCAAAGGCTGACGGTAAGTGGGTGGCTGTGTCCCATTATGGCTGGCGGATCCCGCTGATCTCGCTTTATCCCAACGCCTATAAGATGGTGGAGGTTGAGGGGCCAAATGTGCGTTTGATCCCTTGGTTCAACATCATCTTCCTGATCGTGGTGTTCCTGATCGCCTTCGCTATCTGGCGGCGTGTGGATCGTTGGAAGGACAAGAACGTCGATCCTTATCTTGAGGATGCGGGCGAGTTTTACGACGAGGTCACTGACACGCTTGAAGAGGGTGCGGATGCGGCGCGGGCGCGGGCCAGTTCGGCCAAGACGGGCATTTCAAAGTGGCTCGACAGTTGGAAGTCCAAGAAGCGCTAGAGAGAAGGGTAAGCGGGTATGGTTCTTGATCTGGGTGATGTTGGGAAGCCAAAGGGCATGCAATGTCCCCATTGTCTCGTGCCGCTCCAAATGAGTTCGCGCGAAGGGGTCGAGATTGATTATTGCCCGCAATGTCGGGGCGTTTGGTTGGATCGTGGTGAATTGGATAAGATCATTGAGCGCTCTGCAATCGAGGTCCGCCAACCAGAGCCGGAACCGCGTCAGAGACGGTCTCGCGATGATGACGACGACGATGATTACAAGCGGCGCAAGCCTTACAAAAAGCGCAAGTCATGGATCGCGGAGATTTTTGACGAGCTGACCTGAGGCGCGCGCATCACCATTCTGTCTAGGAGATCCAATTGACTGCCTTACTGCTCGTTCATGGTGGATTTCTCGATCGCCACTGTTGGGACCTTTCGCTTCCATTCCTTAAGGATCAGGGATTTGTTCCCCACACGGTCTCTATGCCCGGAAATGGGCGTGACACCATCAGCGCCTTTTCTGCGACCATGGCAAAGAACGCCAAGGCGATTTGCGATAAGGTTGAGGAGATCGGTGGGCCTGTCGTCCTTTTGGGGCATTCCATGGGTGGGTATTCGATTTCAGCGGCGGCCGAGATGTGCCCCGGGCCTATTTCGCAGATGATCTATCTCAGCGGCTGGCTTCCCGAGCAGGCGGGCATGAGCATGTTGCAGATGGATAAAAACCACGCTGACGTCATTAAGGGGCCTTTGGTTGAACCGGCGGTCAATTGGAAGCTGTTGCGCGGCGTGCTGCAAGCGAACCCTGAGACATGTTCGCAATTCCTGTGCCATACGGCCACGGACGAGGGGATCGCGTTTTTGCGCTCCAACCTGCATCCCCAGCCCATTCGGCCGGGCCTCTCGAAAGTGGCTTGGAGTGAGGCGCGTATGGGGGCCATTCCTAAGGCCTATATTGAATGTGCTGAGGATCGCGCCATCCCTCTTGGGGGGCAAAAGCACTTCCAAAAGAACGCGACCTTCGAGCGTGTCGTGACAATTAACAGTGATCACTGCCCGTTTATCTCCGAGCCAGAGATGTTCGCCAAAGCGGTGGCCGAGGCGGTTACATCTCGTTGACGCGCTTTGAGAGTTCGGCGGCTGTCTCCACACGCTCGGAATAGCGATCGACCATGTAATCGGCGCGGTCGCGGGTCAGGAGAGTAAACTTGATCAGCTCCTCCATCACATCCACCAGACGGTTGTAATAGGAGCCTTCCTCAAGGCGACCATTCTGGAACTTATTGAAGGCCACAGGGATCGAGGATTGGTTGGGGATGGTGATCAACCGCATCCAGCGCCCCAGAATGCGAAGCTGGTTGACCGTGTTGAAACTTTGCGAGCCACCATTGACCTGAGCAACCGCGAGCGTTTTGCCTTGGGTCGGACGCACGCCCCCCAAGGAGAGCGGTATCCAGTCGATTTGCGATTTCATAATGCCGGTCATGGCCCCGTGGCGCTCTGGTGAAATCCAGACGAAGCCTTCACACCAGCTCGCCAAATCCCGCAGCTCTTTGACTTTCGGGTGATCGGGGTCTTCTGCATCGGGCAAAGGCAAGCCCTCGGGATTATAAATCACCGTTTCTGCCCCCAGACGGTTCAAAATCCGCTCGGCTTCTTGTGCGCAATAGCGGGAATAGGAAAATTTGCGCAGGCTCCCATAAAGGATCAGAATTTTGGGCGCATGAGTGGAGGCCGCACCGAGTGCTCCGTTATCGGGCGTGTGAAACTGGTCGTCGTCAATGTTCGGGGTATCGCTCATGGGTGTCCTATATCAACAAAGATGCAGCGCCCTCGTGCTTCAGGAGGGCCACTTTGGTTTCTACCCCGTGCGTACCTGAAAACCCGCCAAGATTGGAAGCACCTAAAATACGGTGGCAGGGAATAATCAGAGGGATCGGGTTGCCCCCGCAGGCCTGCCCGATGGCTTGGGCGGGGGTGTTCAGTTGTTTGGCGAGGTCGCCATAGGTGCGGGTTTCCCCAAACGGAATCGCGATCATTGCGTTGCATACGGCTTTTTGAAGGGGTGATCCGGCCACGTTTAAAGGAAGATCAAAGGCTTCAAGAGAGCGTTCGAAATAGGCCGTTATCTGATCGCAGGCCGCTTTGAGAAGCGC
>CAZXRG010000203.1:0-5352 GCA_964642935.1 uncultured Rhodobacterales bacterium | reverse complement strand
TATGATTCATGCGTGACTCCCATATGTACGCAAAAGAACGCAAGTGGAACGCGTTAATGGGGCGGGCGCTACTTTTGGCGTGCGCCTGCTTTTTTGAGTATTTTTGGAAAATCGAAGGGCCGGGGTATTAGCGGCTCGGGTCGTGTTTGATCTGGACCAATTGTTTTCCAAAATTTCCGCCTTCCAGAAGGGACATGAAGGCGGATGGTGCGTCTTCAAGTCCTTTGGTGATGCTTTCGCGGTATTGGATGCGGCCTGTGCGCAGGTAGCCTCCGACCTCTTTGACGAAATCGGGGTAGCGGTCGTAGTGATCAAAGATGATGAAGCCGCGCACGGATAGTCTTTTGACGAGGATCGAGCGCCAGAGTTTTTTGGCGAAGGCGGGTTCGGGTTCGCCAGCGCCGCTATACCAAGCGATCATGCCGCAGACTGGGATGCGACCGCCTGTGTTCATGAGCGGGATGACGGCCTCCAGGGTTTTGCCGCCGACGTTCTCGTAATAGATGTCGATGCCGTTCGGGCAATGTTTGGCCAGTTGGGCTTTGAGGGCGGAGGCGTCGCCGGAGTGGTGGTCGATGCAGGCGTCAAAGCCGAGCACTTGGGTGACATAGCGGCATTTCTCGGAGCCTCCGGCCACGCCGATGACGTTGAGGCCGTAGATTTTGCCCAATTGGCCCACGAGTGAGCCGACGGCGCCGCTGGCGGCGGAGACCACGAGGGTCTCGCCTTTTTGCGGGCGGCCATGATCGTTGAGGCCGACAAAAGCGGTCAGGCCGGGCATGCCCATGACGCCAAGGGCTGTGGAGATGGGTGCGTCTTTCGGGTCGAGTTTGCGCGTGGCGGTCCCGTCGGAGATGGCGTGGCTTTGCCAGCCGTAGCCGCCAAGGACGTAGTCGCCCTCGCTGTAGTCGGGATGATGGGAGGCGATGACGCGGCCCACGCCTTGGCCTTCCATGACGCCGCCCAAGGGGACGGGCGCGGCGTAGGATTTCACGTCGTCCATGCGGCCGCGCATGTAAGGATCAAGCGAGAGCCAGATGTTTTCGACGAGAAACTCGCCCGCTTTCGGGGTGGGTGTCTCGGCCTCTTCAAGGCGGAAGTCGGAGGCTTTGGGAGCGCCTTCTGGGCGGGCGGCAAGGACGATGCGTTGGGTCATATTGTGGCCTCTTCCAATCTATCGGTGGCGGGGGGCGGTGTGCGCGACATTTCGGTGATCTCTTTGTAGAGCCTGTCGTCCATCTCAAAGGTGATGGCATTGAGGGACGGGCGCAATTGGTCCGGGGTTTTTCCGGAAATGAGCGGGGCTGTGATGGTCGGGTTTTTGGCGACCCATGCGACGGCCAGAGTGGCCGGGTGGATATTGCGTTGGGCGGCTTTGTCCGTGAGGCCTTTTGCGGTTTGGTGGAACCAGTCTTCGCCGTAGCGGGCGCCGTAGCGTTTGTCTTCGGTGAGCCGTCCACTGTTGGCTTGGCTGTATTTTCCGGTGAGCAGTCCGGCCCCCAGCGGCGAGTAGGGGGTGACGGCGATCTCTTCGGAGGCGCACATGGGCAGGATTTCGACCTCTGCCTGTCGCTTGATCAGGCTGTACATGGGTTGGATGACGTGGATCGAGATGCCGAAGGATTTGGCGACGCTTTGGGCTTTCATCACTTGCCATGCGGAGAAGTTGGAGACACCTATTGCGCGGATTTGCCCTTTCTCTTTGAAGCTTGCGAGGGTTTCAAATGTGTCTTCAAGCGGGGTGGTGTCGTCCCAGCGGTGGAGGAACAGCACGTCGATCATGTCTTGGTTGAGGCGTTTTCGGCTTTCGTCAAATTGGGCGATCAGGTCGTCTTTGGCGGAGGTGCCGAGGTAGGCGACTTTGGTCATCAGGACGATGTTGTCGCGGTCGGTTTTTATGAGGTTTCCCAAGATCTCTTCGGATTTTCCGCCTGTGTAGACATAGGCGGTGTCAAAGACGTTGATGCCTGATTGGCGGCACAGGTCGTAGACTTCGGCGCAATCGGCCTCTGGCGTGCCTTGGCCAAATTGCATGGTGCCAAAGCCAAATGCCGAGGCGGGTGATCCGGATGGTGTGTCGATGAGATTGGCCAAGATGGCCCCCTGTTTGCGGTGGTTTTGGGGGAGGGTCTCACGAGTTGGGGCGCATTGGAAATAGTATTTCGCCCATTAGAGCAACTCGCCTAAAACATGAATCGCCATTACCCTGCCACACCTTCGGTGCTCTCGGGATAATGGCGATACGATTGAATTAGATTAAAGGCGAGGTGCTTTAACATCAATTTAACCTTTGGACCGTTAGAAGGGTGTCATACGGATTTGACGCGCTTGTATGCGCGACGGTTCGTAGCCTTTGATGAAGCCCTCCCCCCCCTCGGTTTCATTGAAGTGGATCTCTAGCGTTAAGAACGGCCCGGTCTCCCCCCTTCCGGGTCGTTCTACGTTTGAGAGGGTGTTTGGGCGGTATCTCCGACCGCTTCACGCCAATGTTTCCGACATAAGGAGACATAAGTGTCATTCCCACCCACCAGAATTTGCGGCCCTTCACGGAGAGCTTTTCCGCTTTCGTCCATGCGCGCGACCATATGGGCCTTTTTGCCGCAATGGCAGATGGTGCGGACTTCGCGCATTTCATCGGCCAATGCCAGCAGGGTGGCGGAGCCGGGGAACAGCTCGCCTCTGAAATCAACGCGCAAGCCGTAGCACATGACGGGCACGGAGAGGTCGTCGACAGCGCGGGCCAATTGCCAGACTTGATCGGGGGTCATCCATTGTGCCTCATCGGCCATCACGCAGGCGATGGGGCCTTTTTTGAGGCGGTTTTCGATGAGGTGATAGAGGTCTGTGTCTTTGGAGAATGTGTCCGCGGCCTCGGATATGCCGATGCGGGAGGCTATTTTGCCGGGGCCCGAGCGGTGGTCGAAATCGGCGGTGAGCAGATAGGTCTCCATGCCGCGTTCGTGGTAATTGTAGGAGGCTTGCAGGAGCATGGTGCTCTTACCGGCGTTCATTGTGGAGTAGTGGAAATAGAGTTTGGCCATGATTGGCGTAGAAAACATAAGGCGTGTGTGGGGTTCAAGGGGATTGCCCTGCTATCTTCATTAATTTGCCATTTTTGTGCGTGATATTGTAGCTCTTGAAGGCGTAAGTGGAGTTTTTGATGCAGGTTCGATCGACCATAGTGGCGGCGTTTATGTCGTGCATCTTATGCGTGGTTGGACTGCCTGTGGGTGCTGCCAATGGCAGTGCCACGGCGACGCTTTTGAAACTTCTGGGCTATGATGCATTTGTCGAGAGCTTTGCTATCGCCCTTGGTGAGTCCAATAAGCAGCTTGAGTTGGGGGATGATCGGCTGGCGTTGGCTTGGGAGCTGGCGGCGCGTGAGACCTTTCCCTCCGACAAGATGCTGGAAGAGATCGTTTCGGCTGTGGCCGTTGGCCTGGATGCGGATCATGTGAAGGCAGCGACCGTTTTTCTGAGCTCGGAGCTGGGCATGTTGGTGACGCGCATGGAGGTCGAGGCGCAGAGGCCGGATCAATCGGACCGCGTGGATGCCGAGGGGGCCGCTATCCTTGCGGATTTGATCGAACGCGATGCGCCGCGACTGGACGCTTATACGCGCGTGATCGAGGCTTTGGGGGCGATTGACAGTCAACTGGCTGCGGCCATGAACCTGAATTATGCGATTTATGCGGGGATGTTTCAGTCCGGATCGCTGCCGTACCATTTGAGCGAGGGGGAGATTCTGGAACTGGTGACCTCCCAACAGGATATGCTGCGCTCGCATATTCACGACAAGATTTACACGATGTTCGCCTATACCTATCGCGACCTCTCTGATGCAGAGCTTTCGCAGTATATTGATTTTCTGACGTCAAAGGCGGGGAGCGCAGTGTACGGGGCGATCCAACTGGCGACACAGGAGGTTTTGAGCAAGCGGGCACGGCGGTTTGGCAACCGGCTGATGGAACTGCAGAACGTGCAAGAGCTATGATTTTCTAATAATTTCAAGTATTTATCTGAGTCGCAGTGAACAAACTGGGGGGGATTAAGCCCTGTTTGCTCACTGCTTTCCGTAGGCACACACTCCCTACGGATTTGGCGAGAAAGACGCTTATCACGAGACGTCTTCTCAAAACCATTCTCACGGTCGATCAATGACATCGGACTATTTTAATCATAATGGGAATTGAAGGTGATCTTTCCCCCTAAACTTGTTACAAGTCAGACGGGGATAAAAATTCAATCACGGTCAGACGGCCTGGGGAAACGATTTCGATGAGTGAAGACGACGATAGAGAAGAGATGGTGATGCGCCACGGGGCATATCTCAAGAAGCACACAGAAGCCTTGATCAAGGATGTGGGCTACGAGAAGGCCTGTCAGGTAACGGGCAAGTCAAAGGCGACTTTGGGCCGGTATTTTTCCGCCGCCCCCGAACATTCAGAGCGCTTTATGCCGATTGATGTGGTCTCCGAACTTGAAGAGGTTGCGAGCTTTCCGTTTGTCACCAAGGCTCTGGCGGAATTGCGGATGTTGATTATCGAGTATGATAAGTCGCGCGCACCGCGCAAAGGGGCTTTGAATGCGGATATTGTGCTTTTAAGCCAGCGGTTTGCGAACCTGATGGGCGAATATAATGACAGTATTGCCGATGGGATCATTTCGCTTAATGAGGCCAAGCGGTTGTTGAAAGATACCTCTGACATTCAGCAGGTTCTGTTGGACATGAAGTTGCATCTTGAGCAGGAAAGCCAGAACTAGGCGGATCGCCATTCTGGGCGACCCGTCTCTCTGAGGACGACCCTAGACTTTAAAGATAGAAGATATTCCCACCAAAATTACCGACGCGCTCCAAGCTTGAAAACCAGCGGCCCGGGCTGGCGTAATCGGCGTGGAAAAAGCGTGCGCCGCCCGTTGGATCCTCGCTATCGCCCATCAACACGGCGGTGGCGGTGGCTTTGGCGTACATGCGTTGGTCGGAATAGAGGTAGCGGGTGTAATCAAGGTCGCAGCGGTAGGAGAACTGGCAGTTGCCCTTGCTCTGACCTTCGCGGATCACCCCGCAGACCGTGTTTGGAAAATCCTTGGAGGCTACCCGATTGAGGATCACATGAGCCACCGCGCGGCGGCCTTTTTCGCCTTTGTTGCCAGCCTCGAAATAGATCGCCTCGGTCAGGCAGGCGTGGGCGATTTTGTTAAGATCGGGACGCGGCTGAGGTGGAAGCTCACTGATGGCACGCGACGGGAAATCGGTACAGGCGCCAAGTGTAAGGGCTAACAAAAGAAGGGAGGTGCGCAACATGGTGATACTCTTTACTTCGACTGACTGGTTATGACCCGCCGCAACTG
>CAZXRG010000202.1:0-5380 GCA_964642935.1 uncultured Rhodobacterales bacterium | reverse complement strand
TCATTGCCTATGCCCAGTTCGATGTCGGCGACTTCGCACTTGATCTGGCTGCGGCCACCATAAACCAGAACTTTGTCGTGATGGATGACTTCATCTTCGGCGAGCCAATTTCGGCAAATGTCGCCGCTGTACCAATTCCGGGCTCTGCCGCGTTGTTGCCGCTCGGTTTGGCAGCCTTGGGTGGATTGCGGCGTCGCAAGAAGTCTTGATCGCAAGCCATGTGTCTGTGTGGGTGGTTTAAGAGCTGAGCACAGGCTCAGAGATGGGCAACCTGTGGGGGGTGCCCATCTCATTTGTTTGCAAATCAAAGAATCGAGGTCCAAGATAATTGTAAGTTTCACTGGGAATAACATCGCGTGAAATCTGGCCATTCGGACGGTCTCAAATCAAAAGTAAACTCTATGAAAACGAATTCAAAGCTGCCTCTACAGCGGACAAACTTCCTGAAAACCTGTTTGGCCACCTGCCTAAGTATCGCGGTGCTTGGCGGGTGTGAAAGCATCAGGCAGACACCTGACGATGTTCCGGCGGCCCAGCCTGCAGCTGTGGTAGATGCGGGTGAAATCGTCGCGCTGGTGAATGATGAGGCGGACAAAGCGGCTATATTGGCTGCGGCCAAAAGTGAACGTTACCAATTGCGCAAAGTCACCGATCTGCCGTCGCTGGGCTTGATCATGCTGTCCTTTGATATGGCAGAGGGTGTGACAGGCAAGCAGGCGATTGCTGCACTTGAAGGCGCTGTCCCGGCCTCGACCGTGGGTGTCAACCATGCGTTCCGCGCGCAGCAGGGCGCGGGTGCAAGCAATGGGTTAAATTATGCCAATGCGCTGATTGACTGGCCCCTTGGCGGATGTCAGGCGTTGGGGCCTGTTGGGGTGATTGACACAGGTGTGAATGCCAGTACACCGGGGCTTGCTGCGGCTAAGATTGTTTCCAAGAGGTTTTTTGAAGGCCGATCAGGCTCCATGCGCCACGGCACAGAAGTCGCGACAATTCTGGCCGATCCGAACCGGCTACGAAATGTGACGATCCATAATGCGAACGTGTTCGAGCAGTCTCCGGATGCGGGCCTTGCTGCAGGGGCGGATGCGCTGGTGCGCGCGCTCGACTGGATGGCTGAGAGCGATGTGCGCGTGGTAAATCTCGCGCTTGCGGGGCCATACAACAAGCTGCTCGATCTGGCTGTGCAACGGGCAGCTGCGCGGGGGCTTATTCTTGTGGCTGCGGTTGGCAATGCGGGGCCCGATGTGGCGCCGCAATTTCCCGCAGGATTCAGCAGCGTGATCGCGGTCACTGCGGTCGATGCCAAGGGCCAGATCATGGCCAATGCGGTGCGCGGCCAACATGTGGATATCGCGGCCCCCGGCGTCGATGTGCTTGTTTCCTCTGGCAGGTCAAAGCGGCTGGTGACCGGTACCTCGATCGCCTCGCCCTTTGTTTCTGCGCGCATTATTGCGGACCAAAGCCTGATGGCGGCGCAGGATGTGCAAAGCGTGCGGAACTTGCTCAAAGGCTCCGCTGCCGATCTTGGGGCAACCGGAACTGATCCTTTGTTTGGGGCTGGATTGCTGCAAGCCAAAGGGATCTGCACGACTGGGAGCTTTTGACTTATCTTGATCTCATGCTCTGCTTGCCCCAAATTGGGGCAACATCTTTTTTTGAACCTTGTGGCAGAGCTCTGCGTCTGAGACCTAAGAGCGTCGTGTCGGGGCCGCGCTGTTCATGTGTAAGGTTCGAAATGAGTATTTCGACGGGTTTTGAGAGGACCGTGTAGTGGATCGTGATGATGAGATGTTAAATTATGTGCAAAACCGCCTGTCCAGCGACAGGCGTGCTGCATTTGAGGCGCATATGAAAACGGATCCGCAATTGGCCTCGGAAGTGAAAATGATGCAGGCAGTGCGTGTCGAGCTGTCTCAGGAGGGAGAGGCCTTAGAAGGGGCGTCCGGCTGGGAACGGCTGTCCAGCAGCATAGATGCCAGCCGTGCCCCGGCAAATGACAACCGCGCACCAATTCGCCAGCTTTTCCAAATGGCCGCAGCAGCCGTGCTTGCGGTTGGTGTGTGGCATTTTGGAGTTGCCCCAAGTCTTAACGGCGGCGGTCCCTATGAGACTGTTAGCGAAGTAGCAGGCGGACCATTGTTACAGGTGGTCTTTGCAGGCAACGCCCCTTTAGGCGAGGTGACCGCGCTTTTGGACCAGTTTGAAGGTCAAATCATTGCTGGACCAACGGCACTTGGGGGCTACCGCGTGGAATTTGCAGATACAGCCTTGCGCGATGCAGCGCTTGCGGCTTTGACAGAGCGTCGTGATTTAGTGCGCGACGTGTTTGCGCAATAGCCTGAGCTAACACGTCTCAAGACACCGCATCAGCAGCTTTTTGGCGTGAAAAATTCTGGTCTTGATGGTGCCAACAGCCACGTTTTCGATCGCGCTGATTTCCTCGTAATTTAGGTCCTCATAAAAGGCGAGGCGGATCACAGCTCTATGGGTCGGGCTAAGACAATCCAGGCACGCCCGTACCCGTCTAGCTTCTCCTGCAGCAACCGCCAAAGCCTCTGGATCAGGTGCATCATCTGGCATGTCAGGCACGTCATCGGTCACGCTAAGGCGGGCGCCCTTGCGAAATCGGTCGATCAGCTTGTTGCGCGCGATGGAAAACATCCAGGTTTTTACAGCAGACTTCCCGCTAAACTTGGATGCAGAGCGCCAGACCTCCAGCATCGTGTCATGCACGACATCCGCCGCTTCTGACCGCTCCGCACCGCGACCAATCAGGAATGCAAGCAAGGGCCGCTCATAGCGTCCGTAGAGTTCTTGCATCGCCCGTTTGTCACCGCATGAAATACGTTTCAAAAGCTCTTGCTCGTTACCCATTTTCACAGCACATTTTTCGGTCCGCTCAGCAGTATGGTGGAAGTGATTACCAAGGTATTATTACTGAGGGCTAGACAGTGATGCTATCACCTGATCAGGTGATAGTAGGCGGTGGCGCGCTGCTTTAAACTCGGCTTTTATAATGAGAACAGCCCGCGCATCCTGCCCCCCTCACGCTTCACCCTATGCAAGGGTGTTTCGATTTTTGTTTCACCAAAAGGTCACTTCGTCGCCCCACGATTATTGATGTATTGACCATATTCAGCGACAACTGGGATGCCCGCTTAAAGGCGTAACACCCCGCATGAAAGAGAAGAACGAATGATCCGCGTTGCCATCATTGAAGATGATCCCGTCATGCGCCTCATTCTTTGTGAGGCCATTGAAGAGTGCGCGGATATGTGTGTGTCGGGGCAATCCGATAACGTCGCTGACGCAAAGCTCATGGTTGAATCGGGGGGGTACGAGGTTCTGCTGTGTGACCTCGGCTTGCCTGATGGAAGCGGCATCGATCTGATCCGGCAAGAAGCCGAAACGGGGCGAGATACCGATATTCTAGTCGTCACCGTCTTTGCCAATCAGAAGAACATATTGGACGCTGTCCGTGCTGGTGCACGCGGTTATCTGCTAAAGGACGAACGCATCGAGGATTGCATCGAAGGGATCCGAAATATCAGGCGAGGAGGGTCACCCATCAGCCCGATCATTGCGCGACAGTTGCTCAAGCAAGTCACCCCTAATGAGGCGCTTGACCCAACACCACTGGTCGACCCACTTACCCAGCGGGAACATGAGGTTTTGAATTTACTGGCCCGTGGATTGTCCAACTCAGACTGTGCCGACGTTCTTTCCATCTCGAGCCATACAATCGGAAGCCATGTGAAAAACATCTATCGCAAACTTGAGGTCAACAGCCGGGCGGAAGCTTTGTTCGAAGCGTCAACAAAAGGCTTATTGTCAGGGCATTAAGCCGCTGCAGAGATATGATGAGAATTTTCCTAACCCTCTTTATTATAATCCTATCTGTGACTGTCGCCAGCAGCCAAACCGCCAGCCAGTTTGAAATGAATGACGGTTTTTCAGGTGTGGTGATCGAGTTCACTGAAGGGGACTTCATCATCAATCGTGGTGTAACGCGCCAAGGAGACGATTGGCAGCGGGCCCCCAACCCCAACATCGATTCTTCGAACGCGTCCAATCAAACTGACGGTCAACTTCGGTCCATGTTCGGACGTTTCTACTTTGATCGTTCCGTGATCGGTGATGGGCCAACAGCGATCCATTTGATCGGAGTGCGCGGGAACTTCTCGGTCTCAGTCAACGGCGCAGAACTCTTCAGGAATTATGCCGACATTCATGACCAATTTAACACCTGGTATCGCCCTTTCCTGATCCCCGTTTCAAAGGATGCCCTGCAATCCGGCATGAACGAGATCACCATCCACTCGCTCGCTGGTAAATCTGTTGGGATCGGGCGCGTTCGGGTTGGGGCTCAGCCCGCCCTTCAGGGTGTGCAGGACAGATTGTTTTTTTGGCACATCACGGCCCCTATCGCGGTGGGGTTTATCCTACTGATGTTCGGAAGTTTGATTTTTTGCTTCTGGCTGGGGCGTCGACATGAAATTGAGCTGTTTTGGCTCTCGCTTACGGCGTTCCTTTGGTACAGTCGAAACCATGAGTTCCATGCAGAAACAATCCCGTTCAACTTTGAGCTATACGCCAAAGCCCTAAATTGTGCGACATACTTCGCGACAGCCTCCCTCCTTGCATTCTACTTTTATTTCATTGGGTTTCCATTCCGTCACGCTATTTCCAAAGGCCTCTTCGCGATTGGGATAGTCGCATCGATCTTGTATGTGGGGCTGTCACTCAACAGCATGATAATCCTTTTGCCTACCGGACTGGCAGTCCTCATTGCGGGCGTTGTCGCCATCCTTGAATTGACCAAACAACGGACGCTAGAACAGCATGTTGTCAGTTTGGTGATGACCTTGCTTCCTTTCGCCACGGTCTATGATATTGCGATCTTTATACGGTATGGCGGCGATGGTAACGCAACTTATATTGCTGTGTTCTGCGTACCGATTGTCGCAATTGCATTTGCTCTGTCTTTCGGCATGCGGACGTTAAACGCACTGACCGAACTTGGAAAAACAAACGAAGTTCTCGAAGAACGGATCGCTCAGGTCCGTGCAGAACTCTCTGAAAGCGAAGCACAACGCCAAAAGCTCCTTGTCTCGCAAGCCATCAGCTCCGAGCGCGCCCGTTTGATGCAAGAGATGCATGACGGTATCGGTTCCAATCTGACAACGGCGCTTGCCGTCGCACACCAACAAGACCGCGAGGGCAACACTGTTAACGTGCTGAAACGCGCGCTCGGAGATCTAAAACTCACCGTTGACTCACTCGAGCCAGTGGACGGAGACCTTGTTGCGTTGATCGGAAATTTGCGCCACCGGATGGCGCGAGACCTTGCCGACGCAAACATGATCTGCAAATGGGA
>CAZXRG010000201.1:0-5400 GCA_964642935.1 uncultured Rhodobacterales bacterium | reverse complement strand
ACAGGCGCGCCGACCTTCATGGCCATATCCATAATCTTGCAAATTTTCAGAGCATGGGTCTCCGACAATGACCCACCCAGAACCGTGAAGTCTTGGGAGAACACAAAAATCTGCCGCCCGTTCACAGTCCCCCAACCGGTGATCACACCGTCGCCGGGGTACTTTTGCGTCTCCATGCCAAAGTCGACACAGCGATGGGCCATGAATGTGTCGAACTCCTCAAAAGAGTCCTCATCCAACAGAAGTTCAATCCGTTCACGCGCCGTCAACTTGCCCTTGGCATGTTGCGCATCAATCCGGCGGGCACCACCGCCAGCGCGCGCTTCGGCGCGTCGGTTCTCAAGTTCTTGCAGAATATCGGTCATAGCGGCCTCCTCATCGTATGGCCCATACCCCAATCGCGACTACATTTGAAGCTTGGATTAGCAAATTTGCATAAATTGCGAAGTTACGTCTTGAGAAATTGTAAATTTGCGAAAGAGATGTTTTCCGTTCCCATCCCCGCAATTAAGGCGTATCCCGATTCCATGACCAGCCCACAGCCCCCGATCACCTCCGGCTTTTTGAACCGATCCGCGCCACCACATATCTTCACACTTGTGGTGATTGCAGGCGTGTCGGCCATGAGCATGAACATATTCCTGCCCTCCATGCCCGCCATGGCAGAATTCTTTGCTGCCGATTACGGGCTGATCCAACTGGCCGTCTCCGCCTATCTGGCCCTCACAGGCCTTTTGAACATCGTCCTCGGCCCGCTCTCTGACCGCTTCGGGCGCCGCGCCGTCCTCTTGGGCTCACTTGCCGCTTTCAGCCTCGCCTCTTTGGGCTGCATGCTCTCCACCTCGGTCGAGGTCTTTCTGGCCTTTCGCATGTGCCAAGCGGTCGTAGCCTCGGGCATGGTCCTGTCGCGCGCCATCGTGCGAGACATGGCCAAACCCGAACATGCCGCCTCCATGATCGCCTATGTCACAATGGGCATGGCCTTGGTCCCGATGCTGGCGCCCGTATTGGGGGGCGTTTTGCAAGCGCAATTCGGCTGGCAGGCCAACTTCGCGGCCATGGCAATCGGAGGCGCATTAACCTTATGGCTCGTCTACGCTGACCTTGGTGAAACAAACCGCGCCCAAACCACCAGCTTCAAAGCCCAATTCGCAGCCTATCCCGCCCTTTTGCGCTCCCGCAGATTTTGGGGCTACACATTTGTCGCGGGCGTGACATCCGGCGCCTTCTTCGCGTTCTTGGGCGGTGCGCCTTACGTGGGCAGCGAGATTTTGGGCCTCGATCCCCAAACCCTCGGCATGTATTTCGCCATCATCCCGACCGGCTATCTGTTCGGAAACTTCTTCACAGGGCGCTTCGCCACACGACTTGGCATCGGCTTTATGATCCTCGCAGGCGGAATTGTCGCCACGCTTGGAATGCTCTTGGTCCTCATACTTTGGCTGTCGGGCATTCAGACAGCATTGGCCTTTTTTGGTGGCGTCTTTTTTGTAGGTCTGGGCAACGGACTGACAATGCCCTCCGCCACATCCGGCCTCCTCTCGGTCAAACCCGAATTGGCCGGGTCCGCCTCAGGGCTTGGCACCGCCACAATGATCGGAATGGGATCGATCCTATCCGCCGCTGCCGGAGCCATGATCGGCCCCACCACCGGAGCATGGCCTTTGATCTTGATAATGCTCATCTGCGGTTTTGCAGGGATTTTTCTGGCAATCTATACCAATCGCATTGAGGCGCTGGAAGCCGCGAACAGCACCTCTCCCTAAACTCTAATTTGCAAATTCGCAGATTTTTGTTATGAGTTTGCAAAACTTGCGAGAGAACCCAACATGCGCGCCCAGAAAATTTACGCCGGTGTCAAACTGCGCGAGGCGCGTCTGAAAACCGGAAAGACCCAAAAAGAATTTGCCGCCTCCCTTGGCGTTTCCCTGTCTTACCTCAACCAGATGGAACGCAATAACCGCCCCTTATCAGCGGCCGTGGTTCTGAAATTGGTGCAGGAATTCGGCTTTGATGTGCGCTCGCTTTCTGGCGATGAGGCCAACCGGATCGTCGTCGATATGGCCGAAGCCCTTGCCGACCCTCTCTTCGCCGGAGCCCGCCCCCATGAGGAAGACCTGCGGTTGGTCGCAACCAATGCCCCGGCCGTGGCCCATTCCCTACTGGCGCTTTACCGCGCGCACCGCCAAACCGCAGAGAGGTTTGCCGCACTCGATGAGGCGCTCGGCGAGCAGGCCCATGATCTGGCCGCCACCCCTTGGGAGGAGGTCCGCGACTTCTTTCATTATTGCGACAATTACGTGGACGCCGTGGATCGCGCTGCGGAAACCTTCGCGAAACAGGCCGGATTTCTCGGGAAGGACAAACGCCAAGCGGGCGCTGCTTGGCTCAAAAACCATCATGGGATCGAGACCCAAATTACAGACGGCCCTCTAAGGTCGTTTGACCCGGTATCAAAAACTCTGACGCTGTCAAAGGCCGCTGATCCTGCCACTCAAGCCTTCCAAATGGCACATCAAATCGCACTCCTGTCCCAAGGCGAGTTGATCGACGCCACGCTCGATCTTGGCCCCTTCCGAACAGATGAGGCCCGATCAATCGCCAAAATCGGTCTGGCTAATTATTTCGCGGGCGCGGCCATTCTGCCATATGGCGATTTCTTGGAAGGGGCCGCTGAAACGCGCCACGACCTTGAAATGCTCGCCCTTCAGTTCGGAGCATCCATCGAACAGGTCGCCCAACGGCTCTCCACCCTGCAACGCCCCAATCACAAAGGCATCCCGTTCTTCTTTGTGCGCGTGGATCAGGCAGGCACCATCACCAAACGCCACTCCGCGACCAAACTGCAATTCGCCCGTTATGGCGGCGCTTGTCCGCTTTGGAACGTGCACGCCGCGTTTGAAACGCCGGGCCGGTTCTTGCGCCAATTGGCCGAAACCCCGGACGGCGTGCGCTATCTTTGCCTTGCCCGAGACATCTCCAAGTCAGCCGCCCGTTTCGGAGCGCCGGTTCAACGCTTTGCGATCGGTCTGGGTTGCGAGGTCCGTCATGCGCAGGCCCTCGTCTATGCCGATGATCTCGATGTTGAAAACGCCCGCGCTTTTGAGCCCATTGGCGTGTCCTGTCGAACCTGCGAGCGGCCCAATTGCCACCAACGCTCGGTCCCGCCCATGAACCAGGCCTTGCAGGTCAATCACAATCGGCGCGAAGGCCAACCCTATGAGCTTTAGGCTGCGCCAACGCCCCGCGACAAGTTTCAAAGAATAAGACCAATTGCGGATTGAGTGCGCCCACGCCCCTCGATAGTCTGCTTGAAAATTTAGGAGCCATACCATGGAACTCAAAGGAACCCGCACAATTGCGGCAGATCGCCAAACAGTCTGGGCCGCATTGAACGATCCGGATGTTTTGAAAGCCTGCATCCCCGGATGCACGGAACTCACGGGCTCTTCCGAAGAAGGGTTCGAGGCCAAAGTGACCCAAAAGGTCGGACCGGTGAAAGCCAATTTTGCAGGCGCCGTGGAATTGTCAGACGTCATCGTTGGCGAAAGCTACACGATCAGCGGAGAAGGCAAGGGGGGTGCAGCCGGATTTGCCAAAGGCGGAGCCGCTGTGCAACTTGCCGACGTAGAGGGCGGAACCGAGCTGACCTACGAAGTTGATGCCAAAGTGGGCGGGAAGCTGGCCCAGTTGGGATCGCGCCTGATCGACAGTTTCTCCAAAAAGATGGCAGATCAGTTTTTCGAGACCTTCCAAAAGGTTGTTGAAGGCGATGATGCGCCGGACAAAGATGCCAGCGAAGAAGAGAAAAAAGGCTGGTTTAAGAAGATGCTTGGTTAGGGTTCAATCGAGCCTAACGACTACGCGATACCTATTCGGGCTTACATTTTGGCGGCACAGATCCGTCCTGTGTCACAACAGTCGTACCACAGCGATTGCAGATCCATTTGCGCGACCCGTCTTCGCCAGATGCATCTGCACCCATCCAATCGCACCCACCGCGCGTTAGGCCAAACATCTCACGATTGAGGTAAACGACCACGGCCAAAAGACCGATAAGAAATATAAGTTCCATGGATCAAATATTGGTCGTTATGCGCAGGAATTCAAGCAGTGGCTTCTTTAAACGTCACTAGCTTCCGGTTCGCTTCATCCCAAAGCTGCAACTTCACACAGGAGAAGCTCTCCATAAGTGTCAGGCGCCGCACTTTGTCCAAGGACGGATGTTCAGCCAAGACGTCGTAGAGACGATAGTAAGGAATACGGCTGTAAAGGTGATGAATGTGATGAACGCCAATATTCGC
The DNA here is from genome assembly GCA_964642935.1 of uncultured Rhodobacterales bacterium. GTDB lineage: Bacteria > Pseudomonadota > Alphaproteobacteria > Rhodobacterales > Rhodobacteraceae > CAKZTM01. The sequence goes on along the minus strand of CAZXRG010000201.1, from coordinate 1,096 downwards.
CGTCAGCCAGCGCAGAGGCTGGGGCAACACATAATGCGAACTACCGTAAAGCGCCGCCTCATGCAGGTCCCAATCTTCGGGGTGATCCCAATGGGCCTCTTCAAACTGATGCTGGACATAAAAGAGCCAGACACCAATGGAGGACGCCATAATCGTGATCGGCAGATACACCCACAAAAATGCAGATAGACCCATGAGATAAATCAGACCGGCCGCCATGGTCGCCATCGCCAGATTGGTCCCCATGGAGCTCACCCAAAAGCGCCAGCCGTCTTTCATGAAGCCCACGGGCAGACGTTGCTGTAGATGGAACGTGTAAAACGGACCAATCACGAAAAGCGTAATCGGGTGCCGATAAGCACGATATCGCAACTTGGCGAATGTCGAGAGCGCATTATATTCCGCGACCGTATAGGTAAAAATGTCACCGGTTCCGCGTTTATCCAGATTGCCAGAGCCGGAATGATGGATCGCGTGGCTGTGCTTCCAGACATCATAAGGTGTCAGGGTCAAAACGCCGATGGCGCGACCCAGCCAATTGTTCACCTCACGGTTTTTGAAAAATGCACCATGCCCGCAATCATGCTGGATGAGGAACATTCGAACAAGGAACATTGCCCCCACGGCTGAAACAGCGAGCGACAGGAAGACGCTGATCGACAGCGCCCACCATGCAACACACCAAATCGCCATCAGCGGTATGAGCGTGATCGCAACTTCAAAAACGCTGCGCAACTCTTCAGGCTCGCGGTATTTTGCGAGAACACGAAGCCAGTCACGTGCGGCTATATCTGGTTCGGAAGGTACCGTCGTCGGAGACAAGTCGTTCATCCGCGTAAATCTCTCCGATAGCGGTTACAAAACAATAAATGGCGTAAAGAATCAGCCACGGAATGCCAAGCTAAAAGTGTCGAATGGCGAAATTGAGGTCGTAAAAACCACACAAAGAACGAACGATTTTAACAAAATACAATCATAAACTGAAAAGGAGAGCTCTCGCTCTCCTCCCACTCAGGTCGTTTCGCCGGATTTAAATCAAACCAGCATGCTGTTTAAGCTGGTCGAGTTTTGACAGAGGCTCAGCCTTTTCGTTCAC
>CAZXRG010000200.1:0-5431 GCA_964642935.1 uncultured Rhodobacterales bacterium | reverse complement strand
AGCGGATTGACCACCACACGTTGCCCGTCAAACTTGCCGCCCCTTGCGATGCCTGCGACCTCATGGCCAAGGATCATGGGGGGAACGCGGCGTGGATCATGGCCGTGATAGGCGTGCATATCCGAGCCGCAGATGCCGCAATGGGCCACGTCCACGATGCACTCGTCGTCCTCGGGTTGAGGTGCGCTGGTGTCGCGCACCTCCATGCTTTGGGTGCCGGTGTAAAACAGAGCTCGCATCAGTTGCTCCCGTTCATGACTGCGGGCAACCAAAGGACCAGTTGCGGGAAGGCAAAGAGCAGGATGAGGCCCAAGAGTTGGACCAGCATGAATTGCATCATGCCCAGGTAGATGTCCTTGAGGTCCCAATTGGGCACAACCCCTTTGAGGAAGTAGGCCGAGAGGGCCACTGGCGGTGAGAGCCATGCGGTTTGCAGGTTCACCGCCACAAGTATGCCGAACCAGACCATCAGGTCATAGCGTTCCAGACCGTGGACCGAGAGCGCCTCGACCGTCGGCAAGAGGATCGGGACAACGATCAGGACGATGGGCACCCATTCCAATGGCCAGCCCAAGAGGAAGATCAGGGCCATAACCAAGAGCAGGACAAGGTAGGGTGACATGTCGAGACCCAGTAGAAGCTCTGTCATCATCTTTGGGGTTCCAAGGGCTGAGAATTCGGCCCCGAAGAAATTGGAGGCGGCCACGAGGAACATGATCAAGACCGTGATCTCTAGCGCTTTGACGAGGCTGTCAAAGAAGCTTGGCATGGTGAATTTGCCGTAGCCGATGGACAGGAGGATCGCTCCGAATGCGCCCATAGCGGCGGCCTCGGCGGGGGTTGCAAAGCCAAGGAGGATTGAGCCCAGCGCGAAGGAGATCAGGATTGTGGGTGGCATGAGCCCTGCAAAGAACTCATCCCAGAGTGGGGAGAAGTAGAAGCCCGCGTCCGCATCGTTGCTGTAGATCGGGCGTCCCAAATAGGCCAGTAACAGGATGAATGCAGCAAAGACTGTAGACCAGATTGGTATGCCGCCATCACCCATGTTCGCGACGATCATGTAGAGGTGGAAGAGGACGGCGATTGGCAGAACAATCCGCAGGATGCTTACGTTCCGGTAGGCCGCATAGGCAATTGCCAGAGCGATCACCATGACCACGAGGCCTCCGAATGGCATGAGGCCGCCAAAGGCCCCGCCGATGCCAAGGCCGAAGATGCGGCACAGTGTGAGCACACCTAGGCAGATGAGAGCCACCTCGGCTCCGTAGTATTTGGACGTATCGGGTTGATCTTCTTCGGAGAGGATCGGGCCCAGACTTGGATTGAGCCAGCAGCGACCCAAAGTGTAGATCAGATAGAGCGAGGCCAGGAGTGCGCCGGGAATGAAGGCGCCCCGGAAGAGGTCGAGCGTGGAGACTTCCAGAACCGGTCCCATAACGATCAGCATGATCGAGGGCGGGATCAGGATGCCCAGCGTTCCGCCTGCGGTGATTGTGCCTGCGGCCAGCTTCACGTCATAGCCGGATCGGCTCATTGTGGCACCGGCCATAATGCCAAGAAGTGTCACGGAGGCTCCAACGATGCCGGTGGCTGCGGCAAAGATGGTTGAGACGATCAGCACGGCGATGAACAGAGCGCCGCGCACGCGGGCCATGATCATCTGGATGGAGGCAAACAGGCGCTCCATCAGTCCGGCCGCTTCCATGACGATGCCCATGAGCACGAACAATGGCACCGCCATAAGCTGGTCGTTGAGCATGGTTGAGTTGGTGTTGAGCGTCATCAATAGCGTGGTCAGTTTGAAGTTCGACCCCCAGATGCCGAATACGAAGGCAAGGAAGATGAGCGTGAAGGCAATTGGGAAGCCGATGAAGATCACGAAGAGCATTGCGCCTAGCATGATCAGACCGATGGTTGGTTTGCTCAAACTCGGACGTGCTTTCATGAGTTCGGTGAACCATTCGCCACCCGGTACGATGTCGGGCGTGAAAATGGCGAGGATTAGCCAAGCCAGTGCGATCACGTAGATCGGTAAAGCGCGCACGAACCAGCGTTCGCGCTCTTTGCCCATCTTATGGAAGGCCCGGAAAATCTCTGGAATGCCTTGGAGCATCAACAGGAAGCCACCCACAGGCATCGCCAGACGCGCGGGCCACAACAGAGGCCCCCATGCGCTGTCGATTTGCATGGTTTCGCCCCTTGAGAAGGCCAGCCACCAGAACTCGGAAGCGACAATGGTGAAGAAGATCATGGATGGCATGAAGAACAGCAGATAGAGCGTCGCATCCACTGTGGCTTGGGTCTTATCGGACCAGAAACGATAGAGGAAATCAGCGCGGATGTGCACGCCGCGCATAAGGCCGTAGCCTGCGGCGGCCATGAAGAGCACGCCTGCAATCATGCGGCTGGTGTCATAGACCCAGAGAGTGGGGCCAAGTCCTAAGGATTGAGCGAAGTCGCCAAACCCTGCGTTTTGCAAAATGGCGAAGGAGTTTCGGGCGAATACCTCGTAGACCACGACTGCAATGAGGGGCACCATGAGAAGCGCGATGATCTGACCCGCACGATAGTTGAGCACGTCGATGGCCGCCGTGATCGGGCGTTGCCAGGCGGTCATATCCTCGGGCGTTTCACCCGGGGCTTCGGCGCGGCGTTCAGCTATAAGCTCGTCGGCGATTTCCAGATCTTGTGGATTTGGTTCGTCAGCCATGTGGTAATCCCTCCCATTGGACGTGGATCAAAGTCCGCGTTCCTTTTTTCGAAACACCTCAGCGGTGGTGCTTGGAAAAGAGGAACGAACGGGCCCTCGCAAAAAGGGCCCGTTCAGGAACTGAATTACTTCAGAGTGTCAGCGTGGGCTTTGCCCAAGCTTGCGTTAGACGCCTGTGCACCGGCCCAGAATGGCACGGCAACATCAGCGAATGCCTTCTGAGAGGCCCAAACTTCTGCGAAGAACTCGTTCTCGTCCGCAGCAGCCTGTAGCGCGTTTTGCGCAGCAGCCATGTACTCGGTGAAGTACTCAGCAGGCGTGTCTTCCAGAATAACGCCGTGGTTGTCTGTCAGGTCCTTAAGAGCCTTACCGTTTTCGAAGATACGGTAGGACATGGACTTGGACAAAGATGCGTTTGCCGCAACTTCGAGCGCTTTTTTCTCAAGGTCGGAGAGGCCATCATAGAAGTCGCCGTTCACATACATGTCGGCGTTCACAACAACCTGGTGGAGACCCTGAAGGTAGTAGTGCTTGAGCACTTTCTGGAAACCAAACACGGAGTCAGGCTTCGGGCAGCACCATTCCGCCGCGTCGATTGTGCCTTTTTCAAGCGCTGGCAGGATGTCACCACCGCCCATAGCAACCGCAGGAACACCGATGTCAGCATAAGCTGCACCCACCATGCCTGGAGGGGCACGGAACCGCATCTGGCGGAAGTCGTCCATGGACTCGATTGGTTTCGGGAACCAACCCAGAGCCTCTGGGCCAACAGGCTGGAGCATGAAACCTTTTACGTTCACGCCCATTTCGTCCCAAAGACGGTCATAAAGCTCTTTACCGCCACCAAACTGGAACCAGCTCAGGAATGCGATGTTGTCCATGCCAACACCGGCTCCGGCAACAGGTGCTCCAAAGAGGTTGGCTGCAACATGCTTGCCACCCCAATAGTGCGTCCATGCAAAACCACCTTCAACAAGGCCCGCGTCAACCGCGTCCATGATGTCGCGTGGGCCAACGACGGCTCCGGCAGGCAGCACTTCGATGGTCAGTGAGCCATTGGTCAAAGCAGCTACATCGTCGCCGAACGCTTCGAGCATGACAACTTCGTCTGCAGTTGTTGGCAAAACCGACTGGATTCGCAGGACTTTTTCAGCAAATGCAGCAGATGCCATCAAGGACAGGCCAACAGCAGTTGCTGTTATGCCGGTCGTTAGAGTTTTCAATTTTAACATTAGGTCCTCCCTTAAGGTCCAAAGCCTTCATCGTCATTTTATGTGTCAGGTGAAGAAGGCATATCACCCGACTTTTTGTATCAACTCCCCCGATCTTTCGCCGGAGCCATTGAATTCCTTTATCTCTAGTGACCCTTTCTTAGATCATATCCTTCAATCCATCCCATCATCGGACCGACCCCGCTCGTGGCGTCAAAGAACCCGCGATAGAACATCTCTCCGGCCACATAGACCAGAACGATCAAGCCAACCCACGATATCCATGGGTATTTTGTCAACAAATTCATGATTAAAGTTGCAGCAAAAGCCATGAGCAGAATTGCGAGACCCAGTCCGAAGACCAGCATTTTGGTGTTCCCATCCGCAATCGCGGCGACTGCGAGCACATTGTCCAGAGACATGGTAATATCGGCAATTGTGATCGAAATCAGGGCCGAGGCCAGCGTGCGTTTTTGAACGCCCGTGTAGCCCTCTTCGGGATTTGCGGCCATTTCCAAGGCATGTTCTGCCTGTTCATCCACATTTTCGCGGATTTCAACGTATAGGCGCCAACAGACCCAAAACAGCAAGAGTGCGCCCACAAAGAGGATGCCCGGAATGCCAAGCAAGGTGGTTGCGATGATGGCGAAGAGGATGCGCAAGACGGCTGCGATCACCATTCCATAAAGAATTGCTTTCTTTCGCAATTCAGGTGCCAGACCAGCTGCCGCCATGCCGATGACCAGCGCGTTATCACCGGAAAGGATCAGGTCGGCGACGATAATTTTGCCCGCGTCGAGCATTAAGTCCATCATGCGCCTGCGTCCTCTAAAATCATGTCAGATGCTTTCTCGCCAATCATAATCGTTGGCGCGTTTGTGTTGCCCGATACGATGATCGGCATAATCGAGGCGTCGGCCACACGAAGCCCGTCGATCCCGTGAACGCGAAGACGCGCATCCACCACCGCCATCGGATCGTTCCCCATCTTACAGGTGCCTGTTGGGTGATAGATTGTCGTGGCCGTGTCGCGCGCCCAGTTCAAAATGGCCGCGTCGTCGTCCTCTCCGACACCTTTTCCGGGCGCATGTTCTTCTGAGACGATGTCCTTGAGCGGCTTAAGTTTCGCCAGACGTCGTGCAATTTTGATGCCTTCAACGATTGTGTCGCAATCGGTTTTCGTGGCCAGATAATTGGGATGGATCGCCAGATAGTCGTCCATGCTGGAAGAGCGCAGCTCGAGATGTCCGGCACTTTCCGGGCGCAATTGAAGCACCGAGGCGGTGAATGCCGAGAATTTATGTGGCCCTTCGCTGGGCTTATCCGCACTCCATGGTTGAACATGGAACTGAATGTCGGGGGTTTTCAAGTCTTGGCGGGTTTTCAAAAACCCCTGCCCCAAGCTTGCGGCCATGGTCATGGGACCGGTGCGTTTGACCACATATTCGATGCCCATCATGGCCTGCTTAAAGAGGCTGCCGACTTCCGTATTCACCGTTGGCACATTCAC
>CAZXRG010000199.1:0-5436 GCA_964642935.1 uncultured Rhodobacterales bacterium | reverse complement strand
TTGTTAAGTCCGCACCTCCGAGGTTCGCCCCTTCGAGGTTCGCCCCTCTGAGGTCCGCCCCTCTGAGGTTCGTCCTTTCGAGGTCCGCCCCAAAGAGGTTCGCCCTTCTGAGGTCCGCCCTTTCGAGGTCCGCCCCAAAGAGGTTCGCCGTTTCGAGGTCCGCCCCTCTGAGGTTCGCCCCTGTGAGGTTCGCCCCTCTGAGGTTCGCCACTTCCATTGGCAAGCGCTCATCTTCTTTGATGATTCCTTTGTCGATGAAGGTTTGGCGAATATCAAATCCACTCAAATCCGGCGTAAACGGCTCTTCTTCCCGCCGCTTGTTCCAGCTTTCGACGCCCTCTAGGAGCCATTCTAGGTGTTGGGGGTTGCCCATGGGGTTGCTCGCTCGGTTTTTCGTTGGGCCGAGTTTAGGGGGGAATGGGGGATTGGGGAAGGTATGGTTTTTGGGGGGTGTTTGGAGTGTGGGTGGATCCCCGCCTTCGCGGGGATGACGTGAAGGGGCGGGGATGACATGAAAGGGGCGGGGATGACATGGAGGGGACCGGGATAACGGGAGCGGGTGGGATGACAGAAGAGGGTAGCGATGACAGGAGGGAGCGCTGGGATGACAGCTTGCGGGGGAGTGCTCTAAGTCTGCGTCACTTCAGTTTGTCGAGGTACTCGTTGCACAGGTCGTGGATGGAGCGGAGGGACTTTGTGGCCTCGTCCTTTTCCAGCTTGGCGATTTGGCGCAGGAGGGCGGATGCGCCCCCGACAGCGACGATTCCACGCTCTTCGGCGGGACAGCTTGATACGGCGTCGCTTCGGTAGATCAGCCCATCCAGAACGATGGTTGATATAGGTGAAAGTTCCGGCTCGTCTTTTTTATTCGTCATTGTGTTTCTATTAATCCATAAGGCACAACATTTGGGGATGTATGTGTTTCTGGGCGAATCTATAGTGAGGGTAATGTATCGAATTTGTGAAATAAAGCAGTGCTTTGCGTCACAGGTTGTTTAATGACGAAATGTCCCAAAATGGGACAAATGGTAGGAGGAAGAGCGATGGATTTGGGCATTTCTGGAAAGAAAGCGATTGTATGTGCGTCATCAAAGGGCCTTGGGCTTGGGTGTGCGCGGGCCTTGGCACAAGCTGGGGTTGATCTGGTGATGAATGCGCGCACGTCAGAGGTTCTGGAAGCCTCGGCTGAGGCGGTTCGCTCGGAGTTTGGCGTCAAGGTTGAGGCGGTGGCTGGTGATATTGCGACGGAGGCTGGACGGGCTGCGGTTCTTGAGGCGGCGGGCTCGGTCGATATTCTGGTGACCAATGCGGGTGGACCGCCTCCTGGCCTGTGGTCGGATTGGTCGCGGGATGATTTTGTGGGGGCGTTGGATGCCAATATGCTCACGCCCATTGCGATGATGCAGGCCTGTTTGCCCGATATGATGGAGCGCGGTTGGGGGCGGGTGGTGAATATTACCTCCCAGTCCGTTAAGGCGCCGATCGGGGTGTTGGGGCTTTCCAATGCCGCGCGGACCGGATTGACCGGATTTGTGGCGGGGACGGCGCGTCAGGTGGCTGGAACGGGTGTTACCATTAACAATCTGTTGCCCGGTATTCACGCCACGGATCGGGCTTTGTCGCTGGACGGAGCCGTTGTGAAAGCGCGCGGGATCACCATGGATGAGGCCAAGGCGGAGCGTTGTGCGAATATTCCGGTGGGGCGTTATGGAACGGCGGAGGAGTTCGGTTCGGCCTGTGCGTTCCTTTGTTCCACCAATGCGGGGTTCATTGTGGGGCAGAACATCCTGCTTGACGGTGGGGCGACGAACGCCACGATCTAAGCCTGTCGGGCGCAACAGACTTCACGTTTGCGTAGGTGGCTATATTCACTCTCGGCATTCTCGTGCGGGCTCGTTAGTAAGTTCTAACTGAAACGTTAACGGACCCGCGCATAATGTCTGAACCTATCCTTCTTGTCTGCCTCACAGCGGCTATTATTCTTGTGTCGATCTTATTGTCGCCACGCAAAGTCTCTGTGGAGGGGTTCTTCAGTGGCTCAAATGGTGAGGGGCAGGAGCCTACGCTCTGGACGCTGGTTCTTAGTCAGGTGACCACCTGGATTTTCGCGCGATCTTTGCTGACGGCTGCGATCCTTGGCTATTATTACGGGGTTGCGGGGGCTTTGGCCTATACGGCTTATTATCTGTCCTTTGTGACGGGGGGCTATATTGTGGCCGCGCTCAGAGGGCGCGGGGCGACGTCCTTCCAAGACTATCTGCGCGATGAATTCGCCAGTGTTGGACCCCTGCTCTATAACATCGTCATCGCTCTGCGGCTGATGTCAGAGGTCTTCGCCAATCTGCTCGTGGTTGGTCTGATCTTCACGGCTGCTTTTGGCGATAGCGAATTTGCAGGGCAGGTGGCCATGGTGCTGATGGCCCTGACGGCGCTTGGATATTCGGCCATGGGCGGGCTTCGCGCCAGCCTTCGCACGGATGTGTTTCAGATGTGCTTCTTTGTGGCCGTCTTCATTCTGGCCTTTCTGGCCATGGTCTTCTCCCAAGATTTCTCATTCGCTGCCGTCCTAAGTGCCGAGGGGGTCTCGGGCGGATACAACGGTTGGGTGCTTCTGGTCGTGGCTTTCTTACAGGTGATCTCCTATCCGGCCCATGATCCGGTGATGATGGATCGCGGCTTTCTGGCCTCCCCTGAGGTAACCCGTAAATCCTTCCTCCACGCCTTCTGGATCTCCGCCCTTTGCATCTTCGGTTTTGCGCTTTTCGGCGTGCAAGCCAGCGTTGTCGGTGCTGAACTGACCGGAGGCCTCTTGGGCACGTGGAAAGGCATGTTCGGGCAGACCGTCTGGTTCCTGATTGCGGCGTCCTTGCTGGTTTCGGCAATGTCGACGCTGGATAGTGCTTTGGCCTCATCAGCGCGATTGGCCATCGAGGAGCTGGGCTTGGGCGCGCGCACCATTGCAAATGGGCGTATCGCTATGGCGGTCTTCATGCTCGGCGGTGTGCTTTTCCTTCTGGGCGATACAAAAACGCTGTTTGATGCGGTGGCCGTCTCTGGAACCGCCTCCATGTTCCTAGCTCCTGTCATCGTTCTGGGCCTTTGGATGAACTGCCGGATCCCGCTTTGGGCCTATGTCATCGCCTTCTTCGCCGCTGTGCTCGGAGCGGTTGCCTATTTCTTCCAGTCCGATCCGCTGGTGATCAGCCTCTTTGGAGAGGGCCATAAATACGAGCGTCTTCTGGCGATTTGTGTCCTTGTTCATGTGATCGGATTTGGCGCAGGCATCCTTGGGGTGATGATGAAGCCAAGATTGGCGGGTTAAGCCCTTGCGAGGCTCGGCTATATCTGATTGAAACAATCAGGTTTAGAGCTGATGTAAGGATTGTGGCTGCGTGAGCCCGACACCCCCCCGATTGGAACTCGACCACATCTGCCGCGATTATGCGGGCAGATTGGTTGTGGATGAGCTGTCCTTAACATTGGAAGCAGGCGAGGTGGCCTGCCTCTTGGGCCCATCGGGTTGCGGCAAATCCACGACGTTGCGCATGGCCGCTGGTGTCGAGCAGCAATCAGACGGGATCATCCGCATTGATGGTCAGATCGTTTCCGGTGAGGGCATGCATATGCCCCCTGAGGAGCGCGGCGTTGGCATGATGTTTCAGGATTTCGCGCTGTTTCCCCATCTAACCGTGGCCCAAAACGTGGGCTTTGGGCTGAAGGGGCGCAAGCGGGAGAATAGGGCGCATATCTCGGACCTTCTGGACCGCGTGGGCCTCAGTAATTTCGCAGATACCTATCCCCATTTGCTTTCGGGCGGGGAGCAGCAACGGGTTGCTTTGATCCGTGCTCTCGCGCCAAGACCGAACATTGTGCTTATGGATGAGCCTTTCTCCGGCCTTGATAACCGCCTGCGCGATGACATTCGCGACGAGACCTTAGCGATCCTCAAGGACGAGGGCGCGGCCGTGCTTCTTGTGACCCATGAGCCCGAGGAGGCCATGCGCATGGCCGATAAGATCGCGCTGATGCGGGGCGGGAAGATTGTGCAGATGGGTGCGCCTTATAATATCTATAACTCGCCCATCGACTGTGAAGCGGCTGCGTTCTTCTCTGATATCAACATCATCAAGGGCGTTGTTAAAGGCGCTCAGGTCGATACGCCCTTTGGTGCGTTCATCGCACCGGGCCATGAAGATGGCACCAAGGTCGAGATCGTGATCCGCCCCCAGCACCTCAAGCTGGACTTTGACCGCCACGGAAAAGGGCCATTGCCCACGGAGACCGACGGGGTGCCTGCACGCGGTATCATCGAGCGGGCCCGCTTCATGGGCAATGAAACGCTGGTGGAAATGGTGATGGAGCATGATGGGACGGTTTTACACGCCACAATCCCTGCGGTGTTCCTGCCGCCCAAAGGCACGCCCATGTGGTTATCCTTGCGCCGAGATCGCTGTTTTGTGTTTCCTTCCAAATGAGCAAGATGCTTAACGTTAAGTCGCTTCCCTGATTTTGTTAACTTTTTTGGTTAATTTCGGGATTATTTTGCGAATTGGGTTTGATCCCGCGCCCCTCAGACCATAGATGTGGTGCAGACTTGTGAAATCAGGGGTGTTTTACAAACGAAAATCACCCCGCAAAACGGGGAGATAAATCCCATGCTGAATAACATTGGCCTTCCGGGCATTCTTTTAATCGCAGTTGTTGTGCTGGTTCTGTTTGGTCGGGGTAAAATCTCCTCGCTGATGGGCGAAGTGGGCAAGGGCATCACCTCGTTCAAGCGCGGTGTGCAAGAGGGCAAGGACGAGCTTGAGTCCGCGGCCGCTGAAGAGGCTGTTGATGTGACGCCGGAAAAAGAGAAGAGCTAATCGCTCTTTTCATCCCAATTTACGGATACGTCCTAAATGTTTGATATTGGCTGGCTTGAACTGATGGTCATCGGCATCGTCGCGCTGATCGTCGTCGGGCCGAAAGATTTGCCCGGCATGTTCCGCACTGTTGGAAATTTCGTGGGCAAGGCGCGTGGCATGGCCCGTGAGTTTCAACGCACCATGGAAGCGGCGGCTGACGAGAGTGGTCTCAAGGAGGCCAGCGAGACCATGAAAGGTCTCAATGATCCTCTGGCTCAGGCGCAAAATTCCATGAAGGATTACGCCAAGAATTATACCACCCAAAAGGATCAAAAGGCTGGCGAGGCCTCGGGCGAGACCGCTGGGGATAAGCTGGTGAAGGAGGCGGCAGCCGTGGCCTCTCCGGCGGCCAAGGCAACTGCGGCCAAGACCGAGGTGAAGGCGGAGCCTGCCAAGAAGCCTGCGGCCAAGAAGCCCGCTGCGAAAAAGCCTGCGAGTAAGGCAGCGGCGAAGAAGCCTGCGGCTAAGAGTAAGGCCAAAGCAAAGCCTGCGGCCAAGAAGCCTGCACCTAAGGCTGCGGCCAAGACGA
>CAZXRG010000198.1:2016-5439 GCA_964642935.1 uncultured Rhodobacterales bacterium | reverse complement strand
GGTGATGGCCAGAGACGGGTAGAGTTTTCCGGGGGATTTGAACACGCCGCTTTCGCGCAAACTGGCATTATAGGTGGCGTTTTGGGCCGGAGTGTCATGCTTTGCGCTGCGGAAGTCCCTGCAATTGGCGTCTGTGAAGAAGATGTCGAAAAGGGTTTCATCACCGCAGATTTGGTGCGCAATTCCGGCCTCTGTCAGGGCGGTGGTTTGCATGTCTTGCAGTTCTGCACCAATCTTTCTGAGGGTCTCATAGCTGCCTTCTCGGCGCAGGATTTCCATTGTTTTCAGGCCTGCTGCGGCTGCAATGGGGTTTCCGGACAGGGTGCCTAGTTGCATCAACCATTTGTCTGCACCGACAGTTGATTTGTCAAAATGCTGCATGATTTCGGTGCTTGCACCAAGGGCGGCCAAAGGAAAGCCGCCGCCAATGATTTTGCCCAAGGTGCAAATGTCCGGCGTCACCCCGTAACGCTCTTGTGCGCCTCCATAGGCCAGTCGGAACCCTGTGACGATTTCATCAAAGATCAAGAGCACATGGTATGTGTCACAGAGATCGCGCAGGCCCTGCAGGTAGCCCGGTTCTGCCGGGATGATCCGCTGCAAGGGCTCCACAATGATCGCGGCCACTTCCTTGTTTTCAATGAGCAGAGCTTCCACGGCGGCCAGATCGTTAAAGGGGGCGATCAGCATTTGATCGGCGACGCTTTGGGGGATGCCCGCGCTGTCTGGCACCGCTTGGGGGAAATTGACGTGTTTGGCAGGGGCAAGGCTCATCTGCGCTTCCGCACTCATGCCGTGATATCCGCCCTCGAACTTCAGGATTTTATCGCGCCCCGTGTAGGCGCGGGCAAGGCGCATGGCGTACATATCCGCCTCCCCTCCAGAGGCGACAAAGCGGATTTGTTCGCAGCACGGCACCGCCTCAACGATGGCTTCGGCCAGTTCGATCCCTTTGGCGTTATTGGCAAAGAAGGTCATGCCAAGGGGGAGTTGTTCTAAGACGGCCTCGATGACTTCGGGGTGGCCGTGGCCCAGTAGCATCGGGCCGGAGCCGATGAGATAGTCGATGTATTCTTTTCCGTCCTCGTCCCAAACTCGGCTGCCGTCGCCTTTGGCGATCACGATGTCAGGGTCGAAATTTCCAAAGCCCCCCGCTGGTAAGACCGCTTGGGCGCGGGTGATCCACTCTTTTTGTGATGTCAGTCTTTCCATGTGTCAGGCCAGTTCAAGAATAGGGGTTCCAAGGAGGTCGAGGTCAGGTGTCACGCCAAGCCCGGCCCCTTCTGGTGGGGCAATCCGCCCGTCTTTTCGGGTCGGGCAATCAGGCGCGATACGCGGGGCCACATAGCCGGAGAGATCGCAGGTGTTGAGCAATGAGCCGCGCGGCGTTGAGGCTGCAAAATGGAGGGAGGCGGCTGTCACAAGATCAGAGCCCCATGTGCATTCTGCGCAAATCTCAGCGCCTAGGTGCACGGTTAGATCACGTGCACGGCGCATGGCGGACAGTCCACCGAATTTGGAAAGTTTAAGCGCAACCGCATCAAGGCAGCCCAGTTGATGGGCGCGCATGAGGGAGGTGAGATCAAACGCGCCTTCGTCGATTTTCATGGCGAGCCCTGTTGCTTGGCGCACCGCTGCGCAATCCTCCAAGGTCTTGCAAGGCTGTTCTAGCATGACATCCAGATGCGCGACCGCGCGACCTGTTCTAGTGGCGTGCAACTTGGAGGCACCGCAATTCCAATCGCCATATACCAAAGGGCCGTCGCCCACGGCCTCGCGCACTTTTGCAAGCCGTTCTGCATCCGCCTGCCAATCTGCGTCCGCGCCCAGTTTGGCTTGGAATTGGCGAATGCCGGTTGCAAAAGCCTCTTTGGCGATGCGGGCCATCTCATCGGGGTCAATGCAGGTGATGGAGTGATAGAGCGGCATATCCCGCCGCGTGCGCCCGCCCAAAAGTTGATAAAGAGGCAGGTCCGTGGCCTTTCCGTAGAGGTCCCAAAGTGCCATATCGACGATGGATTTGACGGCCAAATGGCCTTGCAAAAACCCGTCCAATTTGCGCATGGGGGCGTCGATGCCCGTTGGCGTGATGCCGAGGATTTCCGGGGCCAATTCGGTGATCCCGCTTGGCACTCCATCGGCGAATGCGGGGAGGTAATGGGGGATGGGGCAAACCTCGCCCCAGCCCTTGAGACCTGTGTCCGTTTCCAGACAGAGCACATGGGTTTTGACGGTTGCACAGGCCTTTCCCTCGGCCATGTAGTAGGTCTGATGGCTGGTCAGATCGACCGACCAGAGGGTGATGCGGTTGACCTTCATGTATAGACCGCGACGGGTGACCCCAGCGCATCTTCATCGGGATGAACGCCAAGTCCGGGGGCTTCTGGGAGGTGTAAGTGACCGTCGATGTTGCGCGGGCCGCGACCGCCAGCGATATCCACCGTGAGCATATCCTGACAGGCCCAAACCGCGTGGCAATTGGCGTCAGGGATTGTGGCGGCCAGATGCAGGGCTTCGGTGTCAGCAAGCACGGAGCCTCCGGTGGCCATGACAAACATGTCGATGCCATGGGCCAAAGCGACGTCACGCATTCTTGCGGCTTTGGTCAGCCCGCCGACACGGTTGAGCTTGATCCCGAAGACCTCCGCTATGCCTTCGCGGGCGATACGGGTGGCGTCTTGTAGGGTCACGAGGCTTTCATCGACAGACACAGGGGCTGCATGTTTGCCTGAAATTGCCGCGATATCATCAAGACTTTCGCAAGGCTGTTCGAACGTCACGTTGAGGCCTTGGGTTGAAGACATAACCCGCAAAGCCTGCTGGCGTGTCCAGCCGCGATTGACGTCATAGAGCACCAGCTCACCATTGCGGCGGATCGCTTCGACATCACGGACGCGGGCAATGTCGCGTTCCACATCGCCGCCGATTTTGACGGAATGGGCCACATAGCCGCGTTGGCGATAGCGCTCCATCACCTCGCGGGTTTCCTCGACCGTTTTTGCCCCGACCGAGGAGGCAATGGCGCGGGGCGTGCGGGAGCCTCCACCCATGAGATCGGCAATTGGCATCTCGGCCATTTGCCCTGCGATATCCCAACAGGCCATATCGATCGGGCTTTTGGCATAGAGATGGCCGGGGAGGGCTTGATCCATGGCCCGTTCCACATCCAAGACGCAGCGTGGATCAAGGCCGATGATGAACGGGGCCATGGTCTCGATCCCGGCGCGAATACCGGGGCCGTGGGCGGGGACATAGGTATGGCCCCAAGGCGTGCCTTCGCCCCAGCCCGTGATGCCTGCATCTGTCTCAAGTTTGACCAAACTTGCGTCGAGTTTTTCGAACTTTAGCCGTCCGCCTGAGAGCCAATAGGGATGCTCTAGCGGAAGGTTGACGTGGTAGACCGTGATGCGCGTGATCTTCATG
>CAZXRG010000198.1:0-1916 GCA_964642935.1 uncultured Rhodobacterales bacterium | reverse complement strand
TTCATGGTGTCACCACAATGTTGCCAGCGTGTGTTTTGGCGATGAAGGCGGTTTGCGCCTCGTGCAGCTGTTCCAGTGGATAGGTGGCCGCCAGTGCCGGTTTTATCTCTCCGCTCTCAATGTAGCGGATCAAGTTCGGCATCACTTCGGGCGCGATCACGGTGGAGCCTGTGAAGGTCAGGTCGCGCAGATAGAATGTGCGTAGATCCAGTTCGACCATGGGGCCTGCGATGGCGCCCGAACAGGTATAGCGTCCGCCCCGTTCAAGGATGTCGATCAGGGTCGGCCAATAGGGGCCACCCACGACATCCGCGACAACGGTGATTTTTTCGCCCTTGAGAGCTCGGCGCAGATCATCGGGGTTTCGTGGTAACATCATGTCTGGTCCCAGCGTTGCGACTTCGGAATGTTTCGCTTCTGAGGCCATTGCGATTACGCGGGCCCCGCGCCGTTTTGCCAGTTGCACGAGTGCCCCGCCAACACCGCCGGAGGCTCCGGGGACTAGGACCGTATCCTCTGCTGTGACCCCAGCGCGTGTAAGCATTCCTTCTGCGGTGGAGTAGGAGCAGGAGAAGGTGGCCAGTTCGGCGTCAGAGAGGTCGGATTGGATTGCCAGCGCATTGCGCGACGGTGTTGTTGCGAATTCGGCAAAGCCGCCGTCGCGTTCCGAGCCGTAGTATCCCGTCTTGTTGATATCGCCAAGATCATCGGCATCGCGCAGCCATCCATCGGTGATCACTCTTTCGCCGATACGCGCCTTGTCGATACTGTCGCCCACGGCCACGATTTCTCCGCAGACATCGGCCCCTTGGATGCGCGGGAAGGTGATCGGAGCGCCGCCCCATGTGGGGTCCTCTTCGCCGACGTCCTCAAAGCCCTCACCGGTTGTGGCTTGGGTCACGGTTTTGGAGTACCAGCCCGAGCGGGTGTTCACGTCGGTGTTGTTCAACCCGCAAGCCCCCACGCGGATCAGGACTTCATCAGAGGCAGGCTCTGGACGAGGCCAATCGGTGTGCATGACCATTTGGTCCAGATCGCCGTGGCCCATGGTGACCATTGCGCGCATTGTTTTGGGGAGGGTCATGGGGCGTCCGTTCTTGGCTTTAGGCTGTCGGGGTCATAGGCGGGTTTGCCCAGCACTTTAGCCGCTCTTGGTGCGCCGTGGATTATAACCTCCAGAGGCGTGTCAGGCTTTGCAGCTTTGGGCTTGATGTAGGCGAAGGCAAGCACCTTTCCGACGGTTGGGCCAAAGGCTACGGATGCGGTGGAGCCTACGAGTTTTCCGTCCAGCATCACCGCTTCGCCCCCATGGCCGTCCGCTGTTCCATCAGGTTCGATCTCAAGGTAGGCGCAAATCCATGGCAGGTCCGTGTTCAGGGTTTTGTCGCGACCATGGTAAGCCTTATCGGTGCGGGCAAAGCGCAGTACATCCGCTTCTGCCAAGGTGACCTCATTGGTCAATTCGCCCGCACCTTTAAAGCCTTTTTCCATGCGCATGGCGTTCATCGCGAAGGAGCCATAATCGGCGATCCCATGAGCCTCTCCTGCGGTCCAAAGTGCGGTGTAGACGTCAAGGCAGGCGGAGTTTTCCATGTGGAATTCCCAGCCCAACTCGCCGGCATAGGACATGCGGAAGGCCCAAATGTCATGGCCTGCGACATTGATAGTCTGGGCGGACAGCCAGCGAAATCCGGCGTTGCTGAGGTCCGCACTTGTGCAGGCCGCCAAGACGTCTCGTGAGCGTGGGCCGTTGAGGGAAAGTGCTGACCAATCGGCGGATAGCGCTGTGATCACCGCATCTTCTCCGGCTGATTGCTGGTCCAGATGATCCAGCAAGCGCTGCTCGAAGAAAGCGGCGCAGACCAGATAGAACTGATCGTCGGCCAGTCGGACAATGGTGGTTTCCAACTCGATCC
>CAZXRG010000197.1:0-5505 GCA_964642935.1 uncultured Rhodobacterales bacterium | reverse complement strand
ATTGGCCAAAGCCCGCACCCGCCGCTCTTCAAATCCGGCCAGCCCAGCCATCAGCTCCACACGAACAGGCACCGCCAATTCAGCCGCCGCCGTCGGAGTAGGCGCACGCATGTCAGCCGCATAATCAATCAAAGTGGTGTCGGTTTCATGCCCGACTGCCGAAATCACCGGAATGTCACTGGCCGCCACCGCGCGAACGGGCATCTCTTCGTTGAACCCCCAAAGATCCTCAAGCGATCCACCGCCCCGCGCCACGATCAACAAATCCGGTCGTGGCAAAGCGCCTCCAGGCGTCAGCGCATTAAACCCGCGAATGGCCTCGGCAACCTCAGCGGCACATTTCTCGCCCTGAACAACCACAGGCCAAATCAGCACCTTGCGCGGGAAACGATCCCGCAAACGGTGCAAAATATCACGAATAACAGCACCCGAAGGAGAGGTCACCACGCCGATCACCTCAGGAAGATACGGGATCGGCTTCTTGCGCTCCGGCGCAAACAGTCCTTCAGCCTCCAACGCCTTTTTGCGCTTCTCCAGCATCACCATCAAAGCGCCCAAACCGGCAGGCGCTAAATCATCAACAATGAAATTATATTTGGATTGCTGGGCAAAGGTGGACAGTTTGCCGGTCGCGACAACCTCCATCCCTTCCTCTGGGGGCGTGCGCAATCGTGCGGCCACGCCTTTCCATGCAATTGAGGCCAGAACCGCCTTCTCGTCTTTCAGATCAAAATAGAGATGCCCTGATTGCGCCCGAAAAATCCGCCCGACCTCGCCTTTAATGCGAACCCGATCAAAAGCACCCTCAACCGTCCGCTTCACAGCCGTGGAAATTTGCGAGACCGTAAATTCCGGTGCGTTTTGCCCAGGTGCGGGATCATCGATCAGATCGGACATGAAGGCCTTTTCGTTTTGCTTTTATTATCGTAAGCCCTCGCGGGATCGGTGCCAAGACGAAAGGACGCGCTCATGAACATTCTGGTACTTGGCTCTGGCGGTCGGGAACATGCTCTGGCTTGGGCGATTGCTCAAAACCCTAAATGCGACAAGCTTTATGCGGCACCGGGTAATGCGGGCATTGCAAGCCTTGCACAATGCGTCGCACTCGACCCCGACAACGGTCAAGCCGTCGTAGAATTTTGCGCAGAGCAGTCCATCGACTTTGTGGTCATCGGACCCGAAGCGCCACTGGCAGCCGGAGTTGCTGATGAATTGCGCCAAGCGGGCATCCTCACCTTCGGTCCCAGCAAAGAAGCCGCAAAGCTAGAGGCCTCCAAAGCGTTTACAAAAGAGATTTGCGATGCTTGCGCCGCTCCAACCGCGGGCTACGCGCGCTTCACCAATCCGGACAATGCAATAGCTTACATCAAGGAACAGGGCGCTCCCATCGTCATAAAAGCCGACGGACTGGCCGCTGGTAAAGGCGTAGTGGTGGCCATGGATGAAATGCAAGCCATTACAGCCGTTAAAGATATGCTCGGCGGCGCCTTTGGCGAGGCTGGCGCAGAAGTCGTGATCGAGGAGTTCATGGAAGGCGAAGAAGCCTCCTTCTTCATCCTCTCTGATGGCAAAACCGCCCTGCCCGTTGGCACCGCTCAGGATCACAAACGCGCCTTTGACGGCGATGAAGGCCCCAATACGGGCGGAATGGGAGCTTACTCTCCGGCCCCGATTATGACTGATGATGTGATCGAAAAAGCCATGACCACCATCATCCAGCCCACAATTGACGAGATGGCCAAACGCGGCACCCCTTATGAGGGCGTGCTTTACGCAGGCTTCATGATCAAAGACGGGATGCCAAGACTGGTCGAATATAATGTGCGTTTCGGAGACCCTGAAACCCAAGCCCTGATGATGCGTCTTGGCGCACAAGTGCTCGACCTTCTGATTGCCACGGCTGAAAAACGACTTGAGGACATCGAGGTAAATTGGGCCGATGATCATGCACTCACCATCGTCATGGCCGCTGACGGCTACCCCGGTTCCTACGAAAAAGGCACCACCATCAAAGGCCTCGAAGCGCTCCCTGAAACCGCCGACCTCATGACATTCCATGCGGGAACCAAAACAGTGGACGGGCAATTGCTCTCAAACGGTGGCCGCGTGCTCAACGTGACCGCCAGAGGAGCCTCCCTCAAAGACGCCCGCGAAGAAGCCTATAAAGCAATCGCTCAAATAGATTGGCCTGAAGGGTTTTACCGCAAAGACATCGGCTGGCGCGCACTTTAATCAGTGCGCCCAAGACCACCGCGTCAACAGTTCAAATAGGCGTCAAACCGACCAGCGCGATAAGGGCCAAGCTCTTCAAACACCAACTGACCTTCGTCAAAATACCCCGCATAAACCCGCTGCCAAGAGCCATCGGGCACAATCATCTCGACCCCGCGACCACAATCACGAAGCCCGCTGGTGATCGTCTCCTCACCAATGCGATGATTTGAAAAAGAGGTCGCACGGGCAATCAACTTCAAATGATCCCCTTCAAAGGAATAAATCTTCAATTCCTTACTCAAATGCGGCTTTTCAACAAAAGCCACATCCATCCGCCCATCCCGATCAAAATCGGCAATTCCGATGGGCGACAGCCAACGGTTTCGAAGACCAATGGGCGGTGTCGAAATCCGCTCCAACCGATCCAAAACCCGCCGATACACAACCAAAGAGGCACCACCCGTCACGGAACTCTCAACCACAACGGCCTCATCCAGACCGTCACCGTCCATATCCGCCAAGCGGGGCGCAATATCCTCAAACACAGAGGTCTCAGCCAAAGTCACACAAGCCCGATCAGCCCCATGGCTCAAGCAAAGCCGAGACCATTCTGGCAAATCGCCCATGATCGCATGGCCATATCGCGCCGTTGGCCCCTCAAAGGAGGCCACGGCATTATCTGAGGCCACATCAACACTCTGTGCGGATGCGGTCCCTGCCAAGACAGCAAAGACCAGCCCCAGAAATCGCATCAAATCTGCTTTTCAGGCATCTTCACGATAAGACCGTCCAAAGCGTCCGTAACCTTCAACTGACAGGTCAGACGGGACTGCTCCGCATTCGGCTCCCACGCGAAATCCAACATGTCCTCTTCCATTGCATCTTTCGCAGGCAATTTCTCGACCCATGCTTCATTCACATAAACGTGACATGTGGAGCAGGCACAGGCCCCACCACAATCCGCTTCAATACCGGGGATATTGTTGTCGCGTGCGCCCTCCATCACGGTCAAACCGTTGGCAACCTCCACAACATGCTCCGTGCCATTGTGCTCAATATACGTAATTTTAGCCATTTTTCCTGCCTCTGAATCTCATAATCGACCCTAATTAAGCACTCCATTGTCCAAGAGCTAGCCATGAATTGCCAAATCTGCGAAAAATTTACCCGAAATAACGGGATTCTCACCCCGACTTCTCTTGCTTGGAACGCGCCAATAAACATAAAGTTGCAACCCTGTGGCATTTTCGCTCCGAATTCTCTTCAAAACGGGAAAGAAATTTGTAAGAAACAAACATCTTCGTTAGAGTTGTGGAAATTGGTTGGGACAGACTGTGGGATATCCGATGAAACGTAAAAATATTGTATTAGCTACCAGCGCTTTGGCGCTATTAACCGCGTGTGCCGATCTGGGCTTTGGGGACTTCCCGATGGCGGAAATGATTGACGGCCAACCCGGTGACGTGACAATCGCCGAGCTGTCGACAGCCGGCATTGCAGCACCAGCGCCTAACAACTTCGGACCGCCCAACGCGCAGCCCGGTGAGTGTTACGCCCGCGTGGAAATCCCCGGAAAGAGCAACACGGTAACGAACCAGGTTCTGGTCACACCAGCGACCACGAAAGTCGAGACGATCCCGGCCACCTATAAAACAGTGACCGAGCAGGAGCTTGTAACACCAGCCACCACCAAATCCGAAGTGGTGCCAGCGACCTACAAGTCTGTGACCCGTCAGGTGCCAGTCGACAATCCGGCTCCGGCAACGACAGAGACAAAGCCAGCCGAATACGAGACAGTCACCGAACAGGTTCTGGTCAAGCCGGCTGAAAACAAAACAATCACCGTTCCCGCCGTCTATGAGACAGTGACCGAGCGTGTGAAGGTCAAAGACGCCTACACAGAGTGGAAGCCGGGCGGAAAAGTCTACGCCATCGGTGCCGAGGCTCTGGGTGGAACAATTCTGGCCAACCGCGTGACCTCATCCGGCGTCATGTGTCTGGTGGAAATTCCAGCCGAATTCAAAACCGTCACAAAACGCGTTGTGGTCACACCTGAGCAAACCAAACAGGACACAACGGAAGCGGTTTACGAAACCGTCACCCGCCGCGTTCTGAAATCTGCAGCCGAAACACGTTCGGTGCCATCAGAGCAGACTATGAAAGAGGTTGTGGTCCGTGTCATCGACCAGCCAGCCACCGTCAAAACCGTGCCAGTTCCGGCCACCTATAAGACAGTGAGCAAGCGCGTCATCGACACACCTGCAATCACACGCACAGTGGCCGTTCCAGCCGTCTACCGTTCCGAGACCGTAAACACCGGTCCCGCAACACCCGGCGAGACAAAATGGGTCTCCGTCCTTTGCGATGTGAACGCAACGCCAGACGTGGTGAAATCCTTGCAGCGCGCCTTGCAAACTCGCGGCCTCTACACAGGCCCGATTGACGGCGTGATCGGCTCCAAAACAAGAGGCGCTATCCGCAGCTACCAGAAAGGCACAAGCGACGTGCTCTCAATGGAAAGCGCGCGGGCTTTGGGTCTAACAACCTAAACCAAGCGACACTCGAATCGAAAAAGGCCGGGGTTCTCTCCGGCCTTTTTTTGTGCCCGCCTCAAAATGCCTAAGCCATGTGCCACTTTCGAAGCGCGATAATCCCCCATATGCCTTCAGCGACCATGAACGGGTAAGAGCCGATCAGAAACGCATAGCCTGCCGCCACCATGCAGGCTCCGGCAAAAATCAGGGTAAAAATTCGCCCCCGGCTTTCCAAAGAATAGCAGATGACCATCACACAGACGGCGAGAAAACCGACAAACTCAACCATCGTTTCTGCAATCCCCTGCTGTCACGCGGCAATCATCCAAACCGCTGCACGCACAGGTCTCTAGACTGGCTAAAACCTGATCGACCCTTTGTAAGGTTTCGATCCGCTCGCGAACACGCGCGCGATGCTTGGCCGCGACCAACGCCATATCACCTTTGTCCCAAGACTTTTGAACAAGTACCGAGATATCGGCAAGCGGCAGCCCCAAAGACTGGAGATCGCGCACAAATTTTATCGCCCGCACATCCTGCTCAGAAAACTCACGGTTGCGCCCGTTACGACCGGGTTTGGCAATTATCGAGCGCTTTTCGTAATAGCGAATGGTCGAAATCGGAATTCCAACCTCATTGGCAACATCTGATATTCTCATCCTTTGGCCTTTCGCCGTCTCTTTTTGACATATTGCATCAGGTAGGCGGCCAATCCAAACAGAACCACTCCGATCAGGCCGGTTTCAATGCCGCGCCC
>CAZXRG010000196.1:0-5527 GCA_964642935.1 uncultured Rhodobacterales bacterium | reverse complement strand
GGGGGACTTTGTGATCATCCGAGTCTTTTTGTCGGATGACCGGGTTGCTATTGGAAACGGCCTTTCAGCTGAGCTATCCCAGATAGTCGATGATCGGGCAGTCAGGTCGATTGTCTCCCCGGCAGTTTTTGACGAGATGGGCCAATTCATCATGAAGGAACTGTAGCTCTCGCTGCTTTTCCTCAATTTCCTCTAGGCGCAGCGAAGCAATCTTTTTGACGTCGGCACTTGATCTTTTGTCGTTCTGATAGAGACCAAGAAGCTCGCGGCAGTTGTCGATTGTAAAGCCAAACTCACGCGCACGACGGATAAAGG
This sequence comes from uncultured Rhodobacterales bacterium, assembly GCA_964642935.1. Taxonomy (GTDB): domain Bacteria; phylum Pseudomonadota; class Alphaproteobacteria; order Rhodobacterales; family Rhodobacteraceae; genus CAKZTM01. The sequence continues at coordinate 5,212 of CAZXRG010000196.1, read as the reverse complement.
CGAGACGCCTGACAGACGCTTCATCATAAGACCTGTAACCTGCGCTTGTTCTGCCAACAGGGTCAACCAGCTTGATGTCCGCATAATACCGAACCGTCTTGGTGGGCAATCCGGCGGCCTTGGCGGCTTTTGAGATGTTCATGGATTTGTCCTTGACCTTCCAGTTGCTGGAAAGAGTAGACATGCCTGAGACCTGACGCAACAGCGCGACAACCTTCCCTTACAATAAGGCGAGAGTGATGCCCAAAGATACAGATACAAACCAAGTAGCGACGCTCTACCGGATGGTGATGTCAGATCACATGTGTCCTTACGGCCTCAAATCCAAAGACCTTTTGGAACGTAAAGGCTACACGGTCGTCGACAATCATCTGACAAGCCGGGAAGAGGTGGATGCGTTCAAAGCCAAACACAATGTCAAAACAACGCCGCAGATATTTATGGGAGAGAATCGGATCGGCGGCTTTGACGACCTTAGCGCCCATTTTGGGATGCCCAGAAAAGCCACAGATACGGTCACCTACCAACCGGTTATTGCCCTCTTTTTGGTCGCTGCCCTGATGGCTGTAGCTGTCACATGGGTGTCGATGGGAACTGCCTTTGTGGGTCGTACCATTGAGTGGTTTATTTCGATCTCGATGGTTTTGCTTGGCCTTCAAAAACTCAAGGACATCGACCAATTTGCCACCATGTTTTTGAACTACGACCTATTGGCGCAACGTTGGGTGCGATACGGTTATGTCTATCCATTTGTTGAAACGGGTGCAGGTCTGTTGATGATGGCCGGTGTGCTCACATGGGTCTCCGCACCAGCGGCTTTAGTGGTTGCGGGAATAGGCGCCGTAAGTGTGTTCAAGGCGGTTTACATCGATAAGCGCGACTTGAAGTGCGCCTGCGTTGGCGGAGATAGCAAAGTCCCACTTGGATTTGTGTCGCTCACCGAAAATCTAATGATGGTCGGGATGGCTTTATGGATGCTTTCAAAATGAATAAGTTACTGATCGGTGCTGCGCTCTTGGGTGGAGCGGGGGTGCTTTATTGGGGGTTGTCAGGGTCAAATGACGGTCCACAAGACAGCGCGTCGGCTGAAAACAACGGCGAGGCTCTCGTGGAGATCGTCTTGCCTGATAGGTTTTCCGAGCAAGCCAAACTAGGTGAGCGCGCTTTTGATGCCGTTTGCGCGGATTGTCATGGGACAAACGCCGTTGGTCGGGATGGAGTCGCCCCACCTCTAATTCACAAAATTTATGAGCCAAGCCACCACGGCGACGGTTCGTTTTTGCTGGCCGTGCAAAATGGCGTCCGTGCACATCATTGGAAATTCGGTAATATGCCCCCCGTTGAGGGCGTCACCCAAGGCGATGTCAAAAACATCATTGCCTACGTTCGGGAAATTCAACGTGCCAACGGCATCAACTAGGAATGAGCATGCAAAAAGTTACAACATTAATTGTTTCAGTCGAGTTCGTCTCATTTTTTGCCATTGCGGCCTTTGCTCATAGTGGCGCTACGGGCATTGTGAAAGAACGGATGGATGGAATGGTTGCCATTGCCAAATCCATGAAAGAGTTGGTCGGCATGTCCAAAGCTGGTTCGGTTGATGGACCAAAGGCCGCATCCCTTGCCAAGGTTATTCAATCCCACTCAGGTAATGCCATGTTGGAGCGTTTCCCCAATGGACCAGTCCCGATGGTTTCAGAGGCCAGCCCTGCAATCTGGGACAATTGGACGGTATTTGAGGCTCTTGCGGATCGCCTTGATACTCTGGCAGAGGGTCTAGCTCTTTCGGCGATGGGTGCCGACCAAAAGACAGGGCTTACCTTTGGCCCAGCCGATCCACTTCCTCCCATGGACGTTCTGGCGGCGACAGGTTTTGACGATCTCTTAAAAGCCACAACGCAAACATGTTCGAGTTGTCATGAAGCGTTCAGGATCAAGAAGTAGGATGAGTATGAACCGCAGAGATTTTCTTGCCGCCACCGCACTTTCCGCGATTGTTCCAACCTTTGGTTTGGCGTCTCCCGCTAAAACGCTGACAGCGATGGCTGCAAAGGTTCAATTGGCTCCCAAAGACTTTCCCCCGACCGACATTTGGGGCTTCGATGGCTCGGTTCCGGGGCCTGAAATTCGGGTGAAGCAAGGCGCACGCGTCGAACGAAGCTTCATCAATCAGCTCCCACAAGCTTCGGCCGTGCATTGGCATGGGATCAGAATTGACAACGCAATGGATGGTGTTCCGGGTATGACCCAAACTGCGGTCGAGCCGGAACAGACATTTGACTATTCTTTCATTGCGCCGGACGCAGGCACATATTGGTATCATTCCCACAATCGCTCATGGGAACAGGTTGCCCGTGGCCTCTATGGGCCGTTGATCATTGACGAGGTTGACCTGCCTGATGTGGATCAGGACATCACTTTAATGATCGATGATTGGCGGCTGGATAAGAGTGGCGCAATAAGCAATGATTTTGGGGCGATGCATGACAACTCGCACGGCGGTCGCTTGGGAAATTTCGCTACAGTCAATGGTAAGGCGGATAGCATTTACCCGGTCAAAACCCATGAACGCCTGCGGCTTCGGCTCATCAACGCGGCAAACGCGCGTATATTCCAGCTTGGGATCAAGGGGCTGAACGGTAGCATAGTTGCACTTGATGGTATGCCGTTAGAAACACCGCAACCGATTGATTTGATCACACTGGCTCCGGCACAACGGGCAGATCTAATTGTCGATGTGGTGGCTGAAACGGGCGGTGAGGCCGTTCTTTACATGCAGGAGCGTGACACATCCTACGCGCTGACTGACTTTGAGGTGACGGGCCAAGCTGCCGGAGCCAAAAGGGAGAGCATCACTTCACTCCCACCAAATCCAGTTGCCGTCGTAAACAACCTCTCCAACGCGCTGACGGTGCCGATTGTCATGGAAGGCGGGGCGATGGGGGGGCTGCAAACGGCGACCTATCAGGGGCAAGAGTTGGATATGCGCGCGTTAGTGAACGCGGGTCAGGTATGGGCGCTAAATGGCGTCGCAGGTTTGACAGATGAACCGCTTTTTCGAGTGTCTCGTGGAGAGGCCGTCAGATTGAGCTTCACAAACAAAACTGCTTTTCCCCATGGCATGCATCTGCATGGGCACCATTTCCATGAGTTGGGCCCACAAAATCAGATGGGCGCGCTTCGTGACACCACGCTGATCAATCCGCGAGAGACCCGCGATGTGGCCTTCATCGCTGATAATCCGGGCAAATGGCTGATCCATTGCCATATGCTCGGCCATCAAGCCACGGGAATGAAAACTTGGATCGAGGTGAAATAATGATAAGACTGATTGTGCTTGCGATAGCGTGCTTTGAATTTCCCACTATCGCCCATGCAAGCCATGAATGGGAAGGTCGTGACTTGACGAATGGTCGGGCTCTTTATGGTGAAAACTGCGCGTCCTGCCACGGCGAAAATCTTGAGGGCCAGCCCAATTGGCGCACTCCGGGCGATGATGGTGTCATGCCAGCACCACCTCATGATGAGACTGGCCATACGTGGCACCACGACGGAACACTTCTGTTTAACTACACGAAATTCGGCGGCGAACAGGCTCTAAAGATGCGCGGCATCACCGGGTTCAAGAGCGGCATGCCAGCTGTGGACGAGGCTCTGAGTGACAATGATATTTGGGACATATTGAGCTATATTCGCTCGACATGGACAGACGAGATTAAGACTATCCAAAGTCAACGCACTTCGCCGCATTAAATCAAGGGGGATTTGAGGAGCTCCCAAAGCCGTATCGACCTCGCCCCAGCTTTCTCAAGCGACCATCCCGCACCAGTTTTGCTAAAGCGCGATAAGTCGCCTCATGGGTCAATCCAAGCCTTTGTGAAAGCTGCATGACCGATCCGGTTAACATACCTGAGGACACTGCTGCGAAAACACGATCAGGGGCTGATCTTATAGCGTTCACTTCCATCTGATGCCGGTAAGATTGAACTTGCCGGGCCAGCAACGCACTAAAGCCAACAGCAAAATTCGCGTTTGTTTCCAGATACCCCATGGCCACATCTTTGGAGATTGCAACAATTTCGGTTCTATCAGAACAAATCGCATCGCAGTGATAGGTATCCGAGAATAGCGAGGCCTCTGCAAAGAAGCTCCCTGGTTCTGCACGATAGACTGTGATCAAAACGCCCGTCTCGGTTGTCCGCCTCAAAGTTACGGATCCGCTGCCAACATAATAGAGGGCCTTTGTCAGATCATTTTGTTGGAAAACATAGGCGCCACGTTCAAGCTTGATGGAGCGCAATGCAGAGCTTGGCAGCAAATGAAATGGTTCTGGTAACATATGATCAAGATCATATGAGATTTCTCGGAGTGTTCCTAGGATAAGCGCGTCACAAACTTTGGAGAGATTTGATGAAGCGCTATTTTCTGACCATGACATTGGCTGTTCTTTTTACATCGCCAGTCTCCGCTCAACATGCGCATGCGCCGGGCGGTTTACCGAGCGAAATTGGGCAGTCGACCTTTGCTGCCATTGCCGAAATCGTGGAAATATTGACCAATGATCCCGGAACAGATTGGAGCGCAGTGAACATCACCGCCTTACGGGATCACCTGGTAGACATGGACCGTGTCACCACGCAGGCGACGATCATTGAGACCCGTAAGGAGGATCAAGTTGTTTTTAACGTCAGTGGAGAGGAAGGAACGGTCTTATCGATCCAGCGCATGACCAATGCTCACGCATCTATGCTGGCTGGTGCGACTGGCTGGAGTGTTTCTGTTGCTGACACGCCAAATGGGGTCGAGCTGAGCATCAAAGGGAATTCGGCCTCCGAACTCTCTAAAATTGAGGCTCTGGGTTTTTTTGGTGTCATGACAATTGGCGCTCACCACCAACAGCATCACCTTATGATTGCATCTGGTCATGATCCGCATTGATGTCGTTCGGGAGCATGATCATGTCAGAAGCCTTCCAACTAACAATGTTACGGATTGCGCAGTTGGCGAAACACTCGCCAATCATGGACTTTGCAAAACCGAGCATTGATTTGGTTTTCTGCTTCGCCAAAGCGTGTAATATTGGCTTTTCATTCGCTATGTCAAAGGAATCCGCGCTGGAAAAGCAGCCGCTCGCTCTGGCGGGCAATCCGGTACTCGTGGCTCTTTCCGGCCCCTTACCGCATTGCGAAAACTCTGGTTTCAGTCGCGAAAC
>CAZXRG010000195.1:0-5549 GCA_964642935.1 uncultured Rhodobacterales bacterium | reverse complement strand
AATGCGAAGCATGGCAGGGTATTGGCTCTACATGTTTAAGGTCGGACGCTCTAAAAGGCGCCCTTACGGGCATTCTTTTTAAGCAAGACCTTTGGGGTCTTGCGGTTGGTGCTTTGTCAGTTGGCTCGGGTTTCTTTGTGTCTGTGGGATGAGTATTTTTTGGGAAATCGATAGCGTCTGGAAATTGGGGGGTGTCGTGCTTAGGTCATGCTCTGAGGGAGAATGATGTGCTTTTGTTTGATGATTTTTTGAAATCTTGTGCGCAGATGTTTTCGGCGCGGTTTATTTGGGTTTTGCTGAAGTCGCTGTTTTTGACCGTGATCCTTTTGTTGGGGCTTGGGTATGGGCTTTGGTTTTTCCTTGGTGTGATCCTGCCTGAGAGTTTTTCACTTCCTTTGATCGGGGAGGTGACGTTTCTCGATGATGTTCTGAGTTTTGCGGCTATTCCGGCGTTGCTGGTTCTTTCGGTGTTTTTGATGTTTCCCGTGGCCGCTTTGTTTATCGGGTTTTTCCTAGATGAGATTGCCGGAGCGGTGGAGCGGCGGCATTATCCGCATTTGCCTGAGGCGGCTGGCTCGTCATTGGGGGATGCCATTGTGGACGGGTTGCAGTTTGGCTTGGTCTTTCTGGGGGTGAATTTTTTGGCGCTGTTGATCTATCTGCTGGTCGCGCCTTTGGCCCCTTTCGTGTTTTTGGCGGTGAACGGGTATTTGCTGGGGCGTGAGTATTTCTCCCAAGTGGCTCTGCGTCGTTTGCCGGTGGCTGAGGCCAAGGCTTTGAGGCGGCGGCATCGGGGGCGGGTTTGGCTGGCGGGGGTGCTTATGGCCATTCCCCTTAGTATTCCTGTGTTGAACCTGATTGTGCCTATTTTGGGCGTGGCCACGTTTACCCATCAATTCCAGCGCTTGAGGTGATGTTATGAAGATCGCGCCGTTCGGGGTTGAGGAATGGATGAATGCTTATGAGGGGGATGCGGTTTTTAATCTGGCGGAGACCTGTGTGTCCTCTTTGACCGTTGAGGCTCTGCTTGATTTGGCGGGGGTGAATGACGGGCTTTCGGGTCTTTTGCCCATGCGATTGACTTACGGGGAGATTGTCGGGTCTTCGCGATTGCGCGACGCGATTGCAGCGCTTTACAGCGATAAGACGCGGGATGATGTTCTGGTGACCCATGGGGCCATTGGGGCCAATGCGCTGATCTATCAGGCTTTGGTGGAGCCCGGGTGTAAGGTGGTGTCGATTGTTCCCAATTATCAGCAGCATTATGCGATCCCTCAGAGCCTTGGGGCGGAAGTGATGCGCTTGGAGTTGGAGGAGGCTGACGGGTTTCTTCCGGATTTGAAGCGTCTTTCCGAAATGGTGGGGTCGGGGGTGAAGCTGATTTCGCTTAGCAATCCCAATAATCCCACAGGCGCGCTTTTGGATCGGGCGTATTTGACGCGATTGGTGGAGATTGCGCGGTCTGCCGGGGCCTGGATTTTATGTGACGAGGTTTATCGCGGGACCGAGCAGATGGGCGATGAGATCAATCCGTCCATTGCGGATCTTTATGAGCGCGGGATTGCCACGGGCTCTATGTCCAAGGCGTTTTCGCTGGCGGGTTTGCGGCTGGGCTGGATGGTGGCGCCTTCTGAGGTCTTGGAGGCAGTTTTGGTGCATCGGGATTACAATACGATCTCCGTTGGGAAGATTGATGATCATCTGGCGACATTGGCTTTGGAGAATGCGGATCGGATTTTGGCGCGGAGCCGGTCGATCTGTCGGGCCAATCTGGAAATTCTGAGTGCTTGGGTGGAGGGCGAGCCTAAAGCGTCCTTCGTGAAACCTTTGGCGGGGACCACGGCTTTGGTGAAAATGGATGTGGGCATGGCCTCTGCCGACTTTTGCCGCGCGCTTCAAGAGGAGACCGGGGTTATGTTTCTACCCGGTTCTGCCATTGGCAAAGAGGGCTATGTGCGCATTGGTTATGCGTTTGAGAGGGATGTTTTGCGGGAGGGCTTGGCGCGGGTCACCGGGTTTCTGGCGCAGATTTGAGGCGGGCCTGACGGCGTTTGTGCCAATTGTAAATGACCGGAGCCAATGCGTGATCGTAGATCAGGGTTGTGAGCTGGCGGATGCCCGGGAGGCCAATGAAGCGGCCCAATAGACGGTAGCGGGGCATATCGGCCCAGAGGATCAGAAAGGCTGGAATGCCATCATAGAGCTTGCCCTCTTTTGAGACATAAAGCCGTTGCGCCGCTTGGTCTTCACTCAGACCCCAAGGGGCGAGATCGGCAGTGTTCAAATCCTCAAATGTCAGCGGGAGCGCTTGCTTGCTGGAATAGGCCGCGTAATGGCTGATCTCGAAATTACAGACCGGGCATTGGGCGTTGTAGAGAATTTTCGCGTTTTCTGTCATGTGTGAGAAGATAGGGTGAAACGCGAGCGGTTCAATGAGTGGTGCGCTATCTTGATAGGTTGGCGCTTCTGATGGGCAGGCCGAATTCCTCAAAGCAAATGTCGGCCAGTTTTGCGATGCCCTCTCGGATGGTGTCATTGGATGGATGGCCAAAGCAGATGCGCATGCGGTGTCTGTTGGCGACCCCGTCTACGGTCCATTGTGCGCCCGGGTTGATCTCGACGCCTTGTTTGAGGGCGATTTCGAAAAGCCGGGTGGTGTCGACCTGTTCGGGGAGTGTGACCCAAAGGTAAATGCCCCCGATGGGCGGATCATATGTGACGCTTGTGCCGAAATGCTCGTCCAGTGCGGATGTGAGCGTTTGGGCTTTTTCGCGGAGCATGGGGCGGAGGCTTTGGAGGTGAGTGTCGAAATGCGCGGGCAGGTATTCCGCCAGCAGCATTTGTTCCAGAGCGCCGCTTCCCGCGTCGGTTTTTAGCGGTAGAATGCGGCCCATGAGCGGCCAAGGGGCGATCAGATAGCCCACGCGCAGGGCGGGGGCGATGGTTTTGGAGAATGTGGCGCAATAGATCACCCGCCCGTCCTCATCGAGCGCGTGGATCGCTTTGGGGCGGTTCCCGTCGAAGATGAGGTCGGCGTAGCAATCATCCTCAAAGATCGGGGTGTTGAAACGTTTGGCAAGGGCCAGCATCTCTAAGCGGCGGCTTTCAGGCATGACCGAGCCTGTGGGGTTTTGCACAGTCGGGATCGTGTAGATGAATTTCGGGGTGATATTGCGGGATTGGAGGTCATCAAGTGTGTCTTCAAGCGCGTCCATGCGCATGCCGTTTTGGTCCAGAGGCACGCCTATGTAGGTGACGCCTAGGGCGGTAAGACGGGTGAGCGCGCCTGCGTAATTGCCCTCTTCCAGCACGACTGTGTCGCCGGGGTTGAGGAGGGCTGCATTGACCAAGTCCATGGCTTGAAGGGAGCCCGAGGTGAGCAGGACCTGATCAGGGGTGGTATCCATGCCCGCGTGGCGCTTGTTGAAATCGCAGATGAACTCGCGCAAGGGGAGGTGGCCTTGGGGGCCGCTTTCCATCCCGTATTTGGCCATATGGTGGCCCTTCTCGCGGATGATATCGGCCATGATTTGAGCGAGCTGATCGGCGGGGACTGTGGCCTCGTCGATATTGCCACCCACGAAATGATAGGGGGGATAACCCTTGAAAGGGGCCGCTTGGGCGGTGGCTTTTTCAGAGAGAGATGCGTCGAATGCGAAGGCCAATGGAGTGTCCCCTTTGTTTTTCAAAGGAGGCTAGCCGAAAGCTGTGGGTCTTCGCAATCGTGCGGGCGTCACTCCTTGGGGGTCATCCGGTTGAAGATGTCAAAATACTCGACCTTGAGCATGCCGGACATGATCACGCCCACGAGGATCACCCAGAGGATGACGGTGGTCACTGTGGTCCAGATCAGTTTTTTCTTCATCATCGCGTCTTCGGGTGCGGAGGCGGGTGTGCCCGGGACGACCTCGCCTGCCTCGGACTGGCTGCGTTCTCCGATGGGGAGCATGATGAATAGGATCAAAAACCAGAGGACTGCGAATAGGACGATTGCGCCGGTGATTGTCATGTTAAACCTCTTCCAGTTCGATTAGGCAGCCGTTGAAATCCTTGGGGTGTAGAAACAGGACCGGCTTGCCATGGGCTCCGATTTTGGGCTCGCCTGTACCAAGCACGCGTGCGCCCTGGCTTTGCAGTTGGTCGCGGGCCTCAAGGATGTTGTCCACTTCATAGCATATATGATGGATGCCACCTGATGGATTTTTCTCAAGGTAGCCGGTGATCGGGGAGTTTTCGCCAAGGGGATAGAGAAGTTCGATCTTGGTGTTGGGCAGCGTGATGAAGACGACTGTGACACCGTGGTCGGGCTCGTCTTGAGGAGCGCCCACATCAGCCCCTAGGGTGGTTTTATATTGCGCGATGGCGGCATCAAGGTCGGGCACGGCTATGGCCACATGGTTTAATCTGCCAATCATCGGGCGGTCCTTTTTGTTGTTAGGCCTCTATATGCGGCGATCTTTGGTGTTGGCAAGGTTTGGGCCCCGTGGGGAATGGTCGCGGGTGTGTGTGGGCGTGAACTGTTTCAAACTGGGGCATTAGGAAAGATGAATAGATACAAGTTTATCTAGATAGGTATGGGGGGAGGGCGGTCATTAAGGCCTTGTTAGCTATGAATGCGTCTAGTGAGGGGACACAGATGCTCCCAAAGGATGGTTCCCATGGCAAGTTTGGAAGACGAATTTGCGTTCAAGATACAGTCAAGACCGCCCAAGTGTTTGACTGGCGTTTCGATTATGTTGGTAGATGACAGCCGTTCGGTTTCCGAAGCGGTTCGCATGATGGCGACGGTGTCAGGGGCGCGGCTCAGGCGGGCGGATTGTATCGCGTCGGCAGAGCGGCATGTGATGTTGTTCCGGCCCAACGTGGTTTTGATTGATCTTGGTTTGCCTGATGGAAACGGTGTTGAGGTGGCAAAAATTGTCACGGAGAATGTTGAGCCCCGACCGGGCATTCTGATCTTAAGTGCCGCTGATGAAGAGGTAACCCGTCAAGCGGCAGAGGATTGCGGGGCGGATGGGTATCTCCTCAAGCCGATTGAAGGCTTGGGGGCATTTCAGGAGGCAATCTTGAAGGTTGTTCCGGGCAAGGCGCGTGGGCTTCCTGACTGGAAGGCTGACTTTAAGGCGGAAATGTCGGGCACTGATTTCTATACGCAGGATTTGGAGAATGCTCTGGATCTGTTTGAGGAGGCCGTTCGCGAAGACGCCTGTGATGAACTGGCCTTCGGGGCTCAGTTTTTGGCCGGAGTTGCGAGCACTGCTGGAGATAAAGAGTTGGAAGACTGCGCAAGGGCGGTGTCGGACCGGTTGGTCGGCGGGCATCGGGGCATGGCGGCTGCGGGCATTGCCATTGACATGCTTTCTGAGCGATTGAGCGGTGAGATGTCGGCAACCGGTTGACGTTGGATCGGGCTATTAGGGCTGGTTTTGAGTGATCAAAGCAAGATCGGCCAGCGTATCCACGTCTTGGAGCGTGGCGATCTTTGCGATCTTTTGGTCAGGTCCTAGAGAGCGAATTGTGTCGGTTAAGGCGTGTTGCGTGGACCATCT
>CAZXRG010000194.1:0-5591 GCA_964642935.1 uncultured Rhodobacterales bacterium | reverse complement strand
AGCCTGCTGTCTTTCATGATCTCAAGAGCGTTCTCTTTGTTTTTGCCCCCACCTAAACCATCAGCACAATCGGCAATCCCGTCTTCATGCAGACCTCCAGTCATCAAAAACAGCGCAAAAAGCGAAATTGCCGCTGATACCCCAGCGGAAAACCCAAGGGAAATCAGCGCAAAAAGAAGCACTCCAGCGATAAACCCGAGCACAACCCCGACAAGTGGAAACGCCCAAGCCGATGCACCCATTCGGTTGCTATCTAGCCAGTTCTCCTTGAGCGGAAATCGCGTAATCAGGCTCGATGCCGTGCCAATATCCGATAGTTTCCACCCCGCTTGAAACCCATTCTCGGACCCGTTTATATGGGACATGATCAAACACCTCTTGCACCGTCCTCAATTCTAAGCTTTGTGCTGGGAAAACGCGACCTGCAATTTGTGAGTTCAACATGAGTGCTGCCCTTTTCCAATCGCCTTCCGAGTTTCTGAGCCTTCTAAATGATATGCCGGAGATGAACATTCAGGCGCGTGACGGTGCTGTTGCACGCGATAGCGTTCTGACCAAGCCACCCGGTGCTTTGGGACGCTTGGAAGATATTGCAATCTGGTATGCGGGATGGCGCGGTGAAGCGGCTCCTATGATCACCGCCCCCCAAATTGTAATTTTCGCTGGAAATCATGGCGTTACGGCGCAAGGTATCTCCGCATTCCCATCCGAAGTTACCGCACAGATGGTCGGTAATTTCGCCAATGGGGGCGCTGCTATCAACCAATTGGCCGAGTTGGCGGGAGCCAAGCTGAACGTGATCGAGATGTCACTGGATCGCTCAACCGCAGATTTCACACAAGCGCCCGCCATGAGCGAAGGAGAGTTGATCGAGGCTCTTCAGATCGGCTGGAATGCGGTTGACGCAGATTGCGATCTGTTTGTGGCCGGAGAAATGGGCATTGGCAATACAACCTCGGCCTCTGCAATCGCTCTGGCACTCTTTGGTGGAGAGGCTAAGGATTGGGTCGGGCCTGGAACCGGGTTGGACAAAGCAGGGGTCACTTTGAAAGCCGACGTGGTCCAACGAGGCGTAGTCCTCCATAACACACAAACTCCCCTTGAAGTTCTGAGATGTCTTGGAGGCCGCGAGATCGCTGCGATGGTTGGCGCTTACGCCTCCGCCCGACACAAGCGCATTCCGGTGGTGCTAGACGGGTTTATTGCCAGTTCTGCCGCTGCTGTGCTCTATAAGGCCGACGCGAATGCTCTGGATCACATGATTGCAGGGCACCTTTCAGAAGAACAGGCCCATAACGCGCTCCTTCAAGCTATTGAAAAGAAACCACTTCTTGATTTGGGCCTGCGATTGGGGGAGGGATCTGGGGCCGCTCTTGCCATTCAAGTCGTCAAAGCCGCACTTGCCTGCCATTCCGGCATGGCTACATTTGCAGAGGCTGGTGTTTCTGACGGCTGAGCGCTTAGCGCTCTAAATCACTCGCGCAGCAGGATTTTCCGCTCAAACCAACCGGCAAACCCGTTGGGCGTGAAGGAGGCATTGATTTCAGCCGGACTACAATGTGTTGCCAACCAATCCTCAAAGCCAATGCCGGTTTCCTCATGAGCGCTCGCAAAAATCTCGAAGAAATGGTCCAGAACACCTGTTTTTGAGGACTTAATGTGCAGGTATCGACCCGATAGCTGTTCCATCGCCTTCCGGATCGGCTCGCCCTTTATGACATGAGCATAAATGACCGACACAAACCCCATGCGATCCGCACCGGACTTACAATGGATCAAAACAGGCGTTTCGATCGTTCTTAAAAGCTCAACCAACGCCTGGATTTGAGGCACGTCCACTACGTGATCCGACCGACAGCGCCAGTGCATCAGGTTCAAGCCGAGCTGTTTTGCGGTACGCTGTTCCCAAAACATCGACCCGCGATAATCGTGCCCGCGCAATGTCAGTACCGTCTTTCCACCTTGCCGTGCAAACCAATTCAGCTGAGACGGGGAGGGCTGTGAAGACCGCCAAACACCCGGTGCCAATTCGTGACGATTGGGAAACGCCATGCGCAATAAGCCATGATCCACAAACATCATGTTCATCCATGCATGGGCAAGCTTCAATGGACCCGCGGTTGGATCACGCCAATAGATTTCAGCTTCTGTGAGCGGCTTGTCCGAGGGAGGCGTCGTATGTGGTTCAGCCATTTTCCCTGAAAGCCTCAAGCAGTTTAAGTCTGGAGGCGACGACCGGAATCGAACCGGTGTACACGGATTTGCAATCCGCTGCGTAACCACTCCGCCACGTCGCCTCACAACGTTGCCTGTGATCAGATCAAAGGCCCAGATTGGTTGGGCGTCAATATCGCGGGTCTATTTCGAGGTAAAGCGGTATTTGGAAAATGGCCAGTGTTCACGGGGCTTTAATTGGTTTGCGTTATGAAAATGGCACCCAAGGGTTAGGAGCGAGGCTATGAGTGACGAGACTGTGAGTGGTGTCAGCTGGTATAGCGCTGTATTGGCCGATTTGGGCGCGGCCTGTCGTCGCGATGGCCTCACACAAAGTGCCGAAATGCTCGACGATTTGGCTGTTGTTGTAGAGCAGGAGCAAAGTCGCCTGCATTTGGATCGTAAAGAAATGCTCTCTAAGGGGAAACTGGCGCTAAAAGTCGTCTCAAACTAACGCGCAACTCACCTGTTTGGTTGCTCAGTTTGTAAAACTGTGGCAAGACCCAGTGAACCCCACTTATTTCCGCGCTAATGGGCTGCAAAATATGACAAATTTTCAACAATCCCGAACTGCAATGGTTGACTGTCAGGTCCGCCCCTCTGATGTAACGCGCTATACGGTTATTGACGCGATGTTGCGTGTGCCACGTGAAGAGTTTGTACCGCAAACCTATCGAAACGTGGCCTATGCGGGCGAACATATTCCACTCGCAAACGGTCGCGTGCTTCTTGATCCTCGCGTAACCGGGAAAATGCTTGATGCATTGGCATTGACGGACGATAATCTGGTTTTGGATATTGGCTGTGGCTTCGGTTACATCGCGGCATTGTGCGGTCAAATGGCAGAAGCAGTTATTGCGGTGGAAGCGGACACAGATATGGCCGCTCAAGCCGTTGATATTCTCGCCGCCCAAGAGGCTGACAATGTGGTTGTTGTTGAGGCAGGTCTTTTGGAAGGTGCGCCGACCCATGGCCCTTATGACGCTGTTTTGATTGAAGGTGCCGTTGAAATGGTGCCAGAAAGCATTCTCAGCCAGATCAAGGAAAATGGTCGCATTGCCGCTATATTTATGGACGGAACTGTCGGGCAATGCCGCATCGGGCGAATGTCGGGTGGACAGGTCACATGGCGACGCGCCTTTGATGCAACAGCGACAGTACTCGAAGGCTTCGAGCGAGAGAAAGCTTTTGAACTATAGGCTCTTACGGGCTTAAGGTGTAATATATATCTAAATCAAAGATAAAAGGCAGGGCGAGATGGGACAGAACTTGAAACGCAATACGGCTCTGGGTGCATTATGTGCGGTTGGAATGTTGTTGAATTCAACAGCTTCAATCGCTGACACGCTTTCAGACGCTCTGATCTCCGCCTACCAAACGAGCCCGACACTTAAGATCAACCGCGCAGCACTCCGTGCCGCGGACGAGGGTGTTGTGCAAGCAGGGGCTTCTGGCCGCCCTCAGTTAACAGCCTCCGGTGCAGTTGCGTTTTCAGACGCTTCAAATGCCACGCGGGATTACACCGACACGATCCGCACACAACTTGATGCCAGCCTGGTGTTGTATGACGGCGGCCAAACAGAAGCGGCCGTCCATGCAGCGCGTGCCAATGTTGCAGCAGCGCGGTCTTCGTTGGTCTCTGTTGAGCAGGGCATCCTGTTGAACGCGATCACCGCTTATGTGGATGTGCGTCGCGACGGGCGTTTTGTCTCTTTGGCCGACAACAACGTTGGCGTTATTCGTCAACAGGTAGAAGCCGCAAAAGATCGTTTTGAAGTTGGCGAAGTCACGCGGACCGATGTTAGTCAGGCCGACGCGCGTCTTGCCTCCGCCCGAAGCAATTTGGCGACCAACCGTGGCGCATTGGAGCGTTCCGGTCAGGCATATCAACTCGCTGTCGGCATGCCGCCAAGCAATCTTGCGCCTCCCCCAGCACTGCCCAACCTTCCGGCAACTTTAGAGCGCGCCCAGCGCATTGCATCTGTTGAGCATCCGGCGATCAAGTCGGCTCAATTCAGCATGGCTGCAGCCGAATATGATGTGCTGCGCGCCAAAGGTGCCAAAAAACCAAGAGTTTCTTTGGGTGCAAATGTAACTTACGGCATTAATACGCAAGTCTATGGTGATGATGTCCTGTCAGGCTCTGTTTCTTTAAGCGGAAACATGCCTCTGATTGACGGCGGCACGAACAACAGTCTCGTACGTCAGGCCTATTCTGTTCTTGATCGTCGTAAAGCAGAACTACAGGATGCGGCGCGTTCGGTTGAGCAAGATACAGCGATTTCTTGGGCAAACTTGAATGTGGCGCGTGCGTCAATTCGCTCAAGCCGTCAGCAAATCAGAGCCGCTCGGATCGCATTTGATGGCATTCAGGAAGAGGCGAAACTTGGTGCGCGTACGACCCTTGATGTTCTAGATGCGGAGCAGGAAGTGTTGAACGCGGAGTCAGGATTGGCAGCGGCGCAACGCGATGAGTATGTCGCCGCCTACAATCTTGTGGCGTCCATGGGATTGCTGACCACTGAATATTTGAAGCTGGGCATCGAGCCTTATGATCCAAATGTTTACTATCAGTCAGTCAATAACAAGCCGCTGACCCGCGAAGGTACTGCTCTGGGTCGTATCAACGATCGCTGGAACAACTAGTTCAATATAAAATTATCGGCGATTTTTTACCAATCTACGCGCTCGTCATTGTGTGGGCTGGTAAGCCTGTTATAGTCCCTGCTTAGAGACGGGCAGGGGCGAGTAATGAGCAATACGGTTGTGACGAATGACACTCAAGATGTGAACGATGTGCTAGCATCGATCCGAAAACTGGTTTCACAGGAAGCTCAGGCGCGCAGCGAAGAAGCGTTACAACTCACGCCTGCGCAAAAGATTGATGAAACCCTTATGCTCACGCCAGAACATAAGGTCGTTAAAGACGCGACTCATGATCGGCTTGTCCTTGAAACGCCCGCTCAAACTCAGGTTCAAACACCCGTCGTAGCTGAGGTTGAAGAGGAGCCTGCGGCACCTTTTCAGGACGAAGTTGCCCTACGTGCGCTGGTGAGTGAGATGATACGCGAAGAACTCCAAGGTGAGTTGGGGAACAGAATCACCCGAAACGTGCGCAAGCTTGTTCGTCAGGAAGTGCAAAATGCGCTCAAAGCGCGAGGGTCTTAAACCCCGTCTTTCGCGATCTTAATTAGACCGTCGACATCCACATATTCCTCCATATGTGTTGCGAGTGCGTCGAGAGCACCATCGACGGTTGCCCCGTAAGATTTATCTGACGCGACTACCCCGTGATTTGCCAAAAATTCGCGACGAAATACGTCCGAGGAAAAAATCCCATGCACGTATGATCCACGAACTCGCCCGTCTGAGGATTG
>CAZXRG010000193.1:0-5630 GCA_964642935.1 uncultured Rhodobacterales bacterium | reverse complement strand
GCTTTGATGCGGGAGTAGACCGTGGTGGGGCTGAGGCCCAAAAGGGCGGCGGCTCCGTCTTCGCCTGATACGCGACCGCCTGTTTGACGTAGGCTTGAGATCAGGTTGCGCCGCTCGAAATCGCGAATTTGACCGTCCGTGAGGATTTCGGAGTTGGAGCCTGCCTCATTGGGCAGGTTCGAGCCTAGGTTGAGGTGCAGCTTGCCGCCTTGGGCCAGAAGGGTGGCGCGTTCGATAAAGTTTTTGAGTTCGCGCACGTTTCCAGACCAGTCGTGGCTTTCCAGTTCGAGGATGTTTTGCTTGGACAGGCGCGGCTCTGGCAGGGCGTGGCGTTTGGCGGCCTGTTTGAGGAAATGCAGGGCCAAGGGCGGGAGATCGTCTGGGCGGTCTTTGAGCGGGGAGCAATGGATCGGGAAGACGGTGAGGGCGAAATAGAGGTCTTCGCGGAACCTGTGTTCGCGCACGGCCTTGAGGAGGTCGCTTGAGGTGGAGGAGATCAGGCGAAGGTCGATGCGGTGATCGCGCTCCTCGCCCAAACGCTTGAAGCTGCGGCTTTGCAGAACGTCCATGAGTTTGGCTTGGAATTCCAGAGGGATAGCTTGCACGTCTTTGAGGTAGAGCGTGCCATTGCGGGCGATGCTCAGCTTGCCCGCGTGGTCTTGGAGGGCGCCCACGAAGGCGCGTTTGATGTAGCCAAAGAAAGTGGCCTCAAAATCGCTGGGGGAGATGGCGGCGCAATTGACGACCACAAGCGGGCGTTTGGCGCGCTTGCCGGATTTATGGATGGCCGAGGCGATCAGGCTTTTGCCCGTGCCCCCTTCGCCTGTGATCAGCACGTTGCTATCGGTTTCGGCCACCAAGGAAACTTGCGCCAGATTGGCGCGGACCGCTTGGGAGGTGCCGACAATGTCATGTTGGGCGCGTTCGGAGAAAATCTCCTGTTGGAGATAGTCGTTTTCCTGCTCCAACTGGGCTTTGAGGGTTTCGACCTCATCAAGGGCTTTTCGCAGGTCGCGCTCATTGGCGCGGGTTTGGGTGACATCGCGAAAGATCACCACGGCCCCTGCGAGCACATTGCGGTCATAGATCGGGGTCGAGACATATTCCACGAGGATCGGTTTGCCGTCCTTGCGCCAGAAGGCGTCGTTTTGGACGCGCTGGACTTTCTCTTTGCGGAAAGTGTCGTAGATCGGGCACTCATGGGTGGGATAATGGTCGCCATTGAGGTGGTGGTGATGGATGACCGTATGGAGGTCCTTGCCGATGAGGTCTTCTGCGTTCCATCCCAGCATCTCTTGAGCGGCGCGGTTGACGAAGGTGGCTTTCCCTTGGGCGTCGATGCCGTAGATGCCCTCGCCAGCGGCATCGAGGATCAGTTGGTTTTGCCGCTCCATCTGATCGAAGAAGTCCTGCGCCCCTTGCCAGCCGAACAGGCCGGAGCGGTGGAAATTGTCGGTCTCGGCCTGTTTGGTGAGGCGGGCCTGCTCCTTGAGGTCAATGAAGTTCAGGAGGAACTCGGACCCTCCCAAGGCGCGGGCGCGGCATTCAAGCTCGAGGCTTTCGCCATCTGTGCGGCAGAATTGCACGTCGCGGGTGGTGTGATTTCCATAATGGGCGACGGCGTCGGCGAATACGGCGAAGTCGATTGTGGAGGCGTTGAGGAGTGCTCGGAACTTTGGAGGCTCATCGCTGTCGATCCCGAAGGTCTGGCGGGCAAGGTCGTTGGCGGTCACGACGCTATCATGCGCAGCGTTTAGAACGAGAGCAGGCAGGGTTTGAAGGTCTAGAAGCGAGGTCGAATCGGAATTGTTGCGCATGCGAAGATGTTGGTCTGAGTTTTCGCAGTTGCAAATACGAAAAATCGTAAATTACGAAATCTCGTAACGTTTTTTTGAATAAATGATTAAATTTCAGTCAGTTAGATCGTTAACACATTTTAAACATATTCTATTCGCCGCCCGTTCGCCCGTGTGAAGCTGTTCTCAACGCACACCAATAGCAGGGAAAGAGCGCAGAGATGGTGAAGAGTTTAGGAAATCCGTTTTCGTCCGATACCGACCTTAGACACGGGGCTGGTTGCGGGTGTGACACATGTAATGGCGGTGGCACGCACAGCGATGTGACCACATCTGAAGAGATGTTGGAGCGGACCGTTGAGAGTGCGATTGTGCGCTCCATTTTCGGTCAGAACGAGCTTGGACGTCGCTCTTTCATGGGCATGGTTGGCGGCTCGACAATGGCCGCAGCTCTTGCGTCGGTGTTCCCCATTGAGAAAGCCAAAGCGGCGATCATGGATGATTTGGGGCCACCTGAGAAAACGGATCTGTCGATTGGTTTTGTGCCGATCACCTGTGCGACCCCGATCATCATGGCCCAGCCAATGGGCTTTTATGAGAAGTACGGGTTGAACGCCAAAGTGATCAAGACGGCCGGTTGGGCGGTTGCGCGCGATAAGTCGTTGAGTGGCGAGTATGATGCCTCTCACATGCTGACACCTATGCCATTGGCGATGACTTTGGGGTCGGGTTCTGTGGCTGAGCCTTACATCATGCCTGCGGTTGAGAACATCAACGGTCAGGCGATTGTTTTGGGCAATCAGCACAAAGACAAGCGTGATCCAAAGCAGTGGAAGGGTTTCACCTTTGGTGTGCCGTTTGAATATTCCATGCACAACTTCCTGCTGCGCTATTATGTGGCCGAGTTTGGTTTGGACCCTGACGTGGATATCCAGATCCGTGTGGTTCCACCGCCCGAGATGGTGGCCAACCTTCGTGCGGGTAACCTTGACGGTTATCTCTCGCCTGATCCGTTCAACCAGCGTGCTGTTTGGGAGGGGATTGGTTTCCTTCACATCCTGACCAAAGAGATTTGGGAAGGGCATCCTTGTTGCGCGTTTGCCGCACCTCTCTCCTTCGCTGAGGAATTGCCGAACACATATGGCAACCTCTTGAAGTCGATTATTGATGCGACCCAGTTTGCCACGCAGGCCGAGAACCGGTCCGAGATTGCGGCGGCCATCAGTCCGAAGAACTATCTCAACCAGCCGGTTCCGGTGGTCGAGCAGGTTCTTACGGGGACTTATGCGGATGGTTTGGGTGAGGTGAAGAAGGTGCCTGATCGCATCGACTTTGATCCGTTCCCTTGGCATTCCATGGGTGTGTGGATCCTGACCCAGATGAAACGCTGGGGCTATATTGAAGGTGATGTGGATTACAAGGCTGTGGCCGAGCAGGTTTATCTGGCGGCAGATTGTAAGAAGGTCATGAATGATCTTGGCTATGAAGCGCCGGATATCACCTACAAGTCGCACACGATTATGGGCAAGACCTTCGATCCGGACAAGCCTGCTGAATACGTCGACAGTTTCGCGATTAAGGCGGGCTGATAACGATGTTTGGAACGCTCTCAGACAATGGCCGCGCTATTTTATGGTCCTTCCTAATCCTTATCGTGGGGCTGTTTGTCTGGGAGCTGTCAATTCCGGCGCAAAAAGCGGCTTCGGAGCTGACAGAATACGAGAAGCTGACAGGAGGAGGCGCGCCCAAGGCGGGTGTTCCTCCGCCCTCCCAAGTGGCCGTGAAGGCCTGGGAGGAGTTGACCAATCCGTTCTATGACAAGGGCCCCAACGATAAGGGCATTGGCATTCAGATCGGATATTCCCTGTTTCGGGTTTTGTCGGGCTATTTTCTGGCGGCTTTGGTGGCGATCCCTGTGGGGTTCCTGATCGGGATGTCACCGGTGGCCTATAAGGCTCTTAATCCGTTTATTCAGGTGCTCCGGCCCATATCGCCTTTGGCGTGGATGCCGCTTGCGCTCTTTATCATTCAAGACAGTGAGATGAGTGCGATTTTCGTGATCTTTATCTGCTCGATCTGGCCGATGTTGATCAATACCGCGTTCGGCGTGGCGGGCGTTCGGGCCGATTGGGTCAATGTGGCGCGGACCCATGAGTTGAACCCGATCAAGACGGCCTTGACGGTTATTCTTCCCGCAGCGGCCCCGACCATCGTGACGGGCATGCGGATCTCCATCGGGATTGCATGGCTGGTGATTGTGGCGGCCGAGATGCTCGTGGGGGGAACCGGTATTGGGTATTATGTTTGGAACGAGTGGAACAACCTCGATCTGACCTCCGTTATTTTCTCGATAATTATGATTGGCGTCGTTGGGATGCTGCTCGATTTCCTCTTCGGGCTGCTCCAACGGGTCGTGGCGTATGTGGAGTAAGCATGGCTTCTTTTCTATCCATTGAAAATCTCACCCAGCGCTATCCGACGGGAAAGAACGACGTTCTGACGGTGTATGAGAACGCCAGTTTCAAGATCGAAAAGGGAGAGTTTGTTTGCATTCTGGGCCATTCGGGCTGTGGGAAATCCACGATCATGAATGTGCTGGCCGGTCTTCAGGATCCCACCGATGGTGTGGTGATTATGGACGGGCAGGATGTGAGCGGGCCGAGCCTTGATCGGGGTGTTGTCTTTCAGAATTACTCGCTTCTGCCTTGGTTGAGTGCGCTGAAGAATGTGACTTTCGCGGTGGCGGCACGGCATAAGGATTGGACTAAGGCGCAGGTGACCGAGCATTCGCTCAAGTATCTCTCCATGGTTGGTCTGACCGATGGGGCGGAGCATCGTAAGCCCTCGCAACTTTCGGGCGGTATGCGCCAGAGGGTGTCTATCGCGCGGGCCTTTGCCATTGAGCCGAAGCTGTTGCTCTTGGATGAGCCTTTTGGCGCACTTGATGCGTTGACGCGGGGCACCATTCAGGAAGAGCTGATCAAGGTTTGGAGCCAGACCGAGCAGACCGTGTTCATGATCACCCATGATGTGGATGAGGCGATCCTTTTGGCGGATCGTATTCTGCTTATGACCAACGGGCCGTTTGCGCATATTGCGGAGTCTGTTGAGATCACTCTGCCGCGTCCTCGTGAGCGGGCGCAGATTATCGAGCATCCGAATTATTATCCGATCCGCACCCATGTGGTGCAGTTCCTAGCGTCCCGCTCCAAGGAGCTGGCTGGGATGGAGAACCCTCCCAAAACGCCAAAGACGGTGCGCATCGAGGTGTCAGAGGCACCGACAAATTCAAAACCGCAAACATCAGAAACCACGCTCAAGGTCGTTTAAGGCCAAGCCGCAAAGGAGTCGTAAACCATGAAGGACATGCAGGACTATAAGATGATGGAAAAAGAAGACGTAACCGCAATGATCCTCTCGGCCAAAAAGGCCAGCGGGATCACTTGGGAAGAGATTGCCGAGAAGATCGATATGTCACCGGTTTGGACCCATTCGGCCTGTATGGGCATGAATGCGTTTCCTGCCGATAAGGCGGAGGCTTTGGTGAAGACGCTCGGATTGCCTCAAGAGGCGGCCAGTGTTTTAGAGGAATGCCCCACCAAGATTTGGGAGCAGGCGGTTCCAACCGATCCCTGCATTTATCGTTTCTACGAGATCGTTGGCGTTTACGGGCCGACGTTGAAGGCGATCATTCAGGAGAAATTTGGCGACGGTATTATGTCGGCGATTGATTTTGACATGACGGTGACCCGTGTTGAAAACCCTAAGGGGGACCGGGTGAAGGTCGAGATGTCTGGTAAGTTCCTCGGCTATAACAGCTGGTAAGCTGGCGGG
>CAZXRG010000192.1:0-5668 GCA_964642935.1 uncultured Rhodobacterales bacterium | reverse complement strand
ACAATGACGGCCCACCAAAGGGCCGTCACATTTGTTATGTCTTCCATTCCCTAGACGGACGGGTAGCAGAAGCTGTCTGTTGAACAATCTCCGCCTTCAAGCCTGATCTGGTGGGAGCGCAGACCTTCGGGGAAGTCGATATAGAAGTCCTTGTTCAAAGTCAGACCTCCATTCTCGCCCACATCGGCCATGACCATCTGCCCACCCTCATCGTCGGGATAGAACTGATCGTCCCATGTGGAATAGAGCGAGTTGGTCCAATAGACCCGCTTCCCGTCACGGCTGATCTCAACCATCTGGGGGCCGTAAGCGAACTCTTTGCCGTTGGGGTGTTTGGCCCCGCGTGCAATGCCGCCAAGCTCGACCTTACCCGCAAGTGTCGGGTTCATCGGATCGGAGACATCATATTGATGCATCTCCCCCAAGCCCCAACAGGCCACATAGAGGTACTTATCGTCCAAACTCAGATCAATATCGGTGACCAACGGAGGCACCGCCTCAAAGCCCTGAAGGAGCGGGGGCAGGTTCTCCGCCTTCTCGGGACGCGGATCAATGGTGATGGTCTTTTTGGACTGCCATTTGCCATCATCATCACGCCACCACGTAAAGATAGAGCCCTGAAGATTGGTCGTATCCACAACCACACCACAAAATCCGTAGGATTTGGTCGGATCATGGGCCGGGCGGATTTCCAGAGCCATCTGGTGGTTCTCGCCAAGGTCCATGGTCTGGATGTTCTTGCGGGCTCGTAAATCCCAGAAGTGGATCGAATGACCGTATTTGTTGGACAGAAGGTCCTCGGCCACAATGCCATTCTCGAACTGCGGTGGTAGACCCCACTCAGAGCTGACCATGTAATCCTGCGGAAGGTTCCACCAGAAATCATAGTGCTTGTCCTGCTTGCCCCGATCCATCTCGTAGATGCCAAGGATTTCAAACGTCTCGCAATCCATGATGAAGATACCCGGAGGGCCGTCAGTGCCATCCGCGCCACCGCCACCAAGACAGGAGACATAAATCCCCTCAGGACCACAATGGATGGTGTGGGGACGGGAATAGCCGGTCTTGGCGAACAGCTCTTCTGGCTCGATGGTCTTGTGGATATGGGCCTTAAGCGGCTCCTTCACATCAATGATGTAAATGCGCGAAGAGCGAATGCCCGGCACGATCAGATAGCGACGCTCCTGAAACGCATGGCCCGTCAAAGGCGAAAGCGCCGAAGAACAGGCGTTCCAGCCGAAATGGTGAAACTCGTCGCCCTTATTGGGCACGATCACCTGATGGACAATCTCGCCGTAGGTTTTGGACCCGGGCTTGAGGTCAACAACCGCAATGCCGTCTGATTGCGAGCCATCAGGGCTAAGCATCACCGTAAACGCGTAATTCTCAACAGGCGCTTCCATGGCAAGCTTTGGAGATGCATGGAACGTCGGATCAGGTCTTATATTCATGGTATTCCTCCTTGGTTTTAGTCCGCCCGTTTTCGGGTCGTTTTGGTTCGGTCAGTGTGACCTTTATTGCGCCGGTGCGATCACACCTTTGCGACATTACACAGCTGGATTGCCCCGCTGAGTTTCTTGGCATGACCGATAAGGGTCTCTCCGGTTTGCATGCGATCCTCTGTCTTAAATCGCCGGATGGGACCCACGGCCCCGACACTAAAGGTGGCTCCCAGCTTTCCGATCGCAATGGGCGCTGCGACACTTGCGATGCCCATGTCGATCTCCTGATTACACTCTGCAAATCCGCGCGCCACGATGGAGGGGAACTCCGCACGCACAGCGCTTTGCGTGACCTTCGTGAACTCGGTGAATTGGGTCATGGTCTCGGAGAGGATGACATCCTGATTGGCAGGCTCGGCAAAAGCGGCAATGACCTTGGAGCAGGAACAGGCGTGCATGGGCCGCTTGCCAAGTCCGGGATGAATGTAGGAGCGTTTTGGATCATCGGGGGTTTCCACATGGATGATCTCGACCTGTCTGTTGCGAAATCGGGCCAGAAAAACGGTTTCATTGATGCTGCTTGCGGCCGCTTTCAACTGCGGCGCGGCGGCACGCATCACATCCTTATCCGACTGCCCGAGCATGGCGATACGCAACGTGCGTGCCCCGATAATGTAGCGCCCATCCCCTGAAGGCTCGTCAATCAACCCCTGCTCCAAAAGCGAATTCACCAAGCGATAACAAGAGGGCTTGGGCAGGTCGGTTGCTTTGTGGATTTGGGCCACCGAAATGGGCCGCCCGGCAGCGGCGATAACTTCCAGAAGAGTGATCAGGCGTTCAAGATGCATAGCCGAATGGGATTCTCACGTAGCAAGACTAGGTCTCGATTAGGAAGAACAACCTATCAGGGTGCAAGCAATCCTTTAGTGTCGAAAAAGGCGACAAGGGCAGGGGCTACGAGGCCCTCACCAAATCCGCTTGATCAGCGTCTGTAACGCCCCCATGGCCAGATTTTCCGGTCCATAGGAAAGATAGGCAAGGCTCAGACAGGCGGGAATGGAAACGCTATCGCACATGGATAGGCCAAACGCCTGCCGCTCATGGAGTGCTATGGACTCGCGGCTTAAAGCCAGTCCAACGCCTGCGCGCACCATTTCCAGCATGGAGGCCTCCTGATCCACGCGGGAGACCACATTTTGCTCGCACCCATGGGCCTCGAACACCCGTTTGAGCAACCAGTGATGCGAGGAGCTATCCGGCGTGCCGATCCAAGGCAGCGCTGCCAAATCCGCCCAAGTGGCATTCTCAAGACGCGCCTCCCAACCCGCAGGCGCAATCACGCGGTAGGTGAAATCCGCAAGCCGCACCGATTGGATCGCCCCTTTGGAGGCGGTCTCAATCGGGCTCGGCTCATCAGGGCTGCTAAGATAAAACCCCGCATCAATCTGTTTGCGCTTCAACCGCCCTAGTATCTCGCCGCTCACACCGTGCACAAGCTCGGTCTGAATGTCGGGATAATCCGCCCGAAGATGGCTCAATAATTGACCAAGCCGGATAAACTCAGGGTCAATAATCGTGCCAATACGCAATGTCCCCCGCACGGTCTTGGCATTGCGCAGCGCACTGTCTTTGAACTCGCCAAACGCTGCGAGAACCTTCTCCGCCTTGGGCACCAGAGCGGCCCCCTCAGGCGTTATCCGCAAGCCGGTCGCGGTGCGCTCAAAGAGAGTGCTATTGGTCTCCTCGCTCAACCGTCTGATCTGATGGGAGACAGCGGGTTGCGTCAGGTTAAGCGTGACCGCCGCACTCGACACGCTGCCTTCGCGCACCACCGCTAGAAAGGCCACAAGGGTGTTTATGTTGAAGCTGCGTTCCATATAAAAGAAACTTATATTGCTTTTCGAAATCCGTCATTAGGATTATGCAAAGATCAGGTCTAACAAGCGCCCTATACGCGGTCTGGGGAGGCCACAGAACGGATCGAAGCGGGACTCATAAAGTGCGCGACGATCCACACCATCCCTTGATCACGCGATTAGATGCGGGAGGATGCGATGCAAACTGAAACCGGTAGCGCAAACCAGTTCGACTATATCGTCATCGGTGGCGGCTCGGCTGGCTGCCTCATGGCCAATCGCCTCAGCGCTGACCCCAAGAACCGCGTCCTGCTTCTGGAGGCCGGAAAGCCCGACACCTACCACTGGATCCACATCCCCGTGGGCTACCTCTATTGCATCGGCAATCCTCGCGCTGACTGGATGTATAACACCGAGCCTGACAAGGGCCTCAATGGGCGCACCCTGCGCTATCCACGCGGCAAAACGCTGGGGGGCTGTTCGTCCATCAACGGCATGATCTACATGCGCGGTCAGGCGCGGGATTACGACAATTGGGCGCGCTTAAGCGGTGAGGACGCATGGAGCTGGGAGAACTCCCTTGAGGATTTCAAGGCCCATGAGGACCACTACAAGCTCGACAATGGCGCGGACCCCGAGATGGGCGACAACATGCGCTTTTCCGACACCCACGGCCATGGCGGCGAATGGCGTATCGAAAAGCAGCGCCTGCGTTGGGACGTTCTGGACAGTTTCGCCGATGCGGCCACGGAAATCGGCGTTGAAAAGACTGAGGATTTCAACAGCGGTGACAATGCAGGCATCGGATATTTCGACGTAAACCAACGCTCCGGCTGGCGTTGGAATACCTCCAAAGCCTTCCTGCGCCCCGTGAAGTCCCGCCCCAATCTGACCGTCTGGACCGAAGCCTTGGTCGAAAAAATCACTTTTGAAACAGGCGCGGATGGCATGCCCCATTGCACCGGGGCCATCGTGAACCGCACGGGCCAAAGCACCCCCGTAAAAGCCCAAAAAGAGGTGGTGCTCTCCGCAGGCGCAATCAACTCCCCCCAAATCCTCCAGCTTTCGGGCATTGGTCCGGCAGACCTCTTGAAATCCCTCGGCATAGACGTGGTGCTCGACGCCCCCGCCGTTGGCGAAAACCTGCAAGACCACCTGCAAATTCGCGCCGTGTTCAAGGTGAACGGCACCAAAACCCTCAACACTCTGGCCAATTCCATGATCGGGAAGGCCAAAATCGGGCTCGAATATATGCTCAAACGCTCCGGCCCCATGAGCATGGCCCCCAGCCAGCTAGGCGCCTTCACCCGCTCTGATCCAACCCGCCCCCATGCGAACCTCGAATACCACGTCCAACCCCTCAGCCTTGAGGCCTTTGGCGAGGACCTCCACCCGTTCCCCGCCGTGACCGTGAGCGTGTGCAACCTCAACCCCACCAGCCGTGGCCATGTGCGCATCGGCTCGGGCGATTTCCGCGATCCCCCCAAGATCACGCCTAATTATCTGGATACGGATGAGGACCGCAAAGTGGCCGCCGCAAGCCTGCGCCAAGTCCGCGAAATCATGGCGCAATCCTCAATGGCCGCTTATGCGCCTGAGGAATATAAACCGGGCATTCAATACCAAAGCGACGCGGAACTGGCCAAGCTGGCCGGAGACATTGCCAACACCATCTTCCACCCGGTGGGCACGGTCAAAATGGGCCGACAAGACGATAACACAGCCGTCCTTGATCCCCATCTGAAACTCAAAGGCGTACATGGCTTGCGCGTGGTAGACGCCAGCGTTATGCCCCAAATCACCAGCGGAAATACCAATTCGCCCACCCTCATGATTGCCGAAAAAGCCGCCAACTGGATGCTGACCGGACATTAACCACCCACCGGGGACGCGCCCCGCTTGTTCTATGGAGACGCAGATGCGCAATTCGTTTTCCAACCTTCCGCTCACAGGCGTGAAAGTGGTGGATTTTGGCCAGTATATTGCAGGACCAGCGGTGGGCATGCTGCTGGGTGATCTGGGCGCGACCATTGTGCATATCGACCCGCCGGATGGTCCCATGTGGGACAGCCCTGCCAACGCCACCTTGAACCGCAACAAGGTGATCGTGAACCTTGATCTGAAGTCCGAGGAAGGCCTCTCGGATGCGCTCTCACTGATCGCAGAAGCCGATATCGTGATCGAGAATTTCCGCCCCGGAAAACTGGCTGCCCTCGGGATTGATTTTGCCAAGCTCTGTAAAGAGCGCCCCGAATTGATCACCATATCCATCCCCGGTTTCGCCTCCAATGACGCAGAGCGCCGCGAACAACGGGCCTTTGAAAGCATCGTGGCCGCCAGTTCCGGCGTGTTCACCGATATGGGCCTCAA
>CAZXRG010000191.1:0-5732 GCA_964642935.1 uncultured Rhodobacterales bacterium | reverse complement strand
GCCTCGGGCCGCTCGGTCTGGAACGCCCCTAATGTGGCGTCTGAAACGGTGGTCGACGATCTATGCCCCGCCTCTGCCAAAGCATGTTTCAGACCCGAAACAATCAAGCCACGCGCCACACCTGCGTCGCGAAACCGAACTTCTGATTTGGCCGGATGCACGTTCACATCCACCCGCTCAGGAGGGCAGTCTATAAACAAAGCAGCCACCGGATGCCGATCACGGCTCATCACATCCATATAAGCGCCCCGAAGCGCTCCGTTTAGCATCCGGTCTTTCACAGGTCGCGTATTCACAAACAGGTACTGCGCGACTGCCGCACCCTTTGAAAACGTCGGCACTCCGGCCATTCCAAAGAGCCTTAATCCCTCGCGTTCCGCATCCACCCAGATCGCATTTTGGGTGAAGTCCTTACCCATGATCCGACCAAGGCGTCCGGCCAGAACCATCTCCTCCGAACCAGCCTCAGCGGGTAAATCTATGATTTTGCGAGGCTTATCGGTCATATCCGTCAATGTGATCGCAATACGAGGAACCGCCATGGCGAGCCGTTTCACAACATCGCTGATCGCCATCGCCTCGGCCCGCTCGCTCTTGAGAAACTTGAGACGTGCAGGGGTTGCAAAGAAGATATCAGAGACGGACACTTTGGTCCCGCGCACGCGGGAAACAGGTTTGGG
The DNA here is from genome assembly GCA_964642935.1 of uncultured Rhodobacterales bacterium. Lineage (GTDB taxonomy): Bacteria > Pseudomonadota > Alphaproteobacteria > Rhodobacterales > Rhodobacteraceae > CAKZTM01. Next base: position 5,052 of record CAZXRG010000191.1, on the reverse strand, counting down.
ACCGCTCAAGGCGCCACCGGTCACACTCAAGCAAAAGCCGCTGTCGTCGTCCAAATGCCGTGTCTCGATGCTCAGTCTGGCAATTGCGCCCAAAGACGGGAGCGCCTCCCCGCGAAAGCCGAAGGTGTTGATGTTCAGAAGGTCGGATCCATCAATTTTCGAGGTCGCATGTCGCGCCAAAGCCAACGGCAATTCTGCAACCGGAATACCCACCCCGTCATCGCTCACTTCGATAAGCGACATGCCACCCGCCGCATAGGCCACATCAATACGAGACGCCCCTGCATCAATTGCGTTTTCGACCAGCTCTTTGACCGCAGAGGCCGGACGTTCCACCACTTCGCCTGCCGCAATGCGATTGATCGCCGTCTCGTCCAACTGGCGAATGACGCGACGATCAGGGCTTATGTTGGGGTTCGATCCATCCATACCACCATTGGTAGCAGGTTAGCTCCGATTCTGAAACGCGCATTCTGCAATTACTCGGTCGAGGTCAGCCCCGCTGGTTGACCCACCACCACAAAGCGTAACTCTTCGGGTTTCAAGAGCCTCTTTGCCATCGCATTTATCTCATCCAAACTCACGGCCATCATCTGGTCATTGCGGGTTTTGATATAATCGCTGGGCAGGCCTGTGAGTTGGAGGCCGACCAATATACCCGCAATTTTCGCATTGCTGTCAAAGCGCAAAGGATAGGCGCCTGTGACGTATAGTTTGGCCTCTTCCAACTCGGCTTTGGACACGCCTGTTTCAGCCAGAAGGGTCCATTGGTCTTTGATCACCTCAATGGCATCGGATATCCGGTCGTTGGCACTGGCGACACTGCCCATCATCTGGGCGGCATAATCAAAGGGAGCCAGAAACGTATAGACGCCGTAAGTCAGCCCGCGCTTTTCGCGCACCTCGCGCATGAGCCGCGATTCAACGCCGCTCCCCCCCAGTATCTCATTCAAAAGATAGGCGGCAAAAAAGTCAGGGTCTTCCCGCGCAATGCCCTTATGGCCAAAAAGCGCAACCGATTGAGGCGTGGCCAGATCAATCACGGTCATCCCCCCGCCCACGGCCATTTCCGTGGCTTTCGGCAGTTCAGGTCCGTCCATGGGCAAATCACCGAGCAGGCGATCGACCAACGGGCCAAGCTCGTCGGCTGTGATGTCGCCCACCACACCCACATACATGCGGGATTTCACCAATGCGTTCTGATGGGCCGTTACGATATCGCCCCGCTCCAACTGACCGACCGTCTCAGGCGTGCCCTCGTCCTTGGTGCCATAGGGATGCCCGTCAAAGCTAAGCGCACGCAGCGTTGCGCTGGCAATCTCATCAGGATCGGTCTTGTCTTGAGCCAGAGAGGACATGATCTGGGATTTCACCCGATCAATTGCGACCTGATCAAAGGTGGGCTCGATCAATGCGAGCCTTAGCAAGTCGATGGCCTCAGAGACGTTTTCCTTAAGCATCTCCGCCTCAATGGACACGGAATCCCGGAATGTCCGATAGGAATAGCTGGCCGCTAAAGCTTCCGTGGCCTCAAGGAATTCCGTGGCGTTTAAATCGCCAGAACCTTCCTCCAACAGGCCTGCCATCAGATAGGTCGCCCCCTCTTTTCCGGGCAGATCAAGGCTGGATCCGCCTTTAAAGGAGACCTCAAGGGCGACAATCGGAATGGAGGGCTCATTCACCAGCCAAACTTCAATTCCACCAGGCGTGGTAAACTCCTCGATTTCAGAGGCAGCCGTGGCGATTTGAGCGATTGCCACAAGGCAAAACGTCATAACAAAACGTATCATTGCGACGCTCCTTGATTTCCTGAATTGCTGAGCGCTCCGCTGCTCATCCCACTCAACCAGCCCGTCACAGAGTTGGTTTTAACAAAGACACTCTTGGCGGCGGCCACCAGATCATCTGGCTCGACCGCGTCCAGAACGTCCGGCCAAGCGGCCACATCCTCGATTGTGAGCCCCTGAGTGAGAGCCGCGCCATAGCGGCGGGCCAGATTTTCCTGACTGTCGAGTGCGAAGATTTCAGCTGCGCGGATTTGGGTCTTAATGCGCTCCAAGTGGGCCGGATCGGGACCCTCCTCGATAAAAGCGGCGACGGCGCGATCCATGCCCGCCTCCGCCTCTTCAAGGGTCACACCGTCTTTTGGCACCACGTATAGCCCGAAACTCTGCTTATCCAGACCACCGCCTGAGTAAAACGCGCCGGTTGCCACGGCGATCTGATCCTCGATTTGAAGCTGTTTGCCCATGACAGAGGTGATCCCGCTGCCACCGAGCAATTCGGCGAGGATCGTCAGAGCCGCTGCCTCTTCCTGCGCACCCTCATTACGCTCAGACGCCAAATAGGAGCGTATCACATAGGGTTGGCGCACACGCGGATCATTATATTCCAACCGTCGCGCACTCAGTTGAGGTGGTTCGGAAGGACGCATGCGTTCGGGCAAATTATCCGATGGCGGGATCGGGCCGTAATAGGTCTCGGCCAATTGCTTGACCTCTTCAGGCTCAACATCACCCGCCACGATCAGAATGGCATTATTGGGCGCATAATAGGTGTTGTACCAATCCAACGCATCTTCGCGATCAAGCTGCTCGATCTCGTGCTTCCAGCCGATGACGGGTCGCCCGTAGGGATGGTTGAGATAAAGCGCCGCATTGCGCTGCTCAGAAAACAGAGCGCCGGGGTTGTTTTCCACCCGCTGATTGCGCTCTTCCAAAACGACGTTACGCTCTGGAATGATCTCGTCATCCGTAAGCTGGAGATCGGTCATACGGTCGCTTTCCATTTTCATGACCAACTCAAGGCGATCAGCAATAATGCGCTGAAAATAAGCGGTGTAATCATGGGAGGTGAACGCGTTGTCATTGCCCCCATTGGCCGCCACGATCTTGGAGAACTCACCGGATTCCAACTCGTCCGTCGCTTTGAACATCAAATGCTCAAGGAAATGGGCAATGCCGGACTGGCCCGGCTGCTCATCCGCCGCTCCGGCGCGATACCAGACCATATGGGTGACGACCGGTGCACGGTGGTCTTCGATGACCACAATATCCATACCATTATCAAGCGTGTAACTGGTGACCTGAGCGCCACCTGCAAGGGCCGGGAATGCGGTTGAGGCGATCCAGATGATCGATGCGCTTAATATCCGAAGCAAAGTAAATCTCCTTGATGAATATGTAAAAGAACATAGACCATGCGCCCCGCCCATCAACAGATAATACGTCATTGTGAACAGGCCGTTAGCAGACCTCGGAAGTTTTACGGTGCAGGTATCGCTGGCGTTTTCACACCCATCGCCTGGAGGCGAAGCACCTCAGCCTCAGGATCAAGAAGCATTTGATCATAAACAGTCACCGCCATCCTTTTCTTGGCCAAGCGATCAATCTTACCGCTTCTGGCCTCACGAAAGGCTTGATCTTCGTCCCGCATAATATCTCTGATATTTGCGGTGGTTCCACCGTTTGAACGGGCGGCAGACACAAGTGCGGCTTCTGACGCAGGAACGCGGCCACTGCTACGCATACGGCCCCCAAGAGCAGCCATCAGATTGTCTTCAAAATCAATCGTCACACGGCTTTCAGCACCCGGAACCGGTTTTGGAAGGACAGAGGCATCAACGGCCGTCTCAAGAGGCTTTTGCGGCACCACCAGAAACTCATCCGGTGCAATCGCCGACTGGCGCAGGTTCAACAAGGGACGACCATTGTTGCCATCGCGATTGCAGGCACTCAAACCGCCCGCAAGCGTCAGGATAATAGCGGTTTTCAACGTAGCTCGGAGCATCAGATACCCATTCAAAATCATGTCTTAGCGGCCAGCTTAGCCCATCTCGCCTTGGTCGTCACGCGCGAGTTACGCGCCTTTTTGGGTCTTATCGTCCCCAAACAGGATCAAAACGATCGCTCCGGCAAAAATCGCTACGTCCGCAACGTTGAATGCAAACGGATTGTTGAACCCGCAACAGGACATGTTGAGAAAATCTGCAACGGCTCCGTAAACGAGGCGATCATAAACGTTGCCCAAAGCCCCGCCCACGATAACGCCCGCTGAGATCGGAATAAGCGTGCCGCCCATCTTCTTGGCCCAGTAAATCACAAAGGCCACAATGATCAGCGACAGAACAATCAGCACCCAACGCCCGTTGTCACCAAAATCGAAAATCCCGAAATTGATGCCTTGGTTCCACGCCATGCGCAGGTTGAGAAACGGCGGGTAAACCTCAATCGCAAGACGGTTTTTGAGGTCCATGGCTTCGACGATCCAGTATTTGGACGCCTGATCGACCACGAAAATCAGAAATGCGGTGAGGTATAGTTTGAACATCTGTGTCCCTGAAATTTAATGCCTGAAATGTCGCATGCCGGTGAAGACCATGGCAAGTCCGGCCTCATCGGCGGCCTTGATTACCTCTTCATCTCGCATGGAACCACCCGGTTGAATAATCGCGGTCGCGCCTGCCTCAGCAGCGGTCAAAAGCCCGTCAGAGAAGGGGAAAAACGCATCAGACGCCACGACAGAGCCCTTTGTGAGCGGCTCTGCCAACCCCATAGCCTCAGCCATATCCACTGATTTGCGAGCAGCAATACGCGTTGAATCCACGCGGCTCATCTGCCCCGCACCCACACCGACCGTAGCCCCGTCTTTCACGTAGATAATCGCGTTGGATTTCACATGTTTGGCCACTTTCCAAGCGAGCTGCATGTCTTCCAGCTCCGCATCGGTTGGCGCACGTTTTGTTACGACTTTGAGATCACCAAGCTGCCCGTTGTCGCGATCCTGAACCAGATAACCACCCGACACTTGCTTCCACATCTTGCCCGCTCGGGCCGGATCAGGAAGGGCGTCGACCAAGAGAAGACGCAGGTTCTTTTTGGCCTCAAACAGGGCCTTTGCCTCATCCGTCGCACCCGGCGCAATCACCACTTCGGTGAAAATCTCGGTGATGGCTTTGGCAGTTTCGCCGTCCAAGGTCCGGTTCAACGCAATGATGCCACCAAAGGCTGAGGTGCGGTCACAGTCAAAGGCACGCGTATAGGCCTCAAGCAT
>CAZXRG010000190.1:0-5752 GCA_964642935.1 uncultured Rhodobacterales bacterium | reverse complement strand
TGCTCTGTGAGATCAAACTCACTGTCAGGCGCGTTATACATGCGATCCGCACGCAAAGAGAATTCCGGCTTCAAAGCGGCTACCCCTGCGGAGCGCAGGGTCTTGGCTTCTTCAGCTGATGCCTTGGGATCGAGACGGAACCGAAACCCTTCCAAGCGACCAATAAACTGGTCATCCACATGTACGTCACCGTCTTTATTCACCTCAGCCACCAGGCTCTCCCTCTGCTTCAATCGCCGCATTAGCACCGATGTACGCCGATCTACAAATCTTTCCGTCAGAGCACCATGGAGCGCATCTGATAACCTGTCTTCTACGCGACGCGTTTCCTCGCGCCAATAGCGAGAATCCTCCGTCCAACTGTCTCTTTGTGAAACATAAGTCCACGTGCGGATAAAGGCTAATCGTTTGGAAATGGTATCAATTCCACCAGTCGTCTTGTCGATGCTCTTTACTTGGGCGGCCAAGTAATCGGCGGGAATTCTCCCATTCCCGTCCGTTAAGAACTCAAATATCTTTCCAACGATGATCGCGTGGTCCGCATGGCTCACATTTCGAAAGTCGGGAATCTGGCAAGTATCCCAAAGTAATCGCACGTCCTGAGGGGCTCTGACGCGGTCGCGAACCATTGCATCATCGGCCAGAGACTTGAGTGTCAGCACATCATCGGCGTCTCTGGCTTTGATCAAGTGGTCTTCCACGGGAGGTACATCCAAGGAGCGCAGCAATCCCAAGATGGAGTGATAATCGAGGTTCGAGTTTCGCCAGATCAATTTGGAGATCGGGGCGAAACGGTGCTCTTCAATGGCTTGAATGACCCCATCCTCAAGCGGCGACACATCGCCTGTTACCCCGAATGTGCCATCGGTCTGGTAACGCCCTGCCCGTCCGGCAATTTGTCCCAGCTCATGGGGCATCAAATGTCGAGTACGTCGCCCGTCGAATTTGACAGTGCCCGAGAATGCCACATGGGAGATATCGAGATTAAGGCCCATTCCAATGGCATCGGTTGAGACCAGATAGTCCACATCGCCATTTTGATAGAGTTCGACCTGTGCATTCCGCGTGCGAGGACTAAGAGCCCCCATCACCACAGCCGCACCGCCTTTGAGACGGCGAATAACCTCGGCAATGGCATAGACATCATCGACAGAAAACCCGACAATTGCAGACCGCGCCGGCATTCGGCTGATCTTCTTGGGGCCCGTGTAGCGTAGCTCGGAAAACCGGTCACGCTTTAGGAATTCGGCCCTCGGCACCAATTGCGAAATGCGTGGTCGGATCGTTTCAGCACCCATAAAGAGCGTTTCATGAAGCCCGCGTTCATTGAGCAGCCGATCCGTGAACACATGACCCCGCTCCGGGTCTGCGCACAGCTGGATTTCATCAACGGCCACAAAATCGGCGCCAATTCCAAGGGGCATGGCCTCAACCGTGCAAACCCAGTAGGCGACGCGCTCTGGGATTATGCGTTCTTCGCCTGTCACAAGGGCCACAACGGACGGTCCGCGCACAGCGACGATTCGATCATATACTTCACGGGCAAGAAGTCTGAGCGGCAGACCAATCACACCGGTTCTATGGCCCAACATGCGCTCAATGGCATAATGGGTCTTGCCGGTATTTGTGGGACCAAGAACGGCACGCACGCCGCTGTCGCGGTCTTTCAACATCTCAAGACACCTGATCAGAAACTAGATGGTCCGGGGTTTGTAATCAGATCGGCGTGCCATCAACGTCATTCTCTAGACGCGAAATGGCCTCCGTCAGATTCTCTCTGTGAGGATTAATCTCATATGCCGCCCGATATGCAAGTAATGCATTCTGATTGTCGCCCATCTGCTCGAGAATTACGCCCAAACCGCTCAACGCTCCAAAATGTTTGGGATTAATGGCCAGGGCCCGTGTGATGTCTTCAATCGACAGGCCGTATTCATCGATCAGGAAAAAGGCGGTGGCACGCAAGTTCCATGCTTCTGCAAAATGGGGCGCATGATCTGTTAGAGCCGTTAAATGCTCGATTGCGGCTTTATAGTCTTCTGCCTCTAAGGCGTCCTGACCACGTTGCAACAAAAGGTCCATTGCAACAGAGCCTGATCGCGACCAGGCATCAATCACGCGCTCCTCAATCCGCTCCCAATCCTCGGTTTCTGGATCAGCGAGTTCTGCCAACCAACCTTCAAGGGAGTCGGATTCTTGTGCACTGGCCAGTTGCGCTCCGAAAATGACGCTAAGTAACGCCAAAATGACCATCAATCGGTTTGTAACATTTTTCATAATTGATAACTTAACATGGAAACTGATGAAATCGACCCTTTAGCGGTTCAAATTAGATAACAAAGGACTCTGACATGAGCGACATACTGAGTGCGGCCCTGAGCAAACTTCAAGAGAAACTAGGAGACGGCGGGATTGATGGAACTTTGAACATCGCCATTGAAGGTGAAGGTACGATCCACGTCAATGAGAGCGGTGCCGCAATTGGCGATGATGAGGCGGATTGCACCTTGTCTGCTGATCCAGAGACTTTGATCGGCATGTTAAGCGGTGAAGTTAATCCAACATCTGCCTTTATGACCGGAAAGCTGGCGGTAGACGGTGATATGGGTATCGCTATGCAACTGAGCTCCAAGCTGACTTGAGAATTGTCGGCACCCCTCCACCACCACATCGCAGATGCGCCTGCTGACGGGCGTGCTTTTTGGGTAAGCACGCGCGACGGTGTGCGCATTCGCTTTGCTGTTTGGGACGGACCTAAAGATTATGTGCTGATTTTTCCGGGACGGACTGAATATGTGGAGAAATACGGGCGCATAATTCAGAAACTTCGTGAGCGCGCGCTGGGGTGCGTCATCATCGACTGGCGCAATCAAGGACTGTCGGACCGTGCGGCCAAAACGGGTCATGTGGTCGAGTACGAAGAATACCAAAGAGACCTAGAGGCCGTTCTTTCAGCGCCTCAGCTAAAGCACATCGCTGGAAATTTCCATTTGCTGTCCCATTCCATGGGCGGTTTGATAGCCCTAAGGTCCCTCCAAAATGGAATTGATGTGCGTTCTTGCGTGTTTTCAGCCCCCATGTGGGGCATGGGGTTGGCCCCGCCTGTCAGGGGGTTATTAAAGCATGTCTCAGGTCTCGCGACCAAGAGCGGCTTTGGTAAGATCAAGGTTCTGGGGTCCAAAAGAGGATCTTACATTAAGGAGGCTGACCCTCAGAATAACAGTCTGATGTCAGACCCTGAATCAGCAAAATGGGTTCAAAACCAACTACATACGCACCCGGAACTGGCTTTAGGTGGGCCCAGTTGGGCGTGGCTCAATGCATCTCACAAAGAGATTGGCGCTTTGAGCGATTTTGCGGTGCCAAACCTGCCCACTCTCACCTTGCTTGGAGATCGCGAAACCGTTGTTAATCCAAATGCGATTACGGAGCGGATTAAAACGCCCGAAAATGGCGCCTTGCTACTGTGTGAGGGTGCAAAACATGAAGTTTTGATGGAAACACCAGAAATTCAGGGACCAGTTTGGGAAGCTTTGGATGCGCTCTGGGCGAAATCGTCCCACCCTATGAGTTGAGCAGCTCTAGGGCTTCTGCGTGGACTTTTGCATCGGAAGCGGCAATGACCTGACCGCCTTCCTTGATCTCCTGCCCCTGCCAATCCGTCATAATGCCACCTGCAGCTTGAACAACAGCGATAGGACCAGAGATATCGTATCGACTGAGCCCCGCCTCGATCACAAGGTCGACTTGTCCCAGAGTTAACAACGCATAACCATAACAATCCAATCCATATCGCGTCAGTTTGACTTGGCTCTCGACCTTATCAAACTGGGCCTTCTCTGACGGGGTTCCGATCTCTGGGAAGGTGCTCAACAGAACCGCCTTATCTAACGCGGCGCATGATCTGGTCTTTAAAGCGGTCGTTCCTTGAGGCCCCAAAAGCTCCGACGTGCCAAAACCACCCTGAAAGCGCTCCTGAATATAAGGCTGGTCAATTATGCCAAACACAGGGGTTCCTTTATGCTCAATCGAGATAAGAACGCCCCAACTTGCGGTGCCACAGATGAAGGCCCGCGTGCCGTCAATCGGGTCGAGCACCCAAGTGAAGTCCGAGGTTCCAGTCTGATTTCCAAACTCTTCACCGATAATGCCGTCTTGGGGTCTCAGCTCTTTGAGAATAACGCGCATGGCTTGTTCCGCATTTCGATCCGCATGCGTTACCGGATCAAACCCACCGGACACATCCTTGTTGGCTGCATCCAAACTGGGCGCTCTAAAATAACGAAGCGCTTCAACGCGCGCCGCATCAGCCAACTTGTGGGCGACAGACATAAGCTCAGCTCTTAAACTTGGATCAAACATAAAAAAATCCCCGACAATTCCTTGTCGGGGATTTCATAGAGAGCGATCCTAGTCAACGAGAACGGTATTCCCTCAAACACCTAATTCGGACAACCACTCGTGCAATTTCAATGATTGTAACTTTAATCGGCGCTCAAAACCCGTGCGAGGTCGAACAACCGGCGACGCTGCTGCTCGGGGATCGCATAATATGACCGCACCAGCTCCAGAGCCTCTTTGTCGGCCAGCAAATCACCCCGCAATTGGGGTTCCATCATGTCTTCGACGGCGACAGCATCGTCATCCAAGCCTTCAAAGAAGAAGCTGATCGATACATCCAATGCAGAGGCGATGTCCCAAAGTCTGGACGCGCTCACACGGTTCATGCCGGTTTCGTACTTTTGGATCTGTTGGAATTTAATGCCAACCACCTCACCAAGCTGTTGTTGGGTCATTCCGACCATCCAACGCCTGTGCCTAATTCGTTTTCCGACGTGTACATCTACCGGATGTTTCATTTCTGCTCCTTACCCATCTTCCCTCACACCACGATCGGTGCCTGCTCATGAAGAACTTGTTAAATGAATGCATTTATCATGCCAAGATTAAAGATGCCATTAAATTGCTGAGTGATTTATATTCAAGCTACTGTTTTTAAACAAATACTTTTAACTATGCGCCATTTAGCCATCGGACATGCGCATTTCGGGTAAATTACAGCAAAATACACCCATAGCGTGTTTTGTGTTTTGCGTCGCATTTTGCAAATCAACAACTTGAAATTGAAAAGCATATTGCTAAACCGTTCTCGAGGGTCGGCTCCTGATGAAAATGATCATTATTTGAGACTTTTCGAATCAAAATTTCACAAAACCGCAAAAGATGAAAAAAACGTTAACGGATTCTCATCTGTCGAGAAATGAAGCATCCGACTTAGCTTAACACAACCTTACCGTGCAAAAGCCAAGTCACCGCGATAAAGAGACGTTTTAAAAGTCTTATATCTTAAAATTGCGAAATATAATCGGCATCCGCTTAACAGATGCATCCCTGATCCTCTTAGTTTAAACAGAGCCTGAATGATAGGGCAATGAAGAGTGGGACAGAAAATTATGATCTCAGAAGCGATGCAAGTCAGCGATTCTTCAGGCGTATTGTCACCAACAGCCATCGAGTTGACGCCCCCCGCCCTAGGTGAAGTCCAGATTGAAGTTCACGCCTCTAGTGTGAACTTTGGCGACACGCTAATTGTGCTCGGGAAATATCAGGAGAAACCTGAACTTCCTTTTGCCCCAGGAATGGAAGTTGTTGGCACTGTCATTGAAACCGGCGCGCATGAAGGTTCTTTAAAGATCGGGCAAAAGATCGTCGCTTATATCGGGTTTGGCGGAATGGCGCGCCATATCAATGT
>CAZXRG010000189.1:0-5824 GCA_964642935.1 uncultured Rhodobacterales bacterium | reverse complement strand
GCAGGCTCTGACCAGCCGTAGATTTCGCGAACCTTTGCGATCTCTTCCGCACCCAAAGGGGAGCCGTGTGCTTTGGAAGTGCCTTGCTTGCTCGGAGAACCGTAGCCAATGTGGGTTTTACAAGCGATCAGGGAAGGCTTGCCGGATTTCTTGGCCGCCGTGATCGCCGCATCGATCGCTTCTGGATCATGACCGTCACACTCAAATGTGGACCATTCCGAGGCCTGGAAGCGCTTTAACTGATCGGTATTGTCAGAAAGCTCCAACTTACCGTCGATGGAAATGCCATTGTCGTCCCAAAGAACGATTAATTTGCCAAGCTTTTGACGCCCAGCCAGACCGATGGCCTCATGGGAGACACCTTCCATCAAGCAACCGTCACCAGCGATAACATATGTGTGGTGATCCACCAGTTTCTTGTTGAAACGCGACGCCATGGACAACTCGCCCATGGCCATGCCCACTGCAGTCGCCAAACCCTGACCCAAAGGACCGGTTGTGGTCTCGATGCCGGTCGCATGTCCGTACTCGGGGTGGCCGGCTGTGATCGCGCCTAGCTGACGGAAGTTCTTGATCTGCTCGATGGTCATATCCGCGTAGCCGGTCAAATGGAGAAGACCGTAAAGCAACATAGAGCCGTGACCTGCAGAGAGGACGAACCGGTCACGATCTGGCCAATGGGGGGCGGAGGCATCAAACTTCAGATGCTTCTCAAACAGGACTGTTGCGACGTCAGCCATCCCCATGGGCATGCCCGGATGTCCGGAATTGGCCGCCTGAACAGCGTCCATAGCCAAAACCCGCAATGCGGCGGCCTTATTCCAGTGATCGGAATGCTTCGATTTGAGATCGGCAATTTCCACAATATTCCCCTTATTCGCTAGATCGCTTGTTGTGTTCGGGTGATAACAGGCCGCGCTGGCTCGTCAAGGCGTGAGACGGCCAAAACCGGCGCTGAAACCGCCTTTCACTGGTCCAAACAGGCTCAATCGGGCTAAACTGGCGCTGTAACGGAGATAAGTCGCGATTCGCGAAATCAAATAGTCTCCGACGAAGTAGGATAGGGCAGTACCGAGATATGGATACGACGGCAGAATTGGAATCCCGCATTGATAATGCTTTGGCAAGAATTAAGAGCCAAATAGGGGCGTCGGTCGCTTTGGGAGAGAGACTTGAAGTCTTGCAAGCGGCACGGGAAAAAGATCTAGCGGAGCTGGACGAGTTGATGGCCGAGCTGAAACCATTGGTCGAGGAGGACTGATGCCAGAAATTAGATTTTCCGTGGGCGAACGCGGCTACACGGTCTCCTGTCAGGCGGGTGAAGAGCTTCATTTGCAAACAGCTGCCAGTCTGTTGGACGCAGAAGCCAAAACGGTCTTGAAATCAGGTCAGAATATTCCTGAAAGCCAGCTTTTGTTGATGGCTGGATTGATGCTTGCTGACAAAATGGCCTCGGACGATGATCAAGGCGCCTATGCTGAGCATCAAATCGGAGAGCTTCAGGCCAAACTTGAAGCGGCTGAGCGAAAAGCGATGGAACTGTCCCGCTCTCTTGAGGCGGCAAAATCAGGAGCCGCGCCTGTGGCTGTTGCGAACGGAGCTGAGCATGCCCTGCTAGAGAGAATGGCGATTGAGTTGGAGCGGTTGGCTGACGAGATGGAAACCAACTTAAGCTGAGCTCCCTTTAAGAAATGAAAAAAAGGCTCCCCAAAGCGGGAGCCTTTTTTATGCCTATGATTTAAATCCGCACTGATAGGGCAGAGCCTTTATCAGGCGTTGGCTTCGCGGATTTTGTTTGCGGCGTCCGCGTCAAAGGAAATCCCTTTGTCGGTGAGCATTGTGTCCAATTCGCCGGAGATGGTCATCTCTGTGATAATATCGCACCCGCCAACGAACTCGCCTTTGACGTAGAGTTGGGGGATGGTCGGCCAATCGGAGAAGTCCTTGATGCCTTGGCGCACGTTCTCATCCGCGAGCACGTCGATGTCTTTATAGTCTATGCCCATGTAATTGAGCACACCTGCCACACGCGATGAAAATCCGCATTGGGGCATGCTGGAGGTGCCCTTCATGAACAAAACCACGTCGTTTGCGTCCACTGTTTCTTGAATTTCTGCTTGAGCGTCAGCCATTTTGTCTTTCCTTTTTCTGGGGCGCTACAAAGTCTTTTCGCAGGCCGCGCATTCCGTATTTTCTCAATCGATTGCCCCGTAATCCAAAGGCACCAAGCGCGATCAGAGCGCCGATCCCTTTGATAAGAGCAAGTCCGGTCATCTAGTCAGGCACTTTCGTGGTCAAAGCCAAAGCGTGCAATTCGCCCGCCGAGCCGTCCATCTTGCCCTTTAGGGCCGCATAGACCATCTGGTGCTGTTTGACCCGATTGACGCCTCGAAATTCCTCGGCGACCACTTGAGCGGCCATATGCACGCCGTCATTGCCGGAGACCATAATTTCCGCTGTTGGAAATGCCTCGCGGATCAGGGCCTCGATTTCATTTGCTTCCATCGCCATCAAAGATACCTTTTATGCTGTTGCTCAATACTTAGGAAGTAGATGCGCTCTTGGCAATATCCCAAGGCAAATCCGCTTGTGTGAGATCAGGCAACGGCTGACGCGAATGCGCTCCGGTAGAGATCGGTGAGCTCAGACATTGGCGCTTTTGCCTCGCCCATTTGGAAGCTCGCGCCGCCAAAGCTGCCGATCAGCCGTGCTGGAACACCTGCAGATTGAGCCATATCAACCAGACTTGCAGCTTCACTCGCGGGGACGGCCAGAAGGTAACGGGCCTGATCCTCGCCAAAGAACCAGCCTGTGTCGCCTTGCTCGATGGCCAAACCGCAACCGGCTGCTTCTGCCATTTCAAAGGCTGCAAGCGCCAGACCGCCATCACCTAGATCGGTGGCAGTTGAAATGGATTTCCGCATGTTCCGCACAAAGTCGCCATGGGCTTTTTCTTGGTCCAGATCAACATGAGGCGCATCCCCATCGGCGCGATTGAAGGCTTCCGCGAGAAGGGCGGATTGACCGAGGTGGCTTCCTGCCTCACCGATCAACACGGCCATATCGCCGTCCTGTGCAGGGCCACCAATCAAATCACCAAGGTCGCTCAGCAATCCAACCGCACCAATGGTGGGCGTGGGCAGGATCGCAGAGCCGTCGGTCTCGTTGTAAAGCGAGACATTGCCAGAGACGATTGGCATATCCAGAGCGGAGACGGCCGCGCCGATACCTTTGATGCAGCCTACAAACTGGCCCATGATCTCGGGCTTTTCGGGATTGCCGAAGTTCATATTGTCGGTTGTGGCCAATGGCGTGGCCCCAACTGCCGTGAGGTTTCTGTAGGCTTCTGCAACGGCCTGTTTACCGCCCTCAAACGGGTTGGCCTGACAATAACGCGGGGTCACGTCAGAGGTGAACGCCAGAGCCTTTGGAGTGCCATGCACGCGCACAACACCAGCACCCATGCCGGGGCGACGGACTGTGTCGGCCATGACCATATGGTCGTATTGCTCATAAACCCAGTTCTTCGCACCGTAATTCGGGCTGCCCAAGAGCGCCTTTAGGCCATCAATTGGATCAATCTCAGGAACGTCCGTGAGGCCAGCCGCTGCAGGCGTGTCCACCCAAGGGCGATCATACTCAGGGGCTGTGCCGGACAGAGCCTTTAGGGGCAGATCGGCCTTAACCTCACCATTCAGGGTTACAAGGAAACGATCTTCGGCAATGGTTTCGCCCACAATTGCGAAATCCAGATCCCATTTGTCAAAAACCGCCTTGGCTTCCGCTTCAAGTTCCGGTTTCAGGACCATCAACATACGCTCTTGGGACTCCGAGAGCATCATCTCATAAGCACTCATATTCTCTTCACGGATGGGCACGTCTTCCAGATTGAGCCGGACCCCAAGGTCTCCCTTATCGCCCATTTCAACAGCCGAGCATGTCAGACCAGCCGCACCCATGTCCTGAATGGAGATCACAGCACCTGTGGCCATCAGCTCAAGCGTGGCCTCCATAAGGCGCTTCTCGGTGAAAGGATCACCCACCTGCACGGTCGGGCGCTTCTCCTCGATATTGTCGTCAAACTCAGCCGAGGCCATGGTCGCGCCGCCAACGCCATCGCGTCCGGTTTTTGCGCCAAGATAAACCACAGGCATGCCGATGCCGGAGGCGGCTGAGTAGAAAATCTTGTCCGTATCCGCCAAACCGGCGGCAAAGGCGTTTACAAGGCAATTGCCGTTGTAGGCGGGATCAAAACGCACCTCGCCACCAACTGTGGGAACCCCAAAGGAGTTTCCATAGCCGCCGACGCCTTCAACCACGCCAGACACGAGCGTTTTGGTCTTTGGATGGGTCACTTCGCCAAAGCTGAGCGAGTTCATCGCTGCAATGGGACGCGCGCCCATGGTGAAAACATCGCGCAAGATGCCTCCCACCCCTGTAGCGGCACCCTGATAGGGCTCAATATAGGAGGGATGGTTGTGGCTCTCCATTTTGAACACGACTGCTTGGCCGTCGCCAATGTCGACGATGCCTGCGTTCTCTCCGGGGCCACAAATCACTTGCGGGCCTTCGGTTGGCAGTGTGCGCAGCCATTTCTTTGAGGATTTATAGGAGCAATGCTCGTTCCACATGGCTGAAAAGATGCCAAGCTCGGTGAAGGTGGGTTCGCGCTCGATCAATTTTTCGATCTGGGCGTATTCATCCGGGCTAAGCCCATGCGATGCGATCAAGTCTTCGGTGATCTTGGGTTCTTGCATGGCGTCTGGCCCCTTCAAATTACTTGGGATGGGTCATAGTCAAATGTGAATAGAGTGGAAAGCGGGTTTTCAGGGTCTAATGCGGTCCTTCAGCGGATTTTTATGACAGGGGTCGCAAACGGGTCGGAAAAGGTGACGGCTTGACCTATCGGATACAAGTCTCCACCTTGCGCCTTACTGATGATGATGCGCCCGGAGCCTGAACGCCCCCTATGACAAAACCCAAGATCTTCGGGATTGGTCTCAATAAGACCGGTACAAGCTCGCTTAAGCAGGTCTTTGTGCAGCTTGGCTTTGTGCATCTGGATCGTAAACCAAGGCTTATGAAACATTGGAAGAAGCGTGAATACGATCAGATTTTTGATTTTATTGAGGATTATCAGACATTTGAGGATTGGCCTTGGCCCTTGATGGTTCCAGAACTTCTGGAGCGATATCCGACAGCCAAGTTCATTCTGACCCGTCGCAAGGACCCTGAAACTTGGGTGGAGAGCCTTAAGCGGCAATCGGAAAAGACCAATCCGGACAATAATCCGCGTCAGGTTATCTATGGCCACCATTACCCCCACGGGTATGAGGCGGAGCATATCGCGTACTATGAGGCGCATTTGGAGCGTATGCGGGCTCTTTTTGCCAATAGGGGCGATCAGTTCGCGGAGTTTTGTTGGGAGGCCGGGGACGGCTGGGCGGAGGTTTGCGCTTTTTTAGGGGTCAGGAAGCCGTTCAAGAGCTTTCCTCATGCCAATCGCTCGGGGAAATCACCTTCGGCGGACCCTGAATTTCTGTATGAAAATCAACGCCGTATTCAAGAGCAGCTAAAATCGCTGTCCTAGATTTTGGGAATTGCTACAGGGCAAAAAAAAATAGGCCGAGCAAAGCCCGGCCCAAGTCCAACAGGGAGGATGAAGCGATCCTGAGCAATGCTCCGATCAGCTTCGATATGTCATTTAGGGATTAGACCGAGAGGAGACAAGAAAAACCGGTCTAATTTTACGCATACCCGCCATGACATGATTGCAATACACCGTTTAAATGTGGTTTGAATTTGTCCTTGAAAAGGTTTCTTA
>CAZXRG010000188.1:0-5850 GCA_964642935.1 uncultured Rhodobacterales bacterium | reverse complement strand
GGGGCGGAAAAGGACACATCAAGCCCCTTGGCGCCTGACATGATCTCTTCACGCCAATCGGTGTGAATTTCGCCGGACAGATAGACTTTCAATGTCATGAGCGCAGGCTCCCGTTTGTGGCTTTGGTGACGGCCCCGACGACTTTATCGGCAACCGCTTCGATTTCCTTGTCCGTCAGGGTCGCCTCTTTAGGTTCGAGACGCACGGAGATGGCGACGGATTTCTTGCCCTCGCCCAGTGAAGCGCCTTCAAAGACGTCAAACACATAGGCCTCAGAGATCAGAGCCTTATCGGCACCTTGGGCCGCGCGGATGATCGCATCGGCCTCGACGGAGGTTTCAACCACAAAGGCAAAGTCCCGCTCGACCACTTGCAGGTCAGACACATTCAACGCAGGGCGCGTCGTTGTCTTCTTCTTTTTGGCCGGCAGGTTTTGAAGGAAAATCGAGAAGGCAACTGCAGGCCCTTTGACGTCCATCGCGCTTAAGATTTTCGGGTGAACCTCACCAAAGACGCCAAGCGCGTTCTTCGGCCCCAAAGACAGAACGCCAGAGCGGCCCGGATGGAACCACTCAGGCGCTTTGCGCATGGTCATCAGTTTGGCAGGTGCGCCGATGGCGTTCAGAGCGGCCAAGGCATCGGCTTTGGCGTCATAAATATCAACGCCGCGACGCGGATCATGACTGTTGCGCGGCGCGTTCTGGCCGACCAGAAGGCCGGTGGCGACGATCATCTCTTCACCGGGCTCACCGCCCTCGAAAATCTGACCAAGTTCAAACAGCGCCAGATCGCCAAAGCCGCGTGCCTGATTGCGGGATGCTGCCGCCAAAAGGCCCGGCAAAAGATCGGGGCGCATATGGGACATATCGCTTGAAATCGGGTTTTGCAGCTTCACCGCATCTGAGCCACCGCCAAACAGGCTGGCCGAGGCTTGGTCGATGAAGGAGTAGGTCACGCACTCATTATAGCCCAAAGCCGCAATCGTCCGGCGTGCCGCTTTGCTGCGCTGCTGGATCGGCGTGAGGATCGTCGGGGCCACGCCGCTGGAGGCTCTTGGAAGAGGCACGCCCTTTAGCTTTGTCAGGGAGGCCACACGGGCGATTTCTTCGACCAGATCAGCCTCGCCTTTCACATCGGGGCGCCAGCTTGGCACCCAAACCTCATAGCCACCATGCTCCTTGGCCACGCCAAACCCGAGCGAGGTGAGGATGCGGATTTGCTCCTCCTCGGAGATTTCCATGCCCACAAGACTTACCACGCGCGTCGTATCAAGAGCGAAGAAACGGGAGGTGTCAGGGGTTTTGCCAGCAGTCACAACCTCAGAGGCTTCACCACCGCACAGATCAAGGATCATCTGCGTGGCCAGTTCCAGCCCGTCCGGTGTGAAGGCCGGATCAACACCGCGCTCGAAGCGATAACGGGCATCGGAGTTGATCTTCAGCTTGCGCCCAGCAACCGCAATCGTGATCGGGTCCCAATAGGCACTTTCAAGGAACACGTTGACGGTCTCTTCAGTGCAGCCCGTATCGAGCCCACCCATGATGCCAGCAATGCTCTCAACACCATTGGCATCCGAAATCGCCATCATACCCGCTTCCAGCGCGTATTCCTTGTCATCCAGTGCCGTAATCGTCTCGCCACCGTTGGCGAAGTGAACGCGCAAGCTGTCGCCTTCAACCTTATCGGCATCAAAGACGTGAAGAGGCCGGTTGCGGTCATAGGTGAAGAAGTTGGTGATATCTACGAGCGCTGAAATGGGCCGCAGACCGATGGCGCGAAGCTTTTGCTGGAGCCATAGAGGAGATGGTCCGTTTTTGACACCTTTGATCAAGCGACCACAAAAAACAGGGCAGCCCTCTTTTTGAACGTCCGCGTCGATGCTGACACTCAAAGGGCTTTTGAAGCTGCCTTTAACCGCCTCTGTTCCAGCAGTTTTAAGCGTGCCCAAACCACGTGCTGCAAGATCACGCGCGATCCCTGCCACGCCCAAGGCGTCAGGGCGATTTGGTGTAATCGCAATGTCGATCATCGGATCATTGAGGTCTTTATAGTCGATGAACCGCGCACCCAAAGGCGCGTCCTCAGGCAGATCGATGATCCCGTCGTGATCGTCTGACAGCTCCAACTCGCGCTCGGAACAGAGCATACCATTGCTCTCCACACCCCGGATCACACCGGGTTTGAGATCAACGCCCGTGCCTGGCACATGGGTGCCAACCGGAGCGAACACACCAATCAGGCCGGTCCGCGCATTGGGTGCTCCACAAACCACCTGCACTTCCTCGGACGGCTTCTCAGGACCATTTGGCCAAGTCTCCACCCGACATAAGCGCAGCCGATCCGCATCCGGATGCTGGCCCGCTTCAATCACCCGACAAATTCGAAATGCGCCCAGACTGTCAGCAGGGTCCACCACCTCTTCAACCTCAAGACCCAAATCGGTCAAGGCGTCGAGAATCTCGGGCAATTCTGCAGATGTGTCTAAATGCTCTTTGAGCCAGTTCAGAGTGAATTTCATGGTGCCTCAGGCGGTCGGAGTTTCCAATGTCGCGAAGACATAGGCAATGGAGGCGCTAAGGTCTAGAGATCATGGCCCTGCTCGCCACCTGTTTCGCAAGAAAATCCGCTGAAACTTATGCTTTAAGGACAGTTGAGACGTGCAAAAGGGCGTTTTAGGCCGGTAATGCGCAATCAGAGTCCAAAATTCGCAGATTTGCGCAAAAATGGCGGAGCAAGCACCGTATTTTGTTGATTGTAATCAAAGGTTAAGATAGGCTAAATCTTGCCTATTGGGGCTGCCGTTAACTTTGGGGATTGTTAATGCTTGGCAAAATACGCCGTTTTAAGGGCGACGAAACCGGTGCAATCACAGCCGATTACGTCGTTCTTGCCGGAGCGATCATCGCGCTTGGTCTAAGTGCGATGAATGCGATCCGTATGGGGACTTTCGAGGGTGGTCAGAATATATCTGACGCAATCCAAAGCACAGGCTGCGTGACCACCGGAGACGGCGGCACAACGGATTTGTCCCGCTGTAACTAAGCGACGGCGACACACCTGATCTAACAGAAACTTAAAGATGTAGCTCTAGCGGGCCAGACCAGCATGAAGGCTCGGCTGATCCAAAGCTGCAAAGCCATAGTTGCGAAGCCACCGCAGGTCGCTGTCAAAGAAGGCGCGAAGGTCGGGAATGCCGTATTTCAACATCGCCAAACGGTCGATGCCCATACCAAAGGCAAAGCCCTGATACTCGGCCGGATCAACGCCTGCGGCCTTCAATACGTTTGGGTGCACCATGCCTGAGCCAAGGATCTCCATCCAGTCGTCGCCCTCGCCAATCTTCAACTGCCCCCCTGCCCAAGAGCAGCGGATATCAACTTCGGCGGAAGGCTCTGTGAACGGAAAGTGAGAGGCGCGGAACCGCAGCTCGATCGTATCAAGATCAAAGAAGGCGCGGCAAAACTCTTCCAAGGTCCATTTAAGGTTCGCCATGGAGATGCCCTTGTCGATGCAAAGCCCCTCATACTGGTGGAACATGGGCGTATGGGTCTGGTCATAATCGGCCCGATACACACGACCTGGCGCAATCACGCGACACGGCGCGCCATGTTCAGTCATATAACGGATCTGAACCGGCGAGGTATGGGTACGCAGCACATGGGGTGGGCGATTGTCACCCTCATCGCGGTGCATATAGAACGTGTCATGCTCTTGGCGGGCCGGATGCTCGGGTGGAATGTTGAGCGCATCAAAATTGTTCCAGTCGCTCTCGATTTGCGGGCCATCCGCCACGGCAAATCCAAGATCGGAGAAAATGGCAATGACCTCTTCAGTCACTTGGCTCACCGGATGGATCGAGCCTTCGCGTTGCGGGCGACCTGCCAGTGACACATCGAGCCATTCAGTCGCCAAACGCGCGTTCAGAGCCTCATCCGCCAAAGCGGTTTTGCGGGCCGCGAGGGCCGCGTTAATCTCGTCCTTCAGAGCATTCAGAGCGGGTCCGGCCACCTGACGCTCCTCAGGTGTCATCTTCCCAAGCTCGCGCATTTTGAGCGAGACCTCACCCTTTTTGCCAACAGCGGCCAGGCGAACCTCCTCCAAGCGGGCCTCGTCAGATGCCTCCTTGATTTGAGCTAGATAAGTATCGCGAAGATCAGTCAGGTCGCTCATCGGGTCTCTCGCCTTGAAATTAACAGTCGTTCAGGCGAGGTATCACAGCCATGAAAGAATGCAAGGCTGCGTGCCTCTTTGATGCCACAGCCGCCGCTTGAGTGGCCCTAAATTGAATAAAAAACCATGCACTTTGATGGGCGGGATTAAATCGACCTCAACTCCACTCGTTTACCACGTTTTGCCAAGGGTCTGATGCAAAAACGGTGGTGGTCATGTGCGAGATATGCATTCAAAAAGCAGCAATAGCAGCAGCGGGATTTGCGACCGCATCCAACAAGGATGGCGCCAGTTCACAGAGCATAAGCAATTTTGAGGCCAGCTTTTCTGGGTTTCATCAAAACAACATGCTCGCGCTTATCTACGGGCAAAGATGGGATGATCCCTCTTTAACATTTTCATTTCCCGATCAGGCATCGGACTATGGAAGCTACAGTTCCGGAGAGGCCTCTAGCTTTTCAAGTCTTAACAATATCCAGAAAAACGCCGCCGTTTCGGCTTTTTCCATGTTGGAAAGCTACACCAATCTAAAGTTCATTCAGGTTAATACGAATGAAGGTTCCGCTGAAATCAGACTTGGTGAATCAGATTTACCATCAACCGCTTGGGCCTATTACCCCTCAAACTCCACTCAAGGCGGGGATGTCTGGTTTGATCCAAACAGCTATAATAATCCATTGCGCGGCACTTATGCGTGGCACACGGTCATGCACGAAATCGGCCATGCAATCGGGTTGAAGCATGGCCATGACACCAGTGGCTATGGCGCATTGGATGGGGCGCATGATCAAATGTCCTATTCGATCATGACCTATAAATCCCACACAACTTCCTCTGGGGGTGGGTATTCCAACGAATATTACGGCTTCGCGCAGAGCTATATGGTCTATGATATCGCCGCGGCTCAGGCGCTTTACGGCGTGAACTGGTCCACTCAGAATACAGATTCAACTTACAATTGGTCCAACACAACCGGCCAGATGACCATCAACGGCCAAGGTCAAGGCGCGCCGGCGTCCAACCGCATATTCTCGACAATTTGGGATGCGGGCGGTGAAGATACGATTGATCTGTCCAACTACAATCAAGGTACGAGCGGAGACATGTCCCCCGGGGCCTATCTCTCCTTTTCGCCCATCCAAAAAGCGCAAGTGGCCAGCGGCATCTGGGCTGATGGGAATGTCTACTTCGCGCTATCGCCGGACAATAGCCAGAAGAAAGCCTATATCGAGAATCTGATTACAGGCATGGGTGATGATTTCATTTTTGGCAATAAATCCCATAACGAGATTACAACAAAGGGTGGCCATGATTACGTGCACGGGCGCGGCGGCCATGATCAGATCACCGGCAATGGTGGGAAAGACTTCCTGATCGGTGGGCCTGGCGCGGACACATTGGATGGTGGTCTGGGGGGCGACACGCTTAAAGGGGGAACTGGCGCTGATCTGTTCGTGCTTAAAACCGGATCAGGCAAAGACATTATCAAGGACTTTGTTCTGGGGGTGGATTTTATAGATGTGCCAGATGTCGGTTTGGCGACATTAACCACCAGCAATACCGGACATTTGACCGTGGAGTATAATGGGAACTGGTCCGTCCTGCGCGGTCTCACTTACGATCCAACGCTTGATCCATTGGACTTTGTGATCTGACGACAGAACGTAGCGAGCTAGTTTT
>CAZXRG010000187.1:0-5910 GCA_964642935.1 uncultured Rhodobacterales bacterium | reverse complement strand
GAGTAGATGGCCAGTTCAACGCTGGTGGCTTTTGGACCGCCCCCAAGGGCTAGAACGGTGGCAAAGCTGGTCATGCAGAGGATGAAGACGAGTACGAAGGCTCCGGGTAGAGTTTGTTTCAGCATCGGCCATTCAAGGCGTTGGAATTCGTGGCGTGGGGACAGGCCCAGTTGGGCGGAGAGGCGGAAGTGTTCGGCCGGGATTGAGGACCAGCCTTGTAGGATCAGTCGGGTGGCGAGGGGCAGGTTGAAGAAAACATGGGCCAGAACGACGCCGGTCAGCCCGAAGATGTCCATGCGGCCCATGCCGATCAGGCCGAGTAGATCGCTGATCAGACCGGAGCGGCCCCAGATTGCGAGCAGGCCGAAGACGGCGACGATGACGGGCAGGATGAAGGGTGCGCCGAGCGCGATGATCAGGAAGCCGCGCCCCCAAAACTGGCGTCGGGCAAGGGCGCGGGCGACCGGAATGGCGATGCAGACGCTTAAGGTCGCCGAGATCACTGATTGGAAAAGCGTGAAGCGAATGGCCGCCCAATCCCCGATCCCAAGCGAGATCGGGAGCGTGGCGCGGCTGATGACGGCTCCCAGAGAGCCAAAGACAAGGAGCGCCAGCAGGGCGAGCGCTCCCCATCCAAAACGGGTCATTTTGACAGGATGCTGATCCACTCAGCCAAAGCTGCGTCCCGCACGGCTTGCGCCTCAGCGGCGGGCACGAGCAGGGCTTTGTCGTCAGCGACCGGCTTGGCGAAAGCGTCGGGCAGACCATCGGCAGGCAGTTTGACAGGATACATCCAGTTGGTAGTCGGGATGATGGATTGGAAACCGTCGGAGATCATGAACTCCATGAAGGATTTCGCCAGTTCCGGCTGGTCGGTGCCTTCCACGATGCCCGCCACCTCGACTTGCATGTAATGGCCCTCATTGAAGGGGGCGGCTTTCTTGGTGAGGTCTTCCTCGGCAATGATGTGGTAGCTTGGCGAGGTGGTGTAGGAGAGCACCATGTCCGCTTCGCCCTCAAGGAACATCCCGTAGGCTTCGTCCCAGCCTTTGGTGACTGTGACGATTTTTGGTGCGAGGCCTTCCCAGATGCGGGCGGCGTCGGCGCCATATGCGGCCTCAATCCACATCATCAGGCCTAGGCCGGGCGTAGAGGAACGCGGGTCCTGGATGACAATTTCAAGGTCGGAGGTGAGCAGTTCCTCAAAGGAGGCTGGCGGTGTCGGAACTTTGGTTTCGTCATAAACGAAGGCGAAGTAGCCCCAGTCGTAGGGCAGGAAATTGGCGTCATCCCACGCCAGCGGCATATCGAATTCGCCCGTGATACCATGGGGCGCGATCAGGCCGGAGGCGTTGGCATCGGCGGTGAGGTTCGTGTCGAGACCAAGGATGATATCCGCATCCGTGCGACCTGCTTCCAGCTTGAGGCGCGACAGGATTCCGGCACCATCACCCACAGAGATCAGTTGGAGATCACAGGCACAGGTGGCCTCAAACGCTTCTTCAACCTGCGGGCCGGGACCCCAGTCGGAGACGAAACTGTCGTAGGTGTAGACGGTCAGGACGGGCTTGTCTTGGGCATGGGCCGCAATGGCTCCAAGCAAGACTACAGCTAGGGAAAGGGTGTTTTTCATATCTTCCTCCAATGGCAGCTCGCATAGAAGAAGGGGATCGGGGGTTTCCCGTCGTTACCTTCCCTACGCCGGCATAATCCGGTTCAGGTTCTACGGGTCCGCGCGAATTACGCATCTCAGCTCCAAAGGAGCCCCCCGAGGTGAGCCTTTGATATAGGGAGGCTTGGGGTCGGGGACAATGGGAAAGTCGATTTAGGGGATTTGGGGCGGGTCGTGACGCTTGCAGGTGGCCCTTTGAGCAATTAACTGTTTTGTTAACCAGTTAAAGGACCCAAATGGCCGATATACTTCCAAAATCAATGCCCCGTCGGAGCGAGAAAAAACCAAAGCCGCCGTTGAAATGTGCGACCGTCGTGTCGTCTTCACGGATTACGCCGAACATGCAGCGCGTGGTTTTGGGCGGGCCGGATGTGGCCGGATTTACGCCGGATCGGGCGGGGGCCAATCTGAAGATTTGTGTGCCTCCTCCGGGTTTGACGGGGGATGCGTTTCGGGCGGCTCTCAGCGATAATTCAGCGCCAAAGACCCTGCGCACCTTTACCGTTCAATCCTCTGATCCGGTTGCGGGCACTTTGACCATTGATTTTGCCCTTCATGAACCCACCGGTCATTCCCCTGCGGGAGATTGGGCGCGGGCGGCTCAGGTGGGGGACCTCTTGGGGTATCGCGGACCTTCGGACAAGAAGCTGACGGAGTTTGTGGCCGACAATTATGTCATGGCGGCGGATATGACCGCCTTGCCTGCAATTGCCGCGATCCTTGCGGATATGCCCCGCGATGCTAAGGGGGATGCGTTTATCGAGATCACCCATGGCGATGATGCGCAAGCCTTGGATGCGCCGGACAATATGCGCATTCATTGGCTGGTTCATCCTGACCCGTCCAAACCTTCGACCTTAGCGGTGGATGCCATTAAGGCGCTGGATTTACCGACGTCTTTGCAGGTGGCGGTGATTGGGGAGCATACGGTTGTGGCCGCTCTCAAGGATTACTTCTTCAAAGAGGTCGGGCTTGATCCGGCGCAGAATTACATCTCTCCCTATTGGAAGATCGGCTTGGTGGAAGATGATCACCAAGCGCTCAAAAAAGCGGAGCGCGGGTGATGTTGGGATTGCTGCGCCTTGCGATCATCTATCTGGTCATCATCAATATCTGCACTTTTCTGGTGTTTCTCTGGGATAAAGTGCGCGCTCAAAAGGGCGAGTGGCGGGTTAAGGAAAGCACGATCCTTCTGATGGCGGGTCTTGGGGGCACGCCGGCGGCGTTTATCGCACGGGCTCTGTTTCGGCATAAAACCCGCAAGCAGCCGTTCGGGTATTTCCTGATCGGGATTGCGGTTATTCAAGTGCTCGGGCTGGCGGGGATTATTCTTTACCGGACGTCCAGCCAAGTTTGGTAGGGCGCGTTGCACCTCGCGCCTCCTTGAGATAATCGTGGCGCGATCAGGAGAGCACCCATGTCATTTAACACGTTCGGCCATATTTTTCGCGTTACCACTTGGGGTGAGAGCCATGGGCCTGCTTTGGGTGCGACCGTGGATGGCTGTCCGCCAAATGTGCCCATTGATGAGGGGATGATCCAGCATTGGCTGGACCGTCGCAAACCGGGTCAGAACAAATACACCACCCAGCGTCAGGAGCCTGATCAGGTGGAGATTCTGTCGGGTGTGTTTGAGGGCAAAACCACGGGTCATCCGATCCAGTTGATGATCAGGAACACCGACCAGCGGTCCAAAGATTACTCGCAGATCATGGACAAGTTTCGCCCCGGCCACGCGGATATCACCTATTGGCAGAAATACGGGATCAGGGATTATCGCGGCGGGGGTCGCTCCTCGGCGCGGGAAACGGCGGCACGGGTTGCAGCGGGTGGACTGGCACGGGCCGCACTTCAGCATTTGGCGCCAAACCTCAAAGTGACCGGATATATGGTTCAGATGGGGCCTCATAAGATTGATCGCGATCGCGTGGATATGGCGCAGATCGAGGAGAACCCGTTCTGGACGCCGGATGTTAGGGCCG
The DNA here is from genome assembly GCA_964642935.1 of uncultured Rhodobacterales bacterium. Taxonomy (GTDB): domain Bacteria; phylum Pseudomonadota; class Alphaproteobacteria; order Rhodobacterales; family Rhodobacteraceae; genus CAKZTM01. Next base: position 2,256 of record CAZXRG010000187.1, on the reverse strand, counting down.
CGGAAGATTGGGCGAAATATCTTGATGATCTACGCAAGTCCGGTAACTCCGTGGGTGCGGTGATCGAGGTGACGGCCTCCGGTGTTCCTGCCGGACTTGGTGCGCCTGTTTATGCGAAGATTGATACGGATATTGCGACCGGTTTGATGTCGATCAATGCGGTTAAAGGCGTTGAGATCGGAGCGGGCATGGATGCGGCCTCCCTCACCGGTGTGGACAATGCTGATGAGATTTTCATGGGCAATGACGGGGAGCCCCATTTCAACTCCAACCACGCAGGTGGGGTTTTGGGCGGTATTTCCACAGGTCAGGATATTGTGGCGCGTTTTGCGGTGAAGCCCACGTCCTCGATTCTGAGCCCGCGCAAGACCATCGATAAATCAGGGGCCGAGACCGAGATTATCACCAAGGGTCGCCATGATCCTTGTGTTGGCATTCGCGCGGTGCCCGTTGGCGAAGCGATGGTGGCCTGCACGATCCTTGATCATATCCTGCTGCATCGCGCCCATGTGGGCGAGAATCAAGGGAAGATCGGATAAGCTTGCAGGCCTGATCTCTGATCAGATATCGAGCGCGTCTGCCACGATCAGGGTTTCACTGTCGTCCAAACGAACGGCCGTGAGCCTGCCGGAATAATAAGCGCCCGTATCCACGCAAATGCGGCGTGGCGTGGAGACGACTTCGCGGGAGTCGTAATGGCCATGGACCACCCGAACGCCCGGAAATCCGCCTTCATCCACAAACTCGGACCGGCCCCAAAGCGTGGCATCATCGTCCTGATCCCCCAAATCGCGGGTCGGATCGAGACCTGCGTGAATGAAGATCACATCACCAGAGCGGTGCATGCCTTGAAGGCCTGCCAGGAAAGAAACGTGATGGCCCATGGCCGCACGAAGACTGTCGGCCACGGTCACCAGATCCTGAGGTTCCGGATTTGAGGAGGGCGGCGCCACTCCGTAGCTGAGCAGCGTTTGCAAGCCGCCATAGCGGAGCCATTCGGATTTACCGACGGGATCGCTCAAGAAGGACAGAACGGCGGCCTCGTGGTTTCCTGCAAGGAACAAGAGATTGTCTTCGGGCAGCTCATTGCGCACGCCCATCAAGACATCGAGCACCTCTTTCGAGTTGTCACCACGGTCGATATAATCGCCCAGAAAGATGATTTTGGCAGCGCGATAATCCTGATGACTGGCCACATCGCGGGCAATCATTTCCAGAATTCTATTGAGCAAGTCTACGCGACCATGCACATCGCCGACGGCATATATCCGATCTTTTGCTCCGACATGATATTGAACCGTTGGTTCATCGGAGTCTGATTTTGTTCCGAACCATTTATGCAGCATATTCATTCTAAATTCCGAATCTCTCACATATTGGGCATGGTCACCCATTTACACAACACAAACCACAAAAGAGCGTTAAATCGCTCCGACCATGTCTGATACTCTAATTCTCGTAATAATCCGAGTACTGTCCTTTGTAGTAACTATATCCATCATATGTATATTTTGAGGCACGGGCCTCGTTCACCATCGTCACAACAATTCCTGCGATCGGGGCGTCCACGGTTTTCAGCTCCTTGATGCCTTCAAGAACGGCACCACGAGGCGTTGAGTCCCAGCGCACCGCGTAAACGACAGCGTCTGCGATCCGGCTCACGATCCGCGCGTCGGTCACAACCAGCGTTGGCGGACAGTCGAGGATCACCAGATCATACTGATGACTAAGGTTTTTTACCAATTCGTGGAACTTCTTGGAGGACAGAACATCCGCCGCATTGGTGATCTGAGCCGCGCGTTCGTTTGGCTTGGTCATCAGGAAGTGAAGGCCCGTGGTCTCGTCCTTGAACAGAGCATCGCGCACATTTGCAGTGCCTTCCATGACCGACAGAAGGCCCGGCTGGTCATCATCCACTTGCAACAATTTGGCCAAAGCGGGCATGCGCAAATCGCAATCCACGATGATCGCGGACTTGCCCATCTGGCGGCTGGTCATGGCCATCATGGTCGAGGTCGTCGATTTACCTTCACGGGGAATTGAGGAGGTGAACATCACAACCTTGGGTGGCGCATCAAGATTTGAGAACAGAATACTGGTTCGAAGGTTCCGAATACTCTCGGCCATAGAGCCGTTTGGCTTGTCGCGCAAAATGCTGACCACATCGTGGCGGCGCAAGCGATTGCCGCCTGCGGGAACAGTGGCGAGCACGTTGACGCCTGTGAACTCCTCAATCTGGTTGGGAGAGCGGAAGGT
>CAZXRG010000186.1:0-5932 GCA_964642935.1 uncultured Rhodobacterales bacterium | reverse complement strand
TTCCTGCTCCTACCCCTCAGCGCCATTGCCTTGCGCGGCATCGCAAGCCTTGGAGAGGTCCTGAACGGGCGCATGGTTGAAGCCATCATTATGAGCCTGCAAATCACGGCCCTCTCAACACTCATCGCTATCACCGGCGCAATCGGCATCGCAATCATCGCCGCCCGCGCCAAACGGGGCTGGCTGATCGAAGTCACCGCCACTTTGGTCCTCGTCGTCTCGCCCTTCGTTCTGGGCACGGGCCTATTCATCATCATCAACCCTTATTTCAACCCATTCTCTCTGGCGCTCCCGGTGACCGCCATTGTCAACGCAGCCCTCAGCCTACCGTTTTGCGTCCGCATTCTGGTCCCCGCCCTCAAACGGGTCGAGGAGAACTACGGACGCCTTGGCACCTCGCTTGGCATCTCTGGCTGGGACCGCGCGCGGCTGATCTATTGGCCTGCCCTACGCGGCCCGCTCGGATTTGCCAGTGGCCTCGCCGCCGCGCTGTCCATGGGTGATCTCGGCGTCATCGCGCTTTTCGCGCCGGTGGAGGGCGCAACTCTTCCGCTCTTGATGTACCGATTAATGGGCGCTTATCAAATGGACGCCTCTGCAGGGGCGGCGCTGATCCTGGTTGCGATCAGCTTCGCTTTATTTGCGATCTTGGATTGGGGAGGGCGATATGGGCGTCACCTGTGACGGATTAGTGTTTGGCCGAGGCTCCTTCCGCCTGAGTGCGGATTGGGCCTTAGAAACCGGAGCCACTCTGGCCCTGATCGGCCCATCAGGTGCAGGCAAGTCCCTGTTCCTTGGCGGGCTGGCAGGCTTTGATACCTGTCATGGCGGGCGGCTTGAAATTGGCGGGAAAGATATGGATGGCATCAACCCCCAAGACCGTCCCGTCACGCTGATGTTTCAGGACCATAATCTCTTCCCGCATCTGTCGGTCACCCAGAATGTCGGGTTGGGCCTCGACCCGGGATTGCGCCTTGATCAAGCCGCTCGCACTCAAGTCGAGGCCGCACTTACGCAGGTGGAGCTATCTGGCATGGGCGAGCGCTACCCTTCCGAGCTATCAGGCGGTCAGCAAAGCCGTGTGGCTCTGGCCCGTGCGCTCATCCGAAAGCGAAAGCTGCTGCTGCTGGACGAACCTTTCTCCGCCCTTGGCCCTGGATTGCGCCGCGAAATGCTAGCCTTGGTGCAATCCATCCGAGCCGAGCAAGAGGCGACCCTGATCTTCGTCACCCATACGCCCGAAGACGCCAAAACTGCCGACCTTGTCGCCTTTGTGAACGAAGGCGCGGTACAAGCCCCGATGCCGTCTGACGCATTCTTCGCTAACCCGCCCGAGGCGCTACAGGACTATCTGTGAGGCCCTAAACTACGCCTTTTCCTTCCCGATAATCGGCTTGTGATGGATCGGGAAATTCACCGACTGGGCGATGAAGCAAAGCGCATGAACATCATGGTGCAGCTTCAAAGCCAAGCTGGCATCTGAACCCGCCGAGATTGTCACACGCGGATGTAGCGTTGCTTCCGTGAAATGCCCGCCGCCATTGCTGGTCTCCACCATTGTGCCAGTGGCATCGTCTTCATAAGCGGTCACATTCACCCCATTGTCATGGCACAAATGCAGATAGACCAGCTTGTGGCAGGAAGCGACGGCAGCCAGAAGAAGCTCTTCCGGGTTCCAACGGTCCGGATCGCCGCGAAAGGCCGGATCGGAGGAGCCGACAAGCATCGGTTTCCCTCCAGAGCGATACTCGTGATTGCGGGAATAACCGGCATAGATGCTGGTACCAGTTCCCTCATTCCCGACCCATTTCAAGTTCAGATTATAGGAGTGAGTTTTTCCAGCCATGTGGTTTTCCCTCTAACCAAAATGAAAAAGGCGGACCCTTAGGCCCGCCTTTTAAGAGATAGTAGATTGGAGCTCGTATCAGGCGGACTTGCGCTTGTGCGGTGCCCAGAGCTTTTTGTTGGTCAGGTACAAGAGCACAGCGAGAATGCCCAAGAAGAGAACCGCCGTGAAGCCAGCCTGTTTGCGTGCCATCATCTTTGGCTCCGCCGTCCACATCAAGAATGCAGAGACATCTTCTGCGATGGCCTCCAAATCCGTTGAGTGACCGTCAGCGAACTCGACGTCATCGCCGTAAAGCGGTGGCGCCATGGAAATCCAACCGCCCGGGAAGGCCGTGTTTTCATAAAGCGTAACGCCAGCCTGCTCTTTTTCCTCGCCCGTGTAGCCGGTGAGAAGAGAGGCAATGTACTCGGGTCCACCCATGCCTTTGACGATCTGGTTGATGCCCAGACCAGCAGGGCCGTGGAAACCGGCACGCGCTTTGGCCATCAATGACAGATCAGGCGCGCCCGCACCGGAGTTTGCCGGAAACTTGTCCGACGGAACCGCTGTGCGATACTCATCCAATTCGGGATCATAGAAGTTCGGGCGATTGGCCGGCTCTTCAGGGATCAGGAACTCAGACGCATAGGCTTTCACCTGATCATTCGGCAGGCCAGGGCCTCCTTCGTCATGCAGGTTGCGGAAGTACACATACTGCAGACCATGACAGGACGCACAAACCTCAGTGTAGACCTGAAGGCCACGCTGAAGTTGGAACTGGTCGAATTTGCCAAAGGGACCTTCAAACGAGAAGTCGAAATCCACGATTTTCTGGTCGCCGCCGCCTGCCGCCTGAGCGCCAGTTGCGAGACCAAGGGCAAGTCCGAGGCTGAGAAGGGTTCTTTTCATCATCATCTTTCTCCTCACTCAGCCGGTTGGGCTGCACCGTCAGCCGAAGCGGCTTTTGGTGGATAGTGTGCATCAAAGTCTTCTTCGATTGTCGCAGGTTGCGGCAACGGTTTCTCGATCACGCCCAAGACAGGCAGGATGATCAGGAAGTAGCCAAACCAATAGATCGTACCGATCAGTGAGACCAGCGGAACCAAGCCTTCGGCTGGACGCGCGCCGCACCACATGAGTACGAAGAAATCAATCACAAGAAGCGCGAACCACCATTTGAACATGGGACGGAAGCGACCGGAGCGTACCGAGGATGTATCCAGCCATGGGGCCAGAACCATCACAAAGATCGCACCGAACATGCAGAGCACGCCTAAGAACTTCGCATCAAGGAAGAGCACATCAAATGTGATCGCCCGAAGGATCGCGTAGAAGGGCAGGTAGTACCATTCCGGAACGATATGCGCAGGTGTGACCAGCGGGTTTGCCTCGATGTAGTTATCGGGGTGGCCCAGATAGTTCGGCATGAAGCCCACGATGGCGGCAAAGATCACAAGGATCACCACAAGCGCGAACAGGTCTTTGATCACGAAGTAAGGCCAGAACGGAAGCGTGTCCTTTGCAGCCTCTTCTTTTGATCCGCGACGCACCTCAACACCTGTCGGGTTGTTGTTACCTGTCGTATGGAAGGCCCAAATATGGACGATCACAAGACCGGCAATCACGAACGGCAGCAGGTAGTGAAGCGAGAAGAAACGGTTCAAAGTGGCGTTATCCACCGCAGGTCCACCAAGGAGCCAGGTCTGAATAGGCTCACCAATGCCCGGGATCGCGCCAAACAGGCCGGTAATCACGGTCGCACCCCAGAAGGACATCTGCCCCCATGGAAGAACGTAGCCGAGGAAACCAGTGGCCATCATTGCCAGATAGATCAACATACCGATGATCCAAGTGATCTCGCGAGGGGCCTTATAAGACCCGTAGTAAAGACCTCGGAACATATGGGCATACACCGCAATGAAGAAGAGCGAGGCTCCGTTCATATGCAGATACCGGATCGCCCAGCCGCCGTTCACATCACGCATGATATGCTCGATCGAGGCAAACGCCTGATCCACATGCGGGGTGTAATGCATCACCAGAACGATACCGGTGATGATCTGAAGCGCCAGACAGAATGTCAGAACGATGCCCCAGATCCACATCCAGTTCAGGTTTTTGGGCGTGGGGATCATCAGAGTGTCATAGAGCAGTCCAATAACCGGCAGACGAGAGTGCATCCACTTCTCGAAGCCTGTTTTGGGCTCGTAATGGTCGTGCGGGATACCAGCCATGAGTGTTTCTCCCTTAACCTAGTTTAATGACAGAGTCGGAAATGAAGGATGCGACCGGAACCGGCAGGTTCAACGGGGCAGGGCCCTTCCGGATACGACCAGCGGTGTCGTAGTGCGAACCGTGACAGGGGCAGAACCAGCCACCAAAGTCACCAGCGTCACCCAAAGGCACACAACCAAGGTGCGTACATACACCCATCATCACCAGCCATTCGCCGGCTTCATCCAAAGTGCGGTTCGCGTCATCCGCGTCGGCATCTTTGAGGTTTGCGTTTTCAGCACCTTGATCGGGCAACTCAGAGATCTCAACGGAACGGGCCGCCTCAATCTCTTCTTGCGTACGACGACGGATGAAGACGGGCTTACCCAGCCATTTCACCGTAATCTGTGTTCCGGGCTCAATGTCGCCTACATCCACCTCAATGGAGGACAGTGCCTGAACATCCGCGGAGGGGTTCATCTGATTGACCAATGGCCAAATGGCAGCACCGGCTGTAACAGCGCCAGTGGCAGCGGTTGCGACGTAAAGGAAATCTCGGCGGTTGCCGGGGTCTTCATCGTTGGACAAGGGGTCCTCCGTTAAAGTCTGGCCCTAGAAGTGGGCGGTTCTTTGAATCTAAGTTGAACGCACAAGCGACGTTGAGGTAGGCGAATATACTGACAGGTCAAGCTGGTCCAGACGACTTTGCGCCGCAGGTGATTAAAAAGGGATAAATTCATGCGATTAGCGGCCTATCAACCGGATATTGCGCAAAATTTGGGGGCAATGATCAGGACCTGCGCCTGTTTCGGGGTGCCTTTGGACGTGATCGAGCCCTGTGGATTCCCGTTTTCTGTCAAGGCTTTGCGCCGATCTGCCATGGATTACGCGGATATCGCCGATATTTCGCGCCATGACGACTGGGAAGCGTTCCTGAAATGCCACGCCAAGCCGCGAATCGTTTTACTGACAACCAAAGCAACCTCGAGTTTGTGGAATTTTAACTTCAAAAGTGATGATATTCTCTTAGTTGGTCGCGAGTCGGCCGGCGTGCCCACACCTGTTGCAGAAAAAGCGGATGAGACGATTTTATTGCCGATGCCAGGTGGTGGTCGGTCGATGAATGTCGCTATGAGCGCGGGAATTGCGCTCGGCGAATCTCTGCGCCAATTGGGAAAATGGGATTAAGTGTCGTAACACTGTACTGTTCGGTCTGGGAAACGAATGGCTTATGTGACGGAAAAACTGGCGACAACCGCCCTGGCTCTGCTGCTTGTAGGGCCGGCCACAGCTGATGAATTTCAGCTGTCCGTCTATGGTGGGCTGTTTGATGCGCCCTCCTCCCGCGTGACTGGAAGTGATCCAAGCGGTGTTGGCTCTTTTGATTTTGATAGCGGGTGGACTGCTGGCGAGAGTAACTTGCCTCCGAATTTCGGGGTGAGAGGGACCTGGTGGCAAAGCGACACCACCGGATACTCGCTCGATTTCACACGTCTTCAAGCCACAGCCGACAATGACGCGCTCACAGCATCGGGCTTTTCGGTGCTGGAATTTGATGACGGGATTAACACCGTCACAGTGAACGCGCGCAGACGCTTTCCCACGGGCAAAAGCTGGACCCCGTTTGTGGCAGGTGGCGTTGGCGTGACCGTGCCGGGCGTGGACATCCAGACAAGCCCCACCGGCGCTTCAACCACCGAGTATCAATACGGCGGCATCGTCGCCCAGTTTCAGGGTGGCGTTGAAATTGAGGTCAATGAGAACTGGTCGGTCTTTGGTCAGTATCAGATGAATGTCATTGATCTGGATGTAGACCTCAACGGCGGCGGTAACCTGTCCACGGGGATCATCACAAACTCCCTCAGCGTTGGCGCTGGCTTTTCGTTTTAA
>CAZXRG010000185.1:0-5935 GCA_964642935.1 uncultured Rhodobacterales bacterium | reverse complement strand
GCACCCGCAGACCACCAGATGACGTCGTCTTTGATAGTGTCCAGCTTGGCAAATGCCTGCGCCTGACCTTCTTCGGTCTCAAGAACGTTGTAAACGTCGTCCTTAGCAACACCGTCACAGATCAGAGCCCATTCCATGTTGTTGATAGGGCGCTTCTCAAGGGAGCGCTTGCCAGGATAGGCCTCTGTGTCAAATACGGCGCAAACATTTGTTGGAGCTGTGCTGCCAACAAGGTCTGTGCGGTAGCCGAATGTTGTGGAGTACACAATCTGCGGGATAAAGCAGTCGGAGACCAACAAATCGCCAAAGTCAGCGGAGGCTTTGGAGCCATCGTCGCCGTCAGCCAATTGCGTGTCCGCATCGATCTCAAGAGCAAGGCCCTCGTCACAAAGACGGATCGCATCAGATGCAACCACATCCACAACATCCCAAGTGATGTTGCCCGCTTCGTTCATCGCACGAAGCTTCGCCACAGCTTCCGCCGAGCTTTCGTCGTTGATGATGTTTACGCCCGGGTTAGCGGCCATATATGGGTCATGGTAAGCGTTCTGCTGAGATGCAGAGTAAGCGCCACCCCAAGATACGATGGTCATATCCTGAGCTGTTGCCACAGTCGCAGTCATTGCAAGTGCACTGACGCTCCCGATAAGTGTTGTTGAAAGCTTCATAAAGCTTCTCCCTTGTTGAACCCGTTTAAGTTTCCCAAATCACCGCATGAGGGTCAGGTCGCGGTGACCCTTGATCCCGTGCCGGTTCCCCGACAGAGACGTGCTCATACCGCGCCAAATGGCGCAGTCATCCCTAGTTAGCCCGCGTCTAACGCGCGGCAATCGTCCGTTTGCCAGCTCACAGTGGCGGTCTCTCCCACCACCAAATGCCTGTGGCCGCTTGAATTTGGCACTTTCACGATGAAATCATCATTCCCAGCCACCGACATGCGGCAGCGGATGTGATCGCCCAAATAGATCAACTCTTTGACCAGCGCTTGCGTCTGGTTTGCGCCTGCATCCCCGACAAACACCCGCTCAGGGCGGATCGACAGCATCGTGTTGGAGCCCACTGGCCCACAATTCACAGCCTTGGCCTGAACCGTCAGAGCGCCCAGATCAACGGTGGCCACATCGCCGGTCAAATTGGTCACTTTCCCGTTCAAGCGATTGTTTTCACCGATAAATTGCGCCACGAACGCATTATCAGGCCGCTCGTAAAGATCCTCCGGCGGGGCCAATTGCTGGATGCGACCGTCCTCAAAAACAGCAATCCGGTCCGACATGGTCAGAGCCTCGGACTGGTCATGGGTCACATAAACCACCGTGATGCCTAGGTTCTCGTGGATGTGCTTGATCTCATATTGCATGTGTTCGCGCAGTTGCTTGTCCAAAGCCCCCAAAGGCTCGTCCATGAGCACCAGTTCAGCGTCAAACACCAAAGCCCGCGCCAAAGCGATACGCTGTTGCTGACCACCGGACAATTGCGACGGCCGACGCCCTGCAAAATCGCCCATCTGAACCATATCAAGAGCGCGTTTGACCTTCGCATCCCGCTCGGACTTGCCCATTTTGCGCACTTCCAGAGGAAAGGAGAGGTTCTCCCCCACGGTCATATGCGGAAACAGAGCGTAATTCTGAAACACCATCCCAATCCCGCGCTTATGGGGCGGGATATTGTTGATCGGCTGACCATCCAGAAGAATATCGCCATGGGTGGCGGTCTCAAATCCGGCGAGCATCATCAGGCAGGTGGTTTTGCCAGAGCCCGAAGGCCCAAGCATCGTCAGAAACTCGCCCTTCCCAACAAACAGGTTCAGATCTTTAACGACCAGAATTTCTCCGTCGTAACTCTTCTGCACACGGTCAAACGCTACAAATGCGTTGTCCTTCGTATATGGCTGCAAGCCGATCTCCCCGTCTGCGTAGTGGCGTCTTTCGTGCAGTTGTTTTGCACTGCACGCACTAAAGCGAACTCCAAAGGGATTCGCAACACGGCTTACGAGGGGTTAGGCGGAGCAAAACACAGGCTCAGCCATAAAAATGTTAATGGAAGTCCCATAAATGCGGCTCAATCCACCAAAACGCTCTAAAAACGGGGCATTTGCAGGCGAATGACCGCCAAATAAGTTCCATAAAATGGAACCGATTGTCGATTTAGGCCCGTTTAAGTGCCTCTTCTTTAACCACAAGGGGCTGGGGCGCGGCCTCTAGCACGCTTGGATCATAGGGCGGACGGGCAAAAACCTCCCGCACCATGGGCACAAAGAAATCCAGCGGCAGAGCATCATAATCCGGATCAAAACTGGCCTGATCCCATAACTCGCAAAACTGCGCGCAATCGTTATAGAATGGATGCCCCTCATGGCGGTCCCGCTTGTTAGGATTGGCCCCCACATGGTGCCCGTAATAGATCATCTGGAACTCGCCATGAACTTCGACCACCCAGCGACATTGCTCGCGGATGAAGGGTTTGAGAATGGTCGCGGCGTATTCATCGTGATTATGGGGCGCAAATATATCGCCAATGTCATGGAGGAGTGCCGCCACGACCCAGTCGATATCCGCCCCGTCCCGCCACGCCCGCGTGGCCGATTGCACAGAGTGGCCAAGGCGGGTGACCTGATAGCCAGACAGGCTCTCATCCAGATCAACCAGCGCTTTGAGCAGACGATCCGCCGTGCCATTGGCATACTCCGTCTCCTTTTCGGTCAGAAACGCGTATTCGGCCTTGGTGCCGTCTTTCATCTGGGTGAAACTGACCTTGTCCATATCTAATCCGTCGGGCTCGCGTATGAGAGTTCATTTTCGGCACCTTGCGCCAAAGCCTTTGCTTGGGCAGCGCGGATTTCCTCATAAAGCGCCAAAGAGGCCTCTGAGAACAGCGCCTCTGGTGGCTCGATAAAATTGAAATTTCCGGTGTTGTCCTGCCCGCGCACCAGCATCGCATAATCCTTATCGGCCACCTGCTGGCGAACTTTGGGATTGAGGAAGCGAATGGCAAAGCCGATGCGACGATCATCCGATTGATTGGGGCCAGAGCCATGAATGGTCAGCCCGTGATGAAGCGACATTTGCCCGGGTTGAAGCGCGATGGAGACCTTATCCGCCTCCGCCACATCCACGGCAATCTCCTGACCACGCGACAGCAGGTTATTGTCGGAAAATGTATCATTATGGGGCAGGATCGGGTTCTCATGGCTGCCTTTGACAAAATCCATACAGCCCGACTGCGCGGTCGCGGGCGAGAGAGCCACCCAAGCGGTCACCTGATCAGGCGTCTCCCCCATCCCCCAATAGGTGAGGTCCTGATGCATCCCCACAATCTGGCGGGTGTTGGGCTCTTTAATGAAAAACTCCGCAGACCAGACCAGAAGATCAGGGCCAAGAACGCTTTCCACCGCATCCAAAATGCGCGGATCGCGGGCCAGTTTGGCGGCCATGGGCATGACCACATGGGAATTGACCCGCCGATAAAGATTAAGCGCACGGGGCAGACCCGCATCCAGATAATCCCGCTCCATCTCCTCAAGTGTGCGCCGATACTCAGCCGCTTCCTCAGGGGATAGCACATCAATGGGAAACAGATAGCCATCCCGCCAATATTGCTCGGATTGCGCGGGGCTTAGGCCTTTGGTCTTGAGATTTTGGTCCGTCATGGGGGCAATTTAAACGCCCTCAAATATCCCGCTCTCCCCCAGATACGACATGAACGTCGCAAATAGCGGCTCAGGAAAACAGCTTGGACGCACGTTTCTCCAACAACTCCGCACTCTCTTTGACGAACTTGGGCTCCACATTGTGCTTTCGCGCCAATTGATCGGCCGAGGCATTGCCTTTGAGAAACTCCAAAGCAATCGCGGCGCGCAACTCAGGATCATTGGCAGCGCCCTGATCCACCTTAACCTTGCGCGGGATCGGGGCCGCATCCGTATCAATCTGATGCTTCTCGATCAAACGGGCCATGAAACTGCCACGGCGCGGGGTTCCGCCCTCTTTCTCCTCCAAACGCGGCTTCATACGCCGCGCCCAGAAATGCACCCCGTAACAATTCTCCCCCAGCTCGCTTTCAACGTCGAACTTGGACATGATCATATGGTTTCGGTGCTTGAAAGAGATCGGATAGAACGCCATCTCAGGGCGAGCGTGCTCGATATCCCCCGTGGTCTGCAGGAAATGCGTGACGGCACCCGGCCCCGTAAAGCCCCAGTTTTGCGAGGTCATATGGACCGGATTGCCCGCATCCCGATCTTCTTCTAACTCGCGCTGCTGCCAAGGCTTGAGCCAAGGGGCAATGGCGTATTCATCCTTGAAAAACTCAAGCATCCCGTTGAGCGACGCCGCATCAGACGGCAGGCCCAAAACCGCATTACACACCAGCCCCGGCTTCTCCCAGCCAAACACATAAGGCGAGGCAAAATCAAAGGGCCGATAGCAATACATATCCGCATCAACCCAAATCTGGTCGGTCTTTTTCAGGAGGTTGAGCCGGAACAAATCCGCATGGATCGCAGGGCTTCCGGTGCGGGCATGACGATACATGGGCTCGGACGGAAAAATCTCCTCCGCATCCGCCGCCTTCACACCGCGCGGGATATTGTCGATGGGCGCATAGCTATAAAGCGTCGTCTCATGGCCCGCATCCACGAAGGAGACCAGACAGAGCTGCTCAAGCCATGACAACCGCCCCCCAATCCAAAGCGAGGCTATTCTTGGAAGACCGCTCATGATTGGGCCGCCTGTTCGCGCTTGGGGCCCCAAATCTCGGCCTCGATCCATTCACGACGGGCGGCGAAATCCGGTAAATTCCAGAGTTCCGCAATTCGCTTCTTGTGCCATTCACAACTTTGTTCATGCAACTGAGCCAAAGGCGCATCTCCCATCAAAGCATCATACTCCGCCTTAAACGCAGGCCATTGACGCTCGAATGTCGAGGTCAGATCACTGTCGCGATCCCGCTGGCGCCAATAGCGCCGCGACACGGATTTGCCTTCCACCACCACATCACCTCGGGCCATTTTGATCAGAAAGGACCCCACAGAGCGCAGCGCATAATGATCAAGCGACACCAGCTCATAGGTCCCGCGCACATCAACCCCGTTCTCCGTATCATCCGCGTGAAGCGAAGCCAGCGCCTTACCCGAACCATCGAGCCAGGTCACCTCCCCCGCATCATGGCGAAGATCAGGGCGGTGATTGCGGATATGCTTGAGCTTCTCACCCACCCGCACAATCGTCTTCACACCACGGCGCGAGCGCCACTTTCCGGGCCCCTCGCGCTGATGGCGGGGGAATTGCTCCAGCATGAGGCCAGGCTCAAACGCTTCTTGGAAGTTGGAGCCATGGTTCAACTCGCTCATGGACAGCGCGTCAAACTCACCAGCCGCCTTGAGCAGATCGGCCATCTGCCCCAAGCCCGCGCGAATATTAATGAACTCATCCACATCCATCGAAATGTAAAAATCCGCCCGCTCAAATTGCGGCAAATGCGAGGTATACCCCAAAGCGATCGGCTGAAACCGCGTGTCACCCGTGGCCAAAGCCGGATTGGGGAGATGGCGGATATGCCCCAATTCCTCCAACCGATCCAAAATCTCGGTGGTCCCGTCAGAGCAATCATTGGTAAAAACAACAATATCCTGAATGCCAATGGCCCGATGCCACGCCACCCATTCCACAATAAACGGCCCCTCGTCCTTCATACAGGTCGTGATCAGGAACCGCGCATTCTCGGCATCCCAAGGCTTATCCTCAAGATGGCTCAAATCCGGCTTGGGAAAGGCCACCGCCTTAGGCGCCTCCGCAGCCACATGACGCGTGAAGGTGCGCACGGTCGAGGGCTTGTCCAAAGGCACCACATAAAGCCCCTTTGTGGCCAGCATCCCGATAATCGCGTTCACATTGGTCTCACCGTAAACCTTGGGATGAAACTCCAAAATCATCACCCG
>CAZXRG010000184.1:0-5939 GCA_964642935.1 uncultured Rhodobacterales bacterium | reverse complement strand
AATTCCCAAGCGTCTTGATGGAACGCGATATCCCATAAAAAAAGCCCGGCTAAAACCGGGCTTTCTTAGTCTGTTATGACGTCAAGATTACTCTTGGCTGCCCATGAACATCAGCAGGAACTGGAACATGTTCAGGAAGTCGAGGTAGAGGCTCAATGCACCCATGATGGCCGCTTTGCCCAACCACTCGGACTGACCGTTTGAGGCCATGGCGATATATGTGTTCTTGATGTTCTGCGTGTCATAAGCTGTTAGACCCGCGAAGATCAAAACACCGAGTGCTGAGATCGCGAACATCACAGCTTCAGACTGAAGGAACCAATTTACGATCATCGCAACAATCAGTCCAATGACACCCATGATCAAGAATGAACCCCATGCGGAGATGTCTTTCTTGGTTGTGTATCCCCAGAGCGAAAGGCTCAGGAAAGCAATCGCTGTGACAAAGAATGTCTGGGCGATGGAAACGCCTGTATAAATCGCGAAGATCGACGCCAGTGAAAGACCCATGAGTGCGGAGAACAGCACGAAAATACCGCGTGCCGCATTTTCGGAAAGCCGGTTCAGGGCCGCGCCGAACATGAAGACAACCGCGAGAGGCGCGAACATGATCACAAAGCGGAACATTCCGCTATACATTGTCTGGAGCAATTCAGCAGGTACGACCCGCGTGGCTTGACCGTTCATCAAAGCGTTCAGATCCATTCCGATGACGTATGCCACAAGACCTGTGACAACCATGCCAAAGGACATGAGACCGTATACGCGAGACATATGTGCGCGAAGACCCTCATCGATCTGAGCGGTCCGGGCACCGGCACCCGCTCTGCGCACGGTTTCATATTGAGCCATTAAAGCCTCCATAAAATTAAAACGAGCTCCACCCATTCAGTCGGAGCGATTACCTGTCAATATTGGTTCTATTTGGCTCGTTTTCAAGAGGTTTCGGGCCGAAATACCTCAAATTCAACGCGATATGTAGGCTTGTTACTCTTTTGCACGCAAAATACGGGATGGGCTGACCGAAAGAGGGCGGATGGCGAACGCCAGACCGGCCAGAAGGCTGGCTAAGGCACCAGAGCCTACAATCAGGAATGCAGATATGGGTTCGAACAGGAAATCTGCCTCCATAACGAATGTCATGATGCACCAAGCGGCCAATGCGCCTGCTGAGATGGCGACGATTCCGGCGGTCGCGCCAAGGATGGCTGAACGGATTGCGAAGCTGGTCAATATTTTTGCACGGGATGCGCCGAGTGTTTTGAGGACAGCCGCTTCAAATTCCCGGCGTTTTTCGCCTGCCGCTGCTGCTCCGATAAGGACAATAAAGCCGGTGAGAAGTGTCACGCCCGCGCCCCAACTGGTCGCCGAGGCCAGTGCTTTCAGGGTATCGGCGACCCTTGCGATCGCGTCTCGGGTTCTAACAGCGGTGATATTGGGGAAGGTGGTGGAGAGATCTCGCAACAGTTGGGCTTCGTTTTCTTCCTCCGCATAGAGCGTGGCGATATGGCTGTGGGGCGCTCCTTTTAAAGCGGCTTCATTCACGATCATTATGAAATTGATGCCCATTGTGCCAAAGTCGACCACGCGAAAATTGGCAATTTCCGCGACGATGTCGCGCCCTAGAATGTTGAGGGTTAGCTTATCACCGAGCTTGAGGCCCAACTCTCGACCTTCCTCTTCGGCAAAGGAGATGAGGGGTGGTCCGGTATAATCCTCGTCCCACCATGTGCCCTCGGTAATTTCGATCCCATCAGGCGGGGTATCTCCGTAAGACACGCCGCGATCTCCTCGCAGCGTCCAATGTGAACCGGAATATTCGCGCGCGGGCACATCATTTATGCGAGTGATGACACCGCGCAGCATGGCAGCCGTGTCGACTTTCGTGACACCCTCGTTGGTAGTTGCCTTATCCAAGAATTCATCGAGCTGATTGTTTTGGATATCGACTACAAAGTAGGACGGGGCGATTTCCGGTAGGTCCAATTCAATCAGGTTGCGCATATTGGCGTCAATCTGCCCGACCGTGGCCAGAACGGTGAGGCCAAGACCGAGGGAGAGCACAACGGAGCTGGTCTCCCCGCTTTGCCCGCCAACCGAACCGAGTGCCAAGCGCAAGGCCGAGCGTCCTTGGGTGATTTTGGCGCGGCTCAAGCGCTGTGCCAGTTTTCGCGCGCCATAGGCAGAGATCGCAAGGATGCCTAGAGAGGCGAGTATCCCGACGGCTGACCAGATCGTCAGAAAAATGGCCTCAGAAAGATAGGCCGCCAGTCCCACCAGAG
This sequence comes from uncultured Rhodobacterales bacterium, assembly GCA_964642935.1. Taxonomy (GTDB): domain Bacteria; phylum Pseudomonadota; class Alphaproteobacteria; order Rhodobacterales; family Rhodobacteraceae; genus CAKZTM01. The sequence goes on along the minus strand of CAZXRG010000184.1, from coordinate 3,657 downwards.
CGATTGTGAGGCCTGCGGTGATGATGATGTAGCGCCATTTTGGTCGCGTGTTTTCTGGAGAGGCCGCATCGCGGAACAAGCCGCCTGCGCGAATGTCGAGAACCCGTGCTAAAGGCCAAATCGTGAAGATCAAAGCGGTGAATATGCCATATGCCGCCGCCTCTAAAAGCGGGCTGGCGTAGACTTTGAACAGGGCGGGGACTGGCAAGATGTCTGACAATAGCGGCCCCAAGAGCAATGGGACGGCTGCGCCTAATGTGAGGCCGATGGCAATGCCGAGCACTGAAAGCGCTCCGATTTGTAAGAAATAGATCGCAAATATGGTTCGCCCCGTAGCTCCCAGAGTTTTTAGGGTCGCAATGGTTTCGATCTTTTTGTCGAGGTAGGATCGGATGGCCGCAGAGATGCCAATCCCGCCAACGGCCAACCCTGCAAGTCCGACCAAGACCAGAAAGCCGCCTGTGCGCTCGACAAATCGGGTGAGGCCCGGCGCTCCGTTGCGCCGATCTCTCCAACGCATGCCGTCGTCACGGAACTTGGTTTCTGCGTCTTCCTTAAGGCGGTTTAGCCCTGTCTCTGGCGGGAGTTTGAGGCGGTATTGGGAGTTAAAAAGCGTGCCTGCGGCCAGCAGGCCCGAGCCGTCCAATGCGGAGAGATTTACGATCACGCGTGGTCCAAAGGAGAAACCGGCGCCCGTTGTATCGGGTTCTCTGATCAGGATTGCTGAAAGACGGAACTCGTTTTCGCCCAGACGGAATGTATCACCGATGTCGAGCCCGTATCTATCCGCAAATATTTGCTCGGTTACGGCTCCGGGGACGTCGCCGCTTAAGGCGTCTTGCAAGCTGATTGCGGGCTCTAGTGTCACATTTCCATATAAAGGGTAAGATTGTGTAACACCCTTGACCTGAACCAACCCTCTTTCGTCGCGCCCGTCTTTTGTGATGACTGCCATGGAGCGGAAATCGACAATTTCTGAGGTCTCTTGAGCTATTGTGTTCATCCAGCTTCGCTCGGCCTCTGAGGCGAAGCGGTAGGTGAACGTCATTTCCGCATCACCGCCCAATATTGCGGAGGCTTGGGAGTTCAGGCCTTCAGTGACCGCTTTTCGAACCGAACTGACGGCCGCAATTGCAGCGACCCCCAAGGCCAGACACAACAGGAATATGCGAAAGTTGCCAAGTCCGCCGCGCATGTCGCGCAAGGCGATGGAAAAGGCAGGGCTCATACCTCCTCCACAGTGCCATCGCGAAGTCGGATGACGCGGTCGCATTGCTCGGCCAGTGACTTGGAGTGGGTGACCAAGATCAAGGTTGATCCGTGTTGCTTCTGTAGCTCGAAGAGATGTGTGATGATCTCGTCGCCGGTCGTGCCATCAAGGTTTCCGGTTGGTTCATCCGCCAATAGAATCTTGGGCTTGGTGACCGTCGCGCGCGCCAAGGCGACGCGTTGTTGCTCACCACCTGACAATTGGGACGGGTAATGGCCATGGCGATGACCTAATCCAACCTGATCCAATTGCGTGGCTGCTTTATCGAAAGCGTCCGCATCTCCGGCCAGTTCCAAAGGCGTGGCGACGTTTTCAAGGGCGGTCATGGTCGGGATAAGATGGAAGGACTGGAAAACAACGCCCATCTTGTTGCGACGAAACTGCGCTAATTGGTCTTCATTGAGGTCTGTGATGTCGGTGTCCGCTGCGATGATCCGGCCTGCCGTCGCGCGCTCCAACCCACCCATAAGCATCAAAAGAGAGGATTTGCCTGATCCTGACGGTCCGATGAGACCCACTGATGATCCAGCGTCCAAGTCGAGCGTAATCCCTTTGAGAATATGGATTGGTCCGGATGCCGCGTTCAGTGACAGATGTACGTCTTCAAGTCGGTAGGCAAAGTCGGTCATAAGCGTAAGCTGTCCTTGAACCTCAGATCATATCCTCCATATGGTGTTGGTATGATCAGGAACAAGTTAATCATTGCGAGCTTTCTTAGCATTTTCGGCACTACGGCCGGATTTTCGCAAACTGTGCAGATTGCGGCCTTTGGAGATAGTCTGACGGCTGGCTATGGGTTGCCTCAGGACGAGGGGTTTCCAGCCCAGCTTGAAGCGTGGCTTTTGGCGCAAGGTGCGGATGTAGAGGTGCTCAATGCGGGCGTCTCTGGGGAGACAACCGCTGGCGGGCTTGCGCGGATCGACTGGGCTTTAACCCCTGAGATTGACGGGGTGATTGTGGAACTTGGTGCCAATGATCTCTTACGTGGATTGCCACCAGAGGCGGCTCGCAAAAACCTTGATGGTATTATGTCGATTATTGCTGAGCGGGACTTGCCGTCGCTGTTGGCCGGAATGCCAGCCCCGCAGAACTACGGGGCTGACTATAAGCAGGCTTTTGATGCGATATATGTGGATTTGGCAGACCAATACGACGCCATCTACTATCGCAACTTCCTTCAAGGCATCGGCGAGGCCGGTGACCTCGCCGCAATTGGTGCGCTTATGCAGTCCGATGGATTGCATCCCAACAAGGAAGGGGTCGCAAAAGTTGTCGCCCATATTGGTCCGCTGGTTTTGGAGCTGATCGATCAGATCAACGCAGCTGAGTAGGCGGATCCCAAAACGGAGCGTCAATTTCCTTGGCCACATCCATCCGGTTGAGCCCGATATCTCGCAATTGCGCATCGGTCAGCTTGGACAGAGCGTTACGCTCACGATACTTCGCATCAAGGTTCACAATCCACGACAGCACAGACGAAACGGGTCTGATTGTCTGAATTCTGCGGGCGTAATCGCCATTTGATACATAACGGATCATGATAGCCTCCATTTTAATGCGTTATATAATTCTTCAATTCATTCCATGGCTTGATGAATAGCAGGGCTTCTGCTATCAGTAAAATGAATGATCATGACGGTATTCATCAAGAGGTGTGATATGGCGAGAAATCTGGACTTAACTGCAGTCAGAGCCTTTGTGACCGTTGCTGAATGTGGGGGGGTGACCAAAGCGGCTGCTATGTTGCACCTGACACAATCTGCGGTCTCCATGCAGCTCAAGCGTTTGGAAGAGGCTTTGGGGCAATCCTTATACGCCCGTGTTGGCCGCTCGCTCGTTCTTACAAGTCACGGCGAACAGCTCTTGGGCTATGGCCGCCGTATGCTGAGTTTGAATGATGAGGTTTGGGGGTTGATGACCAAACAGGACTTTGAAGGGGAGGTCCGTTTTGGGGTGCCCCATGATATTGTCTATCCCCATATACCCAACGTCCTTCAACGCATGGCTGCGGATTATCCCAAGGTGAAAGTGCAGCTTTATTCGTCCTATACGGCGAACTTGAAGGAACAGTTTGCACGTGGTGAGTTGGATTTGATCCTGACCACGGAGGCTCAACTGGGTGAGGGTGGTGAGACCTTGGACAATGCAAGGCTCGTTTGGGTTGGAGCGCCCGGTGGCAGTGCTTGGCGTCAACGTCCCCTAAGGCTGGCCTTTGAGTATGCCTGCTTGTTTCGCGGTCCGGTTCAGGGCGCGCTTGATAAAGCGGATATTCGTTGGGAAATGGGGGTTGAGTCGGACAGTTCCCGCACTGTGGAGGCCTCAATCTCTGCTGATTTGGCGGTTCATGCCTGTTTGGAAGGCTCCGCGCCCAATTATATGGAAGAGAT
>CAZXRG010000183.1:0-5994 GCA_964642935.1 uncultured Rhodobacterales bacterium | reverse complement strand
TTGGACCCATCACATGACACCAACCGACAGCCACTCGACCCATGATGCTCAAGAAGATGCGCGCAATGATGATATTCTGATCTATGTGAACGGAGAGATTGTTCACAAGGATGCGGCCAAAGTGTCGGTTTATGACAGCGGGTTTATGCTGGGCGATGGCATGTGGGAAGGCTTGCGGTTTTATGATGGCATTTGGGCGTTTTTTGACGAGCATATGGATCGTCTTTTCAACTCCTTAAAGTCAGTCTCTATTGATCTTGGCATGGGGGCGGAGGATGTGCGTAAGATTTTGAACGATGTGGCTGCAGCCAATGGCATGACTGGCGATGCACATTGTCGTTTGATGGTGACCCGTGGGAAGAAGGCCAAGCCCTTCCAGCATCCCGCGCTCTCAAAATGGGGGCCTAGTGTTGTGGCGATTGTCGAGCATTCAAAGCCGGTGGACTCTTTGCAAAGCGCTGGTATTCGGCTGGCTACAGTGCCTCAGGTGCGTGGTTTGCCCATGTCTCAAGATGCCAAGTTTAACAGCCACTCCAAGCTCAATTGTGTAATTGCCTGTCTTCAGGCCGAACAGGCCGGAGCCGATGAAGGGCTGATGTTGGACCCCCATGGCTTTGTGAACACCACCAACGCCTGCAACTTTTTCATCGTGCGGCGCGGCGAGGTTTGGACCTCCACCGGGGATTACTGCATGAACGGGGTGACCCGCCAAAAGGTGATCGATCTTTGCCGCGCCAATGACATTCCGGTGTTTGAAAAGAACTATTCGCTTTATGAGGCTTACGGCGCGGATGAGGCGTTCCTGACCGGAACCTTTGGGGCTCAAACGCCTGTGGCGGAGATTGACGGGAAGCCCATTGGAAACGGGCAACGCCCGATTATGACCCGCATACGCCATCTCTATAAGGCTCTGGTGGCTGAGAATGTTGCGGCTCAAAAGGCTGCTCTTTGAGGCACGGGCGATAGGCTGATCGTGACGCCTACCCCCGCGTATCTCACCTGTTTATTCAGCCGCCATCTGTCCATAGGGCGTGGACTGGGAAATCGCCATTTCCTCCTCTGACATCTCCTCTACAATCCCTTCAAAGAGCGGGGTTGAAAGGTAGCGCTCACCCGTATCGGGCAGCATGACGAGAATGTTGGAGCCCTTGGGCACTGTTGGTGCAAGCTCCATGGCAATCGCAAACGTCGACCCTCCCGAGATGCCCGTAAAAATCCCCTCTTCAGCCGCCAGACGTCGAGACCAAGCGATCCCGTCAGCACCCTTCACGGGCAAAAGCTGGTCGTAGTAATCACCATCCATAGCCTCTTGCAGCACAAAAGGAATGAAATCCGGCGTCCAGCCCTGAATGGGATGGGGCGCGAAATCCGGATGGCTTTCCGTGGGCTGGTTGGCCTCATTGCGGGTGTTCACATAGCCCGAGGCAAGGATCGCGGCCGTATCCGGCTCAGTCAGGATAATCTTGGTCTGAGGGCTTTCCTTTTTGAGCACACGCCCAACGCCAGAGACCGTCCCGCCTGTGCCATAGCCGGTCACCCAATAGTCGAGCGCTTGATCCCCGAAATCCGCCAGAATTTCCCGCGCTGTCGTGTTTTCATGCATATTCGCGTTGTCAGGCGTTTCAAACTGACTGGCCAGGAACCAGCCATTCGCCTCCGCCAACTCCTTGGCCTTGGAGTACATTCCGAACCCTTTGAGCGCTTTTGGTGTCAAAACCACCTTGGCCCCTAAAAACCGCATCAATCGACGCCGCTCAATAGAGAAGCTTTCTGCCATTGTGATGACCAACGGATAGCCTTTGGCCGCACAAACCATGGCAAGACCGATGCCCGTATTGCCAGATGTGGCCTCCACCACGGTTTGACCGGGCTTGAGGCGACCCTCACGCTCTGCGGCTTCGATGATATTGAGCGCAAGACGGTCCTTGACCGATCCGGCGGGATTAAAGGCCTCGAATTTGACGTAAACATTCACACCATCAGGTGCGATCCGGTTGATCTTGATAACAGGCGTGTTCCCGATCGTATCCAAGATCGAGCCATAAAGCTGCCCGCGACCGTCTGTTTTACGAATACCCATGCGATGCTCCCAATGTTTGATCGGCATTGCGCCGTTGTGCTGGTTTTTGGAAATTCTAGCAGCGTCCGGCACGGATGTCCCGCCAACTTATGTCGAACAAACATAAGGCTTTTCAATTTGCCTCGTATTATTTTCAAAACTGCGCGGCGCTTTACGCATTCTTAAAGCCAGTCAGTTAGGGGATCACAATAGACACAAAATCATTGGACAATGCGCCATGGCCAAAATGCCCTCCTTGCAGAATGTAAAATTGCGTAGCAAGATTCTATCAATCGCCGCAATTTTGGTTGTGAGCATGATTGCTATCTCGTCCATCTTTCTCATTGAGAAGTCGAAAATCGACACTTTGATGAGCAAAGAGCAGCTCGACATCATCGAACTTGAAAAGCTGGTCAAACTTGAAGCTGCAAGTGACGCGCTGATTCTGAGTATTCTCTCGGCTTTGGTTGATTCAAATTCCGGTGCGGTTTCGAACCTAAAAGACAGCATCAATGCGCTCGGCGATCTGGAGGAAAGCTGGGATAGCTCGGTTGAAATTAAATCAGCGGTTAGAACTTTCAAGGATCGGGCAGTGTCCATAAGCAGTAACCCTGCCAAACTGGCCTCCCCCTCACCGGACCTCGCAAAACAAATCGAAGCTGCGCGCGCGGCCCACTCAAGTGCTGGGACATTGCTGTCGGAACGGCATCATGACCTAAGTGAAGAGCTGACGATGCTGCAAAATGCAATTCATACGGAGTGGTCTTACTTCGTTATAGAGTTTTTCTCCGCAGTCGTTATCTCCACATTGGCGGCCCTTGCGTTTTCAATGATTATCGGGCGGTCAATTGAAAAGCCGATCTTGAAGCTATCTGCGGTTATGCAAGCCCTATCGGAGGACAACTTGGATGTTGAAATTTCAGGAACCGATCGTGGCGACGAAATTGGGGAAATGAGCCGAACCGTTCAGGTATTTCATGCAGGATTGGAAAAAGTGCGCATGTTGGATAATGCATCCAAGGTGCTTCTCGAAGCGGCAGCAGACTATCAGGGCCAGATCGAGGCTATTTCCAAAGCCCAGGCCGTTATCGAATTTGAGCTCGATGGAAAAATTGTAAGCGCGAACGAGAATTTCCTGAGTGCAATGGGCTACGATCTTGCGGAGATTGAAGGAAAACATCACTCCATGTTCGTTCCAAAGGATGTGGTGAATAGCCCTGAATACACAGCATTTTGGAAAAGCTTGGGACGCGGTGAGTATCATAGTGACGAGTTTTTGCGGATCGGCAAAGGCAATAAGGAAGTCTGGATTCAAGCCTCTTATAACGCCATTCTCGACACCGAAGGAAAGCCAGTCAAAGTGGTGAAATACGCCACCGATATCACCGCTCGCAAACAAGCAGTTGAACAGTTAAGTGCAGGCCTGCAAAAGCTGGCGGACGGGGATTTATCGGTCCGTATGACAGGGACGTTTGACGCGAATTTCGAGATTGTGCAATCGTCTTTCAACACGACCATGGAACGATTGACCTCACTCGTCCGCGACATCAAAGCATCGAGCGCCACAATGGTTGCGGAGACGGAAGAAATTTCAAACGGCGCTCAAAAACTGTCTCAAAGGGCAACCAGTCAAGCGGCTGCTCTGGAGGAAACTAACGCTGCTATGGAAGCCATGGCCAATAAGATTTCAGGGGCCAGTCAAAGTGCCCGCGACGTGAACGCGGCAGCAAAAGAAGCAGCAAAGAGCGCCAATAATGGCGGGGAAACTGTTGGTGAAGCTATTGCCGCCATGAATAGAATTGAAACGAACTCTGCCAAAATCGCAGAAATAATAAGCGTCATTGAATCAATCGCCTTTCAAACAAACCTATTGGCACTCAACGCAGCCGTAGAGGCCGCACGCGCTGGAGAAGCCGGCAAAGGGTTCTCCGTCGTTGCCAGTGAAGTCAGAACATTGGCACAACGCGCATCTGAAGCCGCCAACGATATAACCCAGCTCATCGACACTGCCACCTCAGAGATATCTGAAGGTGCAATAATGGTTAGAAAGACTGGAGAGGATCTGGAGAAAATCAACCAAGCGGTCTCCATAGTCGGAAGCAGTGTCGAGGAAATCTCCCAGAGCAGTAGTGAACAGGCCTCAGGTGTCTCAGAGATATCCATGACGATCACAACACTCGATGCCGACACCCAACAGAACGCGCAATTGTCTGAAAGCAGTGCGTCCAACGCACAAAAACTGGCGAATGCAGCCGATGGCCTAATGAGCTTGGTCGCCTATTTTTCCTCAGACACCGAACCATCCAATACAGGTTCTAAAACAACCGTCTCAAAGACTTCTGAGATAAGGGCAATAGCAAGTTAACAAACTTGATCCGCCCCTTAGTGTTCGGAGCGGATATCCAGCTGAAAGTTGGTAAGTTCATTACCTATTTGAGAAGGCTTTCAAAGAACTTCTCTTTGGCAGGATAGATGATTTTTGCTGCATCATATTTGTTGACGATCAATTTTCGGGCGGCTTTGCCCATTTTTCCATCCGCGTCCAATGCTTCGCTAACCTTTTCAACCATTGCATCATGGTCATAAGTATCAACGAGAAGCCCATTTTCTCCATCTTTAATGAACTCCCGCACCGGGGCCACATCACTGGCCACAAGCGTGGCCCCACAACTCATAGAATCCAGTAAAGACCATGACAAAACAAAGGGAGCTGTCAGATAGAGATGCGTGTCCCCTGCCCGAATGATCTCGACCATCTTTTTGCGTGGAACAAGGCCTGTAAAATGAATGCGGGACAGGTCGTATTCATGGGTTTGCAGCATCTTGTCTTTCCAGCTGCCGCCACCTTTTGCGCCATAAGCAACACGATCTTCGCCAACAATAATCGCATGTAGGTTCGCATGTTTCTTTTGAAGGTCACTTAAGGCAGCCATCATCTCGGGGAAGCCACGCGCCGGCTCCATTCCACGTGTCACCCAAGTCATGATTTTTGCGTCTTGAGGTATGCCAAATTCCGCCATCAACTCCGGATTGCGCGGTCCTGGAGAATGAAGATCTGTGTCGATCCCGTCATGCATAACCTCCATCCGATCAAACAACATCTGCGGAAATTGGGAGGCTTGATACTCAGTAGGGCAGAGCCCCACGGAAGCACCGGACATGTCGAGCCAGAAGGGCGCATTGCGAATGCGGATTTTAGCGGAATGATCAACAGGATCCGGGGGCTCGGCATCATGGGGCGTTCGATCTTGCGCCGGAGACTCGTAGAACCACTCCAGATAGGGCACAAAAGCGGTCTCGGGCCAAACGTCCTTCACAAAAGTCCCAACACCCCAACCCGAATGCGCAACAACCACATCCGGAATGTAGCCCTGATTTCGCAAAGCGATCGCTGTGCGTGCAAAACCTTGCCCTGTAATGACACTCTCTTCAACGCCGACGAGATACCGATGAATGCCCTCAGTTACCTTTCGATGCGACTCAAAGCGGACAACCCGAAAGGGAGACTCCTTTACATCGTTGCGCTGCGTTGCAAATGTTACGTCCCATCCGCGACCAGCCAGCCATGCACCAAGGGCGCCAAATTGAGCAGGATAATTTTTGTGAATAAAGAGAATACGTTTTTGTTTCATGCGTTTAACCATTTGGGAGTGCAAAAATTTCTACCCGCAAATCCCATTCAAAAGAGTGACCTAAATCACAGCCCAATTTAAAGTAACCACCGCCCAAAGTGCAATCACAGTATTGGCAACCATATGAGCGAGAATTGCGTCCGCAACACGACCCGTGCGAAGCATTAAAAGACCAAACACCACTCCCGCCAGAAAAGCCTCAACCCAGCGACCATGAAGTGCGGCAAACAGCCCAGAGCTTATGGCGAATGCCAAAATTCGCATCAAAGGGCGCCCGTCATCAATGCTGTTTTGGACGTAGCC
>CAZXRG010000182.1:0-6018 GCA_964642935.1 uncultured Rhodobacterales bacterium | reverse complement strand
CTCGCCCCGCTCTTTGATCAGGTGGAGATCGTCTCGGAAAAAACCGAAAACACCTATCACCGCGCCTTCGGGAATGCGCCTGCGATGATGGTCGGAAATTCCATGAAATCAGACGTGATCCCCGCACTCAAAGCAGGTGCATGGGGCGTTCATATCCCCCACCACTTTGAGTGGGTCATGGAAAAGGCCGAGCCTCCCACCGATCACCCAAAGTTCCGAACGCTCCCTAAAATCAGCGACCTTCCCGCTTTAATCGCGGAAATTGAAAGCTGATATTGGTCGGCGCGGTCAGGCAATAGCGCAAAACCACCCCGATGATCGCAATACTCAAAGCCAGCCAAATCACCCCCCAAAACATGGTCGGACCACCGATAAGCTCCGCCATGATCCGCGCGTCCGAACGCAGGTGCGAGCGCAACAGCGTGTCACTAAAAATATCATAAGGCACATACATCATGCTGGTCAGACCGATGATGCGCAAAACCAGATCATTGATCCGCTGATCCAGAAACCAAGCCACCGCCAGCAACACGCCCCCAACGCCCAAACAAAACAGAAGCGGGAACATCTCGCGCATGTAAATCAGGGCCAGCCCGACCATCAAAGCCCCAAGAAGCCCCACCAAACCCTTGTCCAAACGGGTCTGAAGCGCGATCACAAACAACCCCGCTCCCAGCAAAAGTGAGCCCAGATAGCCCGCCGAAATAATCCAGAACAGATTGCCCCCACGGGAAATCACATGCCCGCCCTCCAAGAGCGACAGCGACATCTCATCCACCGATCCCCCCGTCAAAAGAGCCGCCAACGCATGGGAGGCCTCATGGAGAAACACCACCAGAATTTTCAACGGCAGGATCACAGGCGTGGTCCAAAGCGCAAAAACCACCGCCACAATGGCGATCAACTGCCAGTGACCTTTGAGATGGGACCATATTTTCATGCCTTTTTAGGTAGACGTCAGAGCGCGATTGCGCAACGTTTAGGGCATGGCAAAAGTGATAAATCTCAAAACCGTGAAAAAACGCAAATCCCGTGATGAGGCCCGCAAAAAGGGCGACGAGAACGCGGCCCTTTATGGCGAGCGTAAATCTCAAAAGCAGCAACGAAGTGCAGAGATCACCTCATTGAACGCCCATCTTGACGGGCACAAACGGGATAAATGATGCGACCGGAGAAACACTCTTTAACGCTCAGAGGCCATCGCACCAGTGTCTCCCTTGAAAAACCCTTCTGGGACGGGTTTCGCAAAATCGCCGACGAGCGCGGCCTGCCGCTCAATGAATTGGCCGCAGAACTCGATGAGGAACGGGGCACCACAAGCGGTTTGGCCACAGCCATCCGCCTTTATGTGCTGGATTATTACGTCAGCCGCGCGGCGTTAGATTAAGGTACATTCCATCCTCCGAGCGCACCGTTAAATGCGCCACGGGAACAGGCACGCGCTTGGTAGGTGCCAGATGGAACCCGCGCACCAGCATCCCCAGCAGCAAAACCCCTTCCAACATGGCAAAACCGGCCCCTGAACAGACCCGCGCTCCTTTGGAAAACGGCAAGTAAGCCTCCCGCGCACAATGGCGCGTGCTCTCCTCTTGCCAGCGCCAAGGATCAAACACATCAGGCTCCGACCAAATCGCCGTATGCCGCCCCAAATGCCAAGGCGAAACCATGCAGAGCGACCCTTTGGGCAGTTTCGCCTTACGAAACCGCTCCTCGCGCACCGTCTCTCTCACCATCATCGGCACAGGCGGATAAAGACGAAGCACCTCGCGAAACACATCCCGCGTGAACCTGAGCTTCGGGATATGGGCAAACTCAAACGGACCATCCCCAACCACGGCGGAAACCTCCTCCACCACATCCCGTTGCGCCTCAGGATCACAGGCCAGACAATAAAGCGCCCATGACAGAGCGGAGGCGGAGGTCTCATGCCCTGCCAGAAAGAAGATAGCCACCTGATCAATCATTTCATCGCGCGAAAACAATGCGCCCGTCTCAGGATCACTGGTCGTCATCAGCTTGCTGGCCAGATCGTCAGGCGCGTTCCCTTGCAAAATCTCCGCTTGGCGCGCATCCACCAAAGCCCCCAATTGTTCGCGGATCACCGTAGCATGCGCCTCCCCGCGCTTGCGTCGAGGCAGCCATTTGGGCGCTTTGATCAAATCAAGGGGCGACAAGAGCGGCTGGGTCCGCTGGTATTCGCGAAACGCCTCAAACACCGCACGGGCGCGGGTTTCTGTGATCGGGATGGAAAACAGGGTCCGGAAAATCACGTCAGCCGCCAGATGGGCGGTCTCAAACTCCATCTCCGTCTCGCCCGCCTTCAGTCGCGCAACAGCCGCCTCTCCGGCCCCGAGCATCGCCGCAAAGCTCTCCCGCAGCCGCCCTGCCTCAAATGCGGGATCAATCATCCGCCTTTGCCGCGCCCAAAGATCGCCATTGGTGACAAACACCGAATTCCCCAACAGAGGCCGCAAGGTCTCCCCAATGATACCGGATTTCGGGAAATCCCTGGGACGATCCTCAAGAACGGTCCTCACCAGTTCCGGCTCATTGACCAGAACACTGGAATAAAACGGCGTCTTCATCCGCGCCATTTTCGCCCCGTAAAGCCGCTCGGGCTGGGAGCGGAACATATCGTGACGAAACAGTTTGAGGCGGGTCAATATCCCCGCATTCTCAGGGCGGGACTTAGGCTTGGGTGGCTTGACGCGCGGCACCGCTTAAAAGTCCTGATAGGGAGACAGAGGCGTCTCGATCCGCGAGGCCGTCGCCCCGCGCCACGCAAATCGCGCATTCAACGTGCGCGGCCCCGCCGTAATCTGGAAATAATCGTATGATCCGGGCCTATCAAAGGCGCAAAGATACTGAACATGACGACGAAAGAACCGCCATTTGGTCTTGGCCAGAACCTCCGGCGACAGCGTCTCCGAATAGGCCGCCGAGATCACCTTGGGCCAATGCTTATCCGCCTCAGATGGCGCCACCCCCGTCACATGAACCGGATCCGACAGCGCAAAACACCCGCCATCGCCGGGCGCTGAAATATCAATCCAGGACATCTCAGTGGATTGGGACAGGTAATTGAGGTTCTCGCGCAATTCACGCGCCTCAGGCAGAAACGACATCATCGGGATCACTTGGCCTACGGTCAGAAACGAAATCTCCGGCCCCGTTTTGCCGTCCCGTGCGCGCAAAACCTCCGCCATGGCTGTCACCGCCAGATGAGCCCCTGAGGAATGCCCGACGATCAAAATCTCATCCGCATCCCCGTCACAGGCCGTCTCGATCCGCTTGGCAAACTCCGAAATACGCGCCCTTAAAGCCTCGGGGTACTTGCCCTTCAGCCTCGCCGTGAACCCGTAATCATTGATGAGGTAATAGGCAAAAATATAGCGATCTTTGCTGTAAAAGAACCGCATCAGCCCAACCAAACCGGCTAAACCAACGCCCCAACCGACTAGCGCAGGCGCAGGTCCTACAACCGAGAGCAGCCAGTAAATCAGCCACATTAAAAGCACTGCGACCTCCAACTGCGCCAAAAGCACAATTACCGGATAAAGGGCCGCAATCATCGGATGAGGCCGCACGCGCAGCAGGCGGAAGAACGCGCGAGAGGCAAAGTAAATCCAAACCGTCCTAAGCATGACCAGATAGGACGACAGGATCGAGCGATCCATGGACGACTTTACAATGTCATCCCAAGTAAGAAACTCGATGGAGCTTTCCGTCTCCTGCCCCTCAACCTTCGCCCAAGTGGACCAAGCGTAATAACCGTCCCGCTCCCGCTGGCCCTCAACGGAAATCTCATAGCCCGAAATCTCCGCCTGTTTGGCCGCCTCACGTCGGTACAACTCGCGATAGCGACGCGGCGCAATGGGATCATAACCGGGAATAAAAAACACCTGCCGCTTGCGAACAATCCGTTCGTCAGCAGCATCAGCGTCCAATGGGGCAGCGATGGCAGCTTTCTGAGCCAGCGGCCGGTCTCCTGTTGTTCCACAATTCTTGGCAAGTTCTTACCCGAATTGGTTAACAATTGTCACCCTATGGCGCCAAGTACCGGAAAAGTCTCCAAAAGCCAGAAGGAAATATCGGCAAATCCACCCGTAATCAGCAGTATGCCAACCCCCACCAGCAAAGCGCCCATCACCTTCTCGATCGTGCCCATATGGGACTTGAACCGTCCCATCAGGCTCATAAACTTGTTGATATAGATAGCTGCCAGCAAGAAAGGCACGCCAAGCCCAATCGCATAAAGCGCCATCAACGCCATCCCGCGAGAGACCGAGCCTTCTTGCGCCGCCAACGACAGGATCGCCCCCAGAACAGGCCCGATGCAAGGGGTCCAGCCAAAGGCAAAAGCAAGCCCAAGCACATAGGCTCCAAAAGGCGTCCCGCCCCGATTACCCGCATCAAACCGGGCCTCGCGAAACAGCAAAGGAATACGAATGAGCCCCAGAAAATGCAGACCAAAGGCGATAATCACCACACCCGCCGCATAGCCCAGATACTGTTGATACTGCAAAAACGCCCGCCCCAAGGCCGAGGCCGCAAATCCAAGCAGCAAAAACACTGTGGAGAGACCAAGAACAAAAAACACAGCCGCTCGGACCACCTTGGGATCAGCCTTCCCGCCCATCTCACTGGTGGAGGTTCCCGCCATATAAGCCAGATAGGGCGGCACGATTGGCAAGACACAAGGGGACAGAAAACTGATGATCCCCGCCAACATCGCAATCAAGAGCGAGGGCCCAAGAGAAGCATCAAAAAGATCAATTCCAAACACGCAAAGCACCTTTGTAAGACGTCAACTCAACGCATAGAGCCAATTAGTGCAGAGGTCACTTAAAACCACCTCACAATTCGTTCGACAAATATTACAGCCACTTGTAGCTTGCGGCCCATGGAAGACAAAACAGTTCTGGACACAATAGGTCTCAAGTGCCCCCTGCCCGTTCTCAAAGCGCGAAAGAAGCTGAAAACCATGGCCAAGGGTGAGCTATTGCATGTGCAAGCCGATGATCCGGTGGCAGTGGTCGACTTCCCTCATTTTTGCGCCGAGCAAGGCCATAAGTTTGTGGCCCATGAACAAGACGCAGGCGGGTTTGATGTCTACATTATTCAAAAACAATAAGGTCTGAAAATGGACTGGGACAAGTTACGGATATTTCACAAAGTGGCCGAGGTCGGGTCTTTGACCCATGCAGGCGACGATCTCCACCTCAGCCAATCCGCCGTGAGCCGTCAGGTGAAGGCTCTGGAGGAAAATCTGGACGTCACCCTGTTCCACCGCCATGCCCGTGGCTTGATCCTGACCGAGCAAGGCGAGTTGTTGTTCAACGCCACCAAATCCATGACCAAGGATCTTGATGCGGCGGCTGCACGTATTCGCGACAGCAAAGACGATGTGGTCGGGGAATTGCGGGTCACAACCACCACAGGTTTCGGCACGCTCTGGCTCACCCGCCGTCTGGCGCGATTGATGGATGAATATCCAGAACTGAAAGTCGATCTGATCCTAAAGGAACGCGTGCTCGATCTGCCCATGCGTGAGGCCGATGTGGCCATCCGCATGAAAGAGCCGTCTCAGGCCGATCTGGTGCGTCGCCGCCTGATGGATGTGAAAATGCAATTGTTCGCGTCCCAAGCCTATCTCGACAAACACGGGCTGCCTGACAGTATCGACGACCTCAAAAACCACCGTCTTTTGACCCAAGCCGTTGAATCTCCCCAGCCAAGCGCAAGTGCCAGCTGGTCCGAGACCCTAATGAACACCGACAACCCCTCCTACATTATCATCAACAGCTACTTTGGCGTCCTCCAAGCCGTTGTGCATGGACTGGGCATCGGCGTGCTTCCTGATTATCTCAAAATCGAAGTCCCCGATCTGGTGCGTGTTCTCCCAGATGAAGAAAGTGCGCCTGTTCCGGTGTTTCTGGCCTACCCCGAGGAGCTGCGCCACTCCAAACGCGTCGCCGCCTTCCGCGACTTCGTGCTTGAGGAAATTCAGGAATATCG
>CAZXRG010000181.1:0-6020 GCA_964642935.1 uncultured Rhodobacterales bacterium | reverse complement strand
GTCCAGCTTTGACGCGCAGTCTCCAATTCCCCAAGGGTCGCACCTGGCCAGTAGACACCTGCACGAAGGAGCGGTTTTGCAGCGGCCGGACGCTCCCCATCACCGATCATCGCCTTGGCGTAACTCAAGAAGTTCAGAGCGTTATCCGGCCCGCCTTCCACCAAATAGGACCACAGAGCATGCCAGTCGTCGGGATCAACCGTCGACAGGCGCAACAGCTCCTCATCAGGCTTATCGTCACCCGGAAGTACAGCGAAAGGAACGCCGGCTTCAGCCAAGCGGATCGCATATTGCTCTAGGCCGTATTTCCAATAGCCAGAGCCGCCCAGAACCCGTGCAATCACGATGCGAGATTTCTGAGCGCAATGCTCGATGTGCAGATCGACCGACATGGGATGCTGGAGATTCATCATATTGGCCAGCCGCAGTTCCGGCGGCCCGTCCATCTCAGCGCGGGCTTGGCTTAGAGCGGCAAGCTCAGTGTCAGCAGCGGAGATAAACACGACATCAGCAGGCGTGTGGCCCACATCGACAGGTTCGGACCCGTCCTCAATACCGCCGGGTTGTGCGAGCATCAAATGCATCAGAACAGCCGCTTTTCCATGAACATGCTTTCAGGCAGATCAAGGTAGTCGCCAAAGGGCCCTCGAAACACAAAACCATGACTTTCATAGAGCTTATGGGCCGCCGTCAGTTTGTCACCCGTCTCCAGCCTCAGCAGCGGCAATCCTTCCCGTTTGGCCTCCGAAATCAACCGCTCCAGAAGCGCACTGGCGACACCTTTTCCACGAGCCGCCTCAGCCACATGCATCGACTTGATCTCTCCGTAGCCCGATTGAATCATGAGAGCCCCGCATCCGATCATCTGATCACCCGTATGTGCGCCAAAGAAGTAGATTTCGGGCTTCATCAGCTCATCAAGCTCTAGGTAATTGTTGGATTCCGGCTCAAACAACGCCTGCATCAACGCATGATGCGCTTCCAAAAGATGCACCGCATCCCGTGGAGAGGCTTTAGCGATTTGAACCGACGCCTCTGTCATCCTGAAAGGTCGGAGATGATAGCATCTCTGTTGAGACCCGCCTCACCGATCACCACAAGGCGGGTCACCCGCTCAGGTCCGATCGGTTGGTCGAAATAGGTGTCGATCCTTGGACCAACCGCTTGGATGGTCAGACGCAAAGGCTTGCCAGCAACGCTCGCAAAGCCTTTGAGACGCAGGATATCGTGCTTGCGGATCATATCGCCGAGCCGCTCGCTAAAGCCTTTTGGATCGTCAATCTCGCCCAGTTCCAGCACGAAACTGTCAAACTCATCATGATCGTGGTCGTGATGATGATGGTGATCGTCGCCGTGGTCGTCATCGTGATCATGGTGGTGGTGATGGACCTCATGGCGGGCGGCCAGATCGTCTTCTGCGCCAATGCCCTGCCCCAAAAGCACATCCACTGGAAGCGCACCCATGGAGGCTTTTACGACCTGCACACCGTCTCTGGCTTCGGACTTAAGACGCGCGGACAAGCCAGCGCCTTCATCGTCGAGCAGGTCGGATTTGTTGACCACGATCATATCAGCACAGGCGATTTGGTCCTCGAATAGTTCGGACAGAGGCGTTTCATGGTCAAGGTTCTCGTCCGCTGCCCGTTGCGCATCCACGGCCTTGAGATCATGGGCAAAGCGCCCCTCTTCCACGGCCTTCCCATCAACCACAGTGACCACGCCGTCGACGGTGACGCGGGTTCTGATCTCCGGCCAGTTAAAGGCTCGCACCAGCGGTTGTGGTAGGGCCAGCCCCGATGTCTCGATAACGATATGGTCGGGCTTGTCTTCGCGGTCCAAGAGCTTTTCCAAAGTGGGGATAAAGTCCTCGGCAACCGTGCAGCAAATGCAGCCGTTGGACAGCTCCATGATATCATCCTCAGAGCAGGTCTCATCGCCACAGCCTTTGAGGATGTCCCCGTCGACGCCCAAGTCGCCAAACTCGTTGATGATCAGAGCAATCCGCTTGCCGTTTGCGTTGCTCAGCATATGCCGGATCATTGTCGTTTTTCCGGCGCCTAGGAAGCCCGTGATAACTGTTGCTGGAATTTTTGCGGCCATGGATAGCTCCTTAACAACCGTTCAATTGAGCGGTTGCTTCGATGGGGTTTCCGTCATGGACGAGCGTCGCATGATCGTTTGAATTAAGCGTAACTTTGATGGTTTTTGAGCCCTTCGGGGCCGCAAAATGGAACCACTCCGAATAGACCCGCGCCAGTTTCACGCCGTCCGCATAGAGGTGGAGATGACCCTCACCGTCCATATGGGGGGTGTTGACCGCTTCGGGTGCAAGCCGGAAGTTATCAAGGATCAACTGCATGTTATAAGCGCAGCCGCCCTCCGCATTCAGGTTGATCAGAACGAGGGGAACAGCGCTCGGGGAGACC
This sequence comes from uncultured Rhodobacterales bacterium, assembly GCA_964642935.1. Lineage (GTDB taxonomy): Bacteria > Pseudomonadota > Alphaproteobacteria > Rhodobacterales > Rhodobacteraceae > CAKZTM01. The sequence goes on along the minus strand of CAZXRG010000181.1, from coordinate 3,594 downwards.
TCCTGCATGCGGTCATGATTGTGATGCGCGTCCATTTCAGCCGATTGAGACTGAGTATTGTGGCTTTCCATCTGGTCGCTAAACGTCCCAGCCGCTGAGAGGCCAATCATTGTCCCACCGGCCAAACCGAGAATCAAAAACAGGTTCGCTTTATTCATCTTTATCCCCAATCCATGCATTGTCTTCTGACGACCAGAAGTACGCGGCCAAAGCGCCCAGAACGACCCAGATCATAAGACCCGTTCCAAGCGATCTCGCCGCAAACAAGCCCGCGATTTCAGGAGGGGTCGGACCGGCAAGACTGGTCGGATGGGGCGCGCCTATAAGCTGTGGAAGGGCCAAAGCAATGAGACCTGCAATCCAAACCCCCCAGTTTTTACCCAAAGCAATACACGCGATCCCGATGGTGGAGGCGATGGCCGTCAAAGCCCACCAGATTTGACGCGCCGAGATGTCCGCTACAGAGTTTCCAGGAAGTTCGGGCGGGTGCCCGAATGCAGGCATAAGTTGGATGGCCACAAATCCTGCAAGGCCCCAAAGAATGCCGTTTCGTGCGTTTATAATAGCGCCCGAGCGTTCGGCCAGCGCCATAAAAGCAACCATCACAAAGGCAAAGCCGATGTTGGTGGCAATGGCGGAACCAAGCGTGAGCAGAGTGCGATCTCCGCCCTCACCCTCCTCATGGACATGGCTGTCATGGTCATGCTCCAGAGCGGTGCCGCCTGAGCCTCCGAAATGGACCAACTCGCCCGTCTCGTAGAGTTCAGCCTCCAATAGAACAGGTGTGACAAACAGCTGGATCAGGGCCGCTGCAATAAGACCGGTTGCAAAGCCAGCGAATAGCCCGCTGACCAACAGTCGTTTTAACATGATGTGACTCTTTCGCTTTTACCGCGTCAAAGGCGTCTCAACTCAATGTTGAAGCGTCTTAATGGCAGGGAAAGCCAGCGGCGTGGCGCAGGTCATGGGCGGCATCATGCAACGCATTTGAGGACGCAAATCCTGCGAAAATCACGAGGCCAAGGAAAGCAACCAATGCGATGCTCGCCAGATCTTTTGTCTGATCAGTCATAGTTTTAACTCCTTACCGTCATCCCCGACGGATTGTCTGGTTTCACACACGGCAGGTCTCCTGGCTCGCGGGTCGTAGCGCATCACCCTCCTTCCCAGCCGATCGGCCAGTGGTTTTGGGTGGGCGCTCACCGCATACAGTCGCGGGGGCGGCTGTGGCTTTGGGCTCCTTATTTTGGTCAGCCCGACCACATTCCCATTTCGTCCTCGTGAGCTTTGCCCAATGCGAGGAACCGTGTTGCGCTGTTGTGGGATAGAACGGGGGGTCCGGTCAAGGACAATTACGACACCTCGTGTTCCGTTCGCGAAAGGGGCCATATTTTGGCATGATAAACCGTCGATCGGCATAGGCATTTCTAAAACGTTGAAGTCCCGCCCAAAACTCTTGAAAAAATTGAGCAAGCAAAAATCACAACTGTTTCTGGGGAAAGTTGAGCGGCTTTTCCCATTAGCTGGAAAGGGTATGGAATTTACTACTTATGTGCCGATGCGGTTTGCGAACTTATTTAGCGGGGGTTTAATGAGTTCATTGCGAATTGCATCTGCCACTGTGGCTCAAATGCAAGCGGGACTAATGGGTGGGTCGCTCTGCGTTTGAGCCCGCATTACATAGAATCCTAACTTCTATATTTTGGCTCCATCGTCTCCATTTTTGGTCTGAGCCCGATTTTTTTTCCTGTTCATCGTCGCGAATGGATCGATTTGGTTCTGGAAATTTTCCGTATTTTCTTTGCAATCTAGAGGTGTGGGTGCAAACTTGCCCCACTACCAAAACAAAAAAATAACACGGGGAAGAAAAAAATGGCTATAAAACCGCCACTCTCAGACCTTCCGATAAACACTGCTGATACCGGTTTTTATCGCGGGTTCAGCGTCAACGTTACAGTCGTCAGTAAGATCATCATCTCGGCACTTGTTGTCTGGTGTATCTTCTGGCCCACACAGGCTGGCAACGTTCTGGGCGCTTGGAATTCGGCAATTCTGGCACAATTTGCCGCTTGGTACATTTGGGTCGTCGCAGCCTTTGTTATCGTCTGTCTCGGTCTGGCCATTTGGCCGGCTGCAGGACGACTGAACTTGGGTGCTGACGGGGAAAAACCGGAGTTCTCGAACTTCTCATGGTTCTCCATGATGTTTGGAGCCGGTATCGGTGTGGGCATGTTGACATGGGCCGTTGCAGAGCCTGTGGCCCATTTCAAAAACAACCCATCGGTTATTCAAGGCGCCACAACCGCTCTTGATGCGGACAACGTGCGGGAGGCCTATGTTTGGTCCTTCCTCCATTGGGGTTTGGGCGCATGGGCTTGTTATGCGATTGCAGGTTTGGCGCTTGCCTTCTTCAGCTATCGTCGCGGTTTGCCTTTGACGATCCGGTCTTCTTTGACGCCATTGTTCGGGAAGTCTCTATCTGGCGGATTTGGCCACCTGATCGACATCGTAGCGGTCGTTGCAACCATTCTGGGCGTGGCACAAACGCTAGGTTTCGGGGTTGAGCAATTCGTAGCTGGCCTCACACGCATCGGCATCGGAGGGTTGGCCCTTGAGGATGGAACTGCGACCACCACAGGTATCATTGTGGCACTTGCGGTGATCATGGGGGCGTCCACACTCTCGGCACTCTCGGGCGTTGGTAAGGGCATCAAATGGCTGTCCAACATCAACATGGTTTTGTCGATCTTCCTGCTTGGCTTCTTCATCATATTCGGAGCCACCTTCTTTGGAGCCACCGCATTCTTTGTGGGCATCTGGGATTATCTGATCGCACTGCCGTGGCTCAGCTTCAACGTGTATAGCTCTGACGGAGTTGAAGGTTCTGAGGCATTCCTGCTGACGCAATGGCAGGGCTGGTGGCCTGTGTTCTACTGGGCTTGGTGGATCGCATTTGCGCCCTTCGTTGGCCTGTTCCTAGCCCGTATTTCACGCGGTCGCTCGATCCGTGAATTCGTGTTGGGTGCGATGATCGTGCCGTCCCTGATGTGCTTTGTCTGGTTCTCATGGGCTGGCGGTACAGCCATTGATCTGGAGTTGAACGGAGCGGCCAATGGGCTGATCCTTGATGCAGCCAACGGTGACAAGATCTTTGCGATGACCGAGTTCATGCTCGCGCCCATCGCCGAGTTTCTGGCTTGGGGCATGGCTGTGATCATCGTGATCCTGCTGATGACCTTCCTTGTCACCTCTGCGGATAGTGCGGTCTTGATCGTCAACACAATCAATGCAGCCGGTGACGAGGGTCCAAAGGCGCGTCCTCACATCATCTTCTGGGGTGCGGCTCTCGCGCTCGTTGTTGGCGGCCTGCTGATCTCAGGGGGTACAGGAGCGATCCAGACCGCCATGGTGATCGGAGCGCTACCTTTCTCGATCGTGATGGCGCTGATGTGCATCGCTTTGATCAAGGCGATCTGGAATGACAGCAGACGTGAAGCGGCGGGGATCCAGTCGGTGACTGTTGATCCGATTGCGGCGCCTGCTGAGTAAGGTTTGCGGCTTTAAAACAGCGGGCTCCGGTTAGATCGGGGCCCG
>CAZXRG010000180.1:3514-6025 GCA_964642935.1 uncultured Rhodobacterales bacterium | reverse complement strand
GCGCGAACCTCATTGCCCTCTTGCTCTAAAAGCGAGGCGAAAATCTTGAAACCCGATCCGGCAAAATGCTCGGAAACCACCTGCATCTTGATCGGGTTGCGCAGGTCCGGCTTGTCAGAGCCATACCAAAGTGCCGCATCCTTATAGGAAATCTGCGCCCACTCAGCATCGACCTTACGACCGCCACCGAACTCCTCGAAAATCCCCTGAATGACCGGCTGGATCGTGTCGAACACGTCCTGCTGCTCCACAAAAGACATCTCCATATCAAGCTGGTAGAAATCCGTGGGTGAACGATCCGCCCGAGGGTCCTCGTCACGGAAACAGGGCGCAATCTGGAAATACTTGTCAAAGCCCGACACCATGATCAGCTGTTTGAACTGCTGAGGCGCTTGGGGCAGCGCGTAAAACTTGCCCGGATGAAGCCGCGATGGCACCAAAAAGTCCCGAGCCCCCTCAGGGGAAGAGGCCGTAATAATCGGCGTCTGGAACTCGTTGAAATCTTTGTCCCACATGCGATTGCGAATGGATTTCACAACATTGGAGCGCAGCACCATATTGTCATGCAACTTCTCACGCCGCAGATCGAGGAAACGGTACTTAAGACGCGTCTCCTCTGGATACTCCTGATCGCCAAACACTGGCAATGGCAGCTCATCCGCACGACCCAGAACTTCCAGATCGCGAATGAATACCTCGATCTCACCGGACGGGATCTTGTCGTTGACCAACTCAGGATCACGCGCCTTGACCTCGCCATCAATCCGGATCACCCACTCAGAGCGCACCTTCTCGATCTCGGAGAACACAGGGCTATCAGGATCAGCCAAAACCTGCGTCATACCGTAGTGATCGCGCAGATCGATAAACAGAAGACCGCCGTGATCACGCACCCGATGAACCCAACCGGACAACCGCACAGGCTGCCCCACATTGGATTTGTTCAGGTCGGCACAAGAGTGGCTGCGATAAGCGTGCATTTGAGGTCCTCAAAATCAGGGTAAAACAAGTCGCTCCGTCAAAAACCCAAGGGGGACGCGTTGTCAAGCCGGACGGAGCACTTCTGCATGGCCAATTGGCAACAATTCTAATCAACACTATTGCCATGTTATTGCCACCAACAGTAGGTATCAGCACCCAAAGTGAACGAGCGTCCAAGGACCAAATGACAAATCTCTCCCGACTTGAAGACCGCGCAGACCTGCAGATTTCGATCGTCCTACTGGCATCCTGGGCCGCTATCACGCTCTCTGTGAACTGGGGAAACTGGCCCCCAGACCTCTCCGCATTTTATATGGCCGGACATTTCTGGGGCACGGGCCAATACGATCTGATCTATGCCGCACCGGAGAAATTCTTTGGCCCCCCCGTCGACAGCTGGACACAGGAAGTGGCGCGACTGGGCCACCCGGATGAGATCTTCTTTCCCTATATCTACCCCCCGATTTGGGCCGCAGTTATTGCACCTTTGGCCAAAGCCCTCAGCCCCACAGAGTTTTTCAACCTATTTTACCTCATCCACATCGCGATGATCGCAGGGGCGATTTTTCTGGCCTACCGCCTGATCCGCCCCCCGGTCCCGCTCGCCCTTTGGTGCGTGATTTCCTGCGGTTTGGCCTATTTCTCGCTGATTTCAAGCTCAGCGCTCTATCACAACCAGTTGCAAATCATGGTGACATTCCTGATCATCCTCAGCCTTGAGCGCTACGCCTCAGGTGCTTTGATCACCGCAGGCATCGCCCTTGGCATTGCCGCCGCCATCAAAGTCACCCCAGCCGCCCTTGGCATCATCTTCCTGCTCGATCGCAGCTACCGCCCCGCCATCGTCACCGCCATCACTGGTCTGGCCCTTCTGGCACTCAGCTACCTGATCGCAGGCCCCGAATTGCACCGCGAGTTTTTTGCCAACATCGGCATCATCTCCGAGCAGGTGGCCGTCATGCGGGTCAACTGGAACCTCGAATCCTTCCTGTTGCAAATGTCCGCCCTCCTGACAGGCACCCAATTGCTCAGCCTTGAAGGCATCCCCCCCGAACGTCTGATGGACGCCCTCGATCACCCGCAGGTCGAGCCCCTTTGGATCGCCATCACCACAAAACTTCTGTTGATCGCAGGAACCGCACTGGTGTTGCTTCGAACCCACGCCCTGTCGCCCCTCAACGCCATGCGCTTGCGCCCCTTGGGCCTGATCCTCGTGATGACACTCTGCGCCCCCTTGGGATGGAGCCACCATTACCTGCCCGTCCTGATCCTGCTCCCAGCGGTCCTGACGTTTATGGCACCCGTCCGCGCGATCTCCCTGATGATCATCTTCGGGGGCCTATCCTCGCTCGGCGTCTTCGCCCTGTTGCGCATTGAAGGCTCGCAAATCCACTATCCAGCGCTCTTGAACATTATCCTGCTTTTGTCGGTCTTCGCGCTCTTCTTCGCCCGCCCTTTGCATTTCAACGACAAGCCGCCGCGCAAATTGCTGAAGGCAAAAAGGACGGGATGACCGAGCCACCCCGCCTC
>CAZXRG010000180.1:0-3414 GCA_964642935.1 uncultured Rhodobacterales bacterium | reverse complement strand
CCAAAGCCGCAAAGCGCCTGATTCCGCTTTTTCCTGCGAATAAAGCAAACCCGCCCTTGCACCTTCCCCGCCGATATCTATAACCCACGACAATTTGCTTCACGGGGTTAGGCCAATGCCAAAAAGAACCGACATCAATTCCATCATGATCATCGGAGCCGGCCCCATCGTTATTGGGCAAGCCTGCGAGTTCGACTACTCCGGAGCACAAGCCTGTAAGGCGCTCAAAGAGGAAGGCTATCGCGTCGTCCTCGTTAACTCCAATCCAGCGACAATCATGACCGATCCGGGCATGGCCGACGCCACCTATATCGAGCCGATCACCGCCGACATCGTCGCCAAGATCATCGAAAAGGAACGCCCCGACGCGCTCCTCCCGACCATGGGTGGCCAAACGGGCCTCAACACAGCGCTCGAACTCGACGACCTAGGTGTGCTTGAGAAGTTCAACGTCGAGCTGATCGGCGCCAAACGAAAAGCCATCGAAATGGCCGAGGATCGCAAGCTCTTCCGCGAAGCCATGGACCGCCTCGGCTTAGAGAACCCCAAAGCCACCATCATTACCGCGCCTTTGGGCGAGAACGGCAAAAAGGACGTAGATGCAGGCGTCAAACTCTCCATCGACGCCATCGAATACGTGGGCCTGCCCGCCATCATCCGCCCCGCCTTCACCATGGGCGGCACAGGCGGCGGTGTGGCATACAACCGCGAAGACTATGAGGCCATCTGCCGCTCCGGCATCGACGCCTCCCCCGTTGGCCAAATCCTCATCGACGAAAGCCTGTTGGGTTGGAAAGAATACGAGATGGAAGTGGTCCGCGACACCGCCGACAACGCCATCATTATCTGCTCCATTGAAAACGTCGACCCGATGGGCGTGCACACAGGCGACAGTATCACAGTTGCCCCGGCCCTGACGCTCACGGACAAAGAATACCAGATGCTGCGCAACGCCTCCATCGCCACCTTGCGCGAAATCGGCGTTGAAACAGGCGGCTCCAACGTGCAGTTCGCCATCAACCCCGACAACGGCCGCATCGTCGTGATCGAGATGAATCCGCGCGTCTCCCGCTCCTCCGCACTGGCCTCCAAAGCCACCGGCTTCCCGATCGCCAAAGTCGCCGCCAAACTGGCCGTGGGCTATACACTGGACGAACTCGACAACGACATCACCAAAGTCACACCGGCCTCCTTTGAGCCAACCATCGACTATGTCGTCACCAAAATCCCCCGCTTCGCATTCGAGAAATTCCCGGGCTCCGAGGACAACCTCACCACAGCCATGAAATCCGTGGGTGAAGCCATGGCCATCGGCCGCACCTTCCATGAAAGCGTGCAAAAAGCCCTGACCTCCATGGAAACAGGCCTCACAGGCTTTGACGAAATCGAAATTCCGGGGCTCGACGGCGACCGCAAAGCCGCCATCGTCTCCGCCATCTCCAAACAAACACCCGACCGCCTGCGCCTGATCGCCCAAGCCATGCGCGAAGGCCTGTCCTTGGACGAAATCCAGAGCGTCACATCCTTCGACCCATGGTTCCTGACCCGCATCGAAGAGATCATCGACGTGGAAGCCGCCATCGTCAAAGACGGCCTGCCCCAAGACGCCAAAGGCATCCGCCGCCTCAAAATGATGGGCTTCACCGACGCCCGCCTCGCACATCTGTCAGGACGCTCCGAAAAAGACATCCGCAACATGCGCCACGCCATGGACGTGAAAGCCTCCTTCAAGCGCATCGACACATGCGCCGCCGAGTTCGAGGCCCAAACCCCCTATATGTACTCCACCTATGAAGCCGAAGCAGACGGCTACGTGGAATGCGAGGCCCGCCCATCCGACGCCAAAAAAGTAGTCATCTTGGGCGGCGGTCCAAACCGCATCGGCCAAGGGATCGAGTTCGACTATTGCTGTTGCCACGCCTGTTTCGCCCTTTCCGATCAGGGCTACGAGACGATCATGATCAACTGCAATCCCGAAACCGTCTCCACCGACTATGACACCTCCGACCGCCTCTATTTCGAGCCACTCACCCTGGAGCACGTGCTTGAAATCCTGCGGATCGAACAAGACAACGGCACGCTCCACGGCGTTATCGTCCAGTTCGGCGGCCAGACACCACTGAAACTGGCCAACGCGCTTGAAGCCGAAGGCATCCCGATTCTTGGCACCACACCAGACGCCATCGATCTGGCCGAAGACCGCGAACGCTTCCAGCAACTCCTCCACAAGCTGGACCTCAAACAACCCTACAACGGCATCGCCCATTCCGACGAGGAAGCCATCGCAATCGCAAAAGACGTGGGCTACCCGTTGGTGATCCGCCCGTCTTTCGTACTCGGCGGCCGCGCCATGGAAATCGTGCGCGACGACGAACAACTCCACCGCTACATCTCCACCGCCGTCACCGTCTCCGGCGACCATCCGGTCCTTCTGGACAGCTACCTCACGGGCGCGGTCGAGGTCGACGTTGACGCGCTATCCGACGGCAAATCCGTCCATATCGCAGGCATCATGGAGCATATCGAGGAAGCGGGCGTCCACTCCGGCGACAGCGCCTGCTCACTCCCGCCCTACACGCTTTCCGACGAGATGATCAAAGAACTGCGCGCCCAAACCGAAGCCATGGCCATCGCCCTGAACGTGGTCGGCCTGATGAACGTGCAATTCGCCATCAAAAACGACGAGATTTTCGTACTCGAAGTGAACCCACGTGCCTCCCGCACCGTCCCCTTCGTGGCCAAAGCGACGGACTCAGCAATCGCCTCCATCGCCGCACGCCTCATGGCCGGAGAGCCTCTCTCCAACTTCAAATTCCGCGATCCATACCCTGAAAATGCAGGCCCCATGGACCCGCTCCCCTTCGCCGACCCGCTCACATTGGCCGACCCGAAAACACCGTGGTTCTCAGTCAAAGAAGCCGTACTCCCCTTCGCCCGCTTCCCGGGCGTGGACACAATCCTAGGCCCCGAAATGCGCTCCACAGGCGAAGTGATGGGCTGGGACCGCAGCTTCTCGCGCGCCTTCCTGAAAAGCCAAATGGGCGCTGGAACCGTGCTGCCAACGGAAGGCACCGTCTTCATCTCGATCAAAGACAGCGACAAAAACGAGATCATGGAAGAAGCCGCCCGCACCATCTCAGAGCTGGGCTTCAAACTGCTCGCCACCCGTGGCACCGCCAAATGGCTCACCAGCCTCGGACTTGAAGCCGAAGTGATCAACAAAGTCTATGAAGGCCGCCCGGACATCACCGACCGCCTCAAAGACGGCGGCGTGCAACTCCTGTTCAACACCACCGAGGGCACCCAGTCGGTCAACGACAGCCGCGACATCCGAAGCGTCGCCCTCTACGACCGCATCCCCTATTACACCACCGCCGCCGGAGCCCGCGCCGCCGCCCGCGCCATGAAGGACCG
>CAZXRG010000179.1:0-6031 GCA_964642935.1 uncultured Rhodobacterales bacterium | reverse complement strand
ATTCTCGGGACATTGGTGATGATATGTAACTCAAGTTAAAGGTCGGGCGCTTTAAGCGGCCTCAAACACCGGAAATAGCGGAGACCCCAGCGGTCTCCGACACTTCCACCATCAACGCCCGATCCGCGATGTCTTCAAACAATTCAGGCCCAGTGCCAGACATCCAGGCCTGCGCCCCCAACTCACAAATCTCGTCATAAAGCGAGGCCCGACGGTCAGCGTCCAAATGCGCGGCCACCTCGTCGAGCAATAGAACAGGCGGCGCCCCGAAATCTTCCGCCAAAGCCCGCGCATTGGCCAGAATGAGCGAGACCAAAAGCGCCTTCTGCTCCCCTGTCGAGCAGAGCCGCGCCTCCATATCCTTAGCCGCATAAACCGCCTTTAAATCCACCCGATGGGGACCATTCAAAGTTCGCCCCGCCTCCATATCGCGAATACGATCCTCCGCAAAAACCAGCGCCAAATCCTCCTCGGATACGGCCTCTGACGTCTGCTCGATCTCCAAAGAGGCACTCGGGAACGCCGTCGCCGCCCCCTCCTGAGCCGCAATCAACCGCTCCACCGCAAAGGCGCGATTGGCGTTGATCACCGCCCCATGCTTGGCCATTTGAACTTCCAAAGCCGAATACCAAGACGGCTCCTGCACACGGTCCTTCAAGAGCCGGTTGCGCTCGCGCATGGCCTTCTCATAACCAATCACCGCCTCCCCGTGACGCGGCTCGAAACTCATGGTCAAACGATCGAGAAACCCGCGACGCTCCGCCGCCCCATCGACCCACAAACGGTCCATGACAGGCACCAACCACACCACCCGCGCAATCTTTCCCAAGGCAAGCTGAGGCGCTGGCTTCTCGTCAATCTGCACAGACCGCGATCCGCCCTCGGAACTGGTCACAATCTGATGGGTCTGCCCCAAACTGTCGAGATCCGCCCAGATTTTCCACCCCAAAGCCTCAGGCGTGCGGGCCATATCATCGGGCTTGGCCCGACGCATCCCACGACCGGGGGACAACATGGAAACAGCTTCAAGAAGGTTGGTCTTACCCGCCCCATTGGCCCCGTAAAGCACCACGGGGCGCGCGTCCAAAGACAGCTCAAGCGCGCGGTAAGACCGGAAATGTGAAAGACGAAGAGACCGAACGGCGAGCATTACACCCGCATCGGCATCACAACATAAGTGGCAGAGGCATCCGACCCTTCACGCATCAAAGTCGGATCAGCGGCAGTGTTAAACAGGAACACCGCATTCTCGCGATCCACCTGACTGGCGATCTCCAGCAGATACTTGGCGTTAAAGCCGATCTCCAAAGGCTCATCCGCGTAAGCCACGGCCAATTCCTCATCCGCCGCACCACTGTCAGGCGCATTCACGGACAGAACCAAACGATCCTCATCCAAGGACAGCTTCACCGCGCGAGACCGCTCGGAGGAAACGGTAGACACCCGATCCACAGCCGCCGCAAATTCCGCCGCATCCACTTCCATGCGCTTGGTATTGCCCGACGGAATAACCCGCGCATAATCAGGGAAGGACCCGTCAATGACCTTCGATGTCAACGTAATCTCAGGGGTCGCAAACCGCACCTTGGTCTCGGAAACGGAGACTGCGATTTGCACCTCATCGTCATCCAAAAGCTTGCGCAATTCGCCCACAGTTTTTCTCGGCACAATCACACCGGGCAGCTCTTCAGCGCCCTCAGGCAAAGCCTCGTCAATCTGTGCCAGACGGTGACCATCCGTGGCCACACAGCGCAACATGCGCCCATCGGGACCTTCGGCGGAATGCATGTAAACGCCGTTCAGATAGTAGCGCGTCTCTTCCGTTGAAATCGCGAACTTGGCCTTGTCAAAAAGCCGCCGCAACATCGGAGCCGACACGCCAAAATTCGACGCATATTCCGAGGTCGCCATGATCGGGAAATCTTCTTTGGGCAAAGTGGCCAGAGAGAAGTGCGACCGTCCGGCCTTCACCTCAAGGCGACCCGATTGCCCGTCATCAATAAGCTGAACCTGCGCACCATCGGGAAGCTTGCGCACAATCTCATGAAGCGTATGAGCGCCAACGGTTGTGGCACCTGCCTGCTCGACCATGGCGTTGGTCTTATCGACGACTTCAATATCAAGATCGGTGGCCCGAAACGCGACACTGTCGCCCTCGGCCTCAATCAGCACATTGGCAAGGATTGGAATGGTATTCCGGCGCTCCACCACACCCTGAGCGCGGCTCATGGCTTTGAGAAGATCGCTACGCTCGATATTCACTTTCATGAACGTTACTCCTTGCCGGGGTTATGCCCTGATCTGTGGAGGGGAACGTCATCAATTGCCCGTCGCCCCCGCAAATTAACTTTAAGTATTACGACTATAATCGACGCACAGGCACACACAAGCGGCTTTGCTTGGGGAAGCGGGTTTTGACCACCCTAAACGCTGAGAGCGGCCCCCGATTGTCCTGTTTTGTGAGGATGAGAGCCTCAGCCCTCGATGATCCGGCGCAGCAGTTCCACATCTTCGGCAATAGCCGCATCGCTCTCTTTAAGCTCGGTGATCTTTTTGACCGCATGAATGACCGTCGTGTGATCCCGCCCGCCAAAACGTCGTCCGATATCAGGCAGGCTCTTTGAGGTCAGGTTCTTGGCCAGAAACATTGCAATCTGACGCGGCCGTGCAATCGCACGCGCACGACGTGGCGACAGAAGATCATTGATCTTCAGATGATAATGCTCGGCCACTTTGCGGATGATCTCTTCCACAGTGATGTTCTTTTGTGTGGTACGAAGCACATCCGCGAGGCTCTCCTGAGCCATCTCCATGCTCACTTCCCGCCCCACAAGTGAGGAGAACGCAAAGAGACGCGTCAAAGCGCCTTCAAGCACGCGCACATTCGACGAAATCCGGTGGGCGAGAAACTCAAGCACACCTTCCGCGATAACCACATCCGGATAATGCACCAGATTGGCCTCGGCCTTTGACTGAAGAATACCAAGACGCAGCTCGTAATCTGTCGGGTGAATGTCAACGACCAGACCCCACTGAAGCCGCGACTTGATCCGCTCGTCAATGTCGTCAATGTCATTGGGCGAACGATCCGCCGAAATCACGATCTGCTTGTTCTGGTCAATGAGCGCGTTGAACGTGTGGAAGAATTCGTCCTGCGTGCTCTCCTTACCGGCAATGAATTGCACATCGTCAATCATCAGCACGTCAACGGAGCGGAACATATCCTTGAAGTTGAGCATGTCCTTAAACCGCAACGCCTGCACGAACTTATGCATGAACTGCTCGGCAGACAGATAGAGCACCTTGGCATCAGGGCGATTGTTGCGAACTTCCCAAGCAATGGCATGCATCAGGTGGGTTTTACCAAGACCCACACCACCATAAAGGAATAGAGGGTTAAAGCTGACCGACGGGCTTTCCGCCACACGCCGCGCTGCCGCATGGGCCAACTCGTTGGGCTGACCCACCACGAAACTGTCAAAGGTCAGACGCTTGTCGAGCGGGGAGTTGGGCAGCTCCATTTTCGACGATTGAGGCACAGCGGTCTCAATGAAATCCTTAGTCGGCTTGGACGGCTGAGTTGATGCAGAGGCCTGAGCCTTACCAACCGTCGCATCCTGAACCGAGAACTCCAGACGATCAATCGACTCACCAGCCTGCTGCATCAGATCACAAATCCGGGCACCATAATTGCGGTTCACCCAATTCCCGATGAACTTGGTGGGCGTCGCAAACACGGCGGTTTTCCCGTCGGTTTTGATCAATCGAAGAGGTTCAATCCAGTTTGTGTAAGCATCCGCCCCAAGAGTTGATTGTAGTTTTGTGCGAACTTCGCCCCAACCGTCTTCCGTCATTTTTCAATCGCCCATCCGTCCCACAGTGCATTGCCCGTGGGATCATTTTTTGAGTAGCAGTCGGTCCTGAAGCCGTCTGTTACCCTATTTTCCAAGGAAGATTATTATGCTTCCACCCATTTACGACACCACGCTGACCGCTCGGATCGGGATCGCCTTCGAACCCCTCCGCCACATTGATACAGACGCAGTCTATGGCCTTGCTCGCAAGTTGGTTTTGGACAAAGGTCGCTGCCTCAAACGACCGGGCTCCGGATCTGCATATGAAATACAGTTTCTCCGGGTAGGCTCCGTTAAACCCGGCTTCCAATTCTTGGAGGAAGTCCGTGTTAACACTCATATCTGGCTGTTGCCGCCATTGGATGAGAAGAGCCGCACTGTCTATGCCAGTCAAATCAGGTACACCGATGGTGTCCCATTCAAACTGCGTCCTGCAATCGACGAGTGCCGAATTTTTATCTGAAGACAGATGGTCCCAAGTGGTCTTTGGAGATAGATTTTCAATAGAAATTGTCTGACCCTCCACCACATTATCCCCATCAGTCTCGTTATCGCTAAAAGACCCTAACAACTGAAAAGGCGTTGGATCAAGCCGACCTTTAGCCTTGACTGCGAAAGAATCGGGAGTGGTTTTTTTTGAGCGACAGATTGTCTTGAGGCGAAGCTTCTAAAGGGTCAAAGCGCCGTCATATATCTGGCACAAAAAGTTCGTGAAAATCGGCTAGGTTAGGTCAAATACTTAAATCTAGAAGCTCTCAGGGCCATTATCCCAGCATCCCAGATATCCGCGCAAACGCATCAAGAAATTATTCGTGGCGTTTGAAATAAACGACGAGATTCTTCACAAAAAAAGACGCCCGCAAGTGCGGACGTCGGATCATCTGGTATTTTTTAGCTACCGTTAACTTAATATCCACAAACCTCAGAGGTTAGTGATTCTTAAGCACCCATCGCTTTCACGCGACCGGACAGACGGGACATTTTCCGAGCGACTGTGTTCTTGTGGTAGAGACCTTTGGTCACGCCGCGCATCAGCTCAGGCTGAGCCGCTTTGAGCGCGTCTTTGGCAACAGCTTGGTCACCACCGGCAATCGCTTCCTCAACCTTACGAAGGTAAGTGCGGATGCGTGTCTTGCGTGTCTTGTTGACCGCGGTGCGGCGCTCGATCTGGCGCGCGCGTTTTTTTGATCCAGGCGAATTTGCCATGAGTACAATTCCGATTCTGTACAACGTCTATGAATGAAGCGCGGTACTACAACCCCTATTGGGTCCTGTCAACGCACGGGCTCTACTTTATTTACCGCGAAATTTAGGTGTGCGCTTTTCAGCAAAAGCGGCCATGCCTTCGGTCTGATCATCGGTGGCAAAAAGCGCGGTAAAGAGCCGACGCTCAAAGCGCACGCCTTCCGCAAGGCTGGTCTCATATGCGACATTCACAGCCTCTTTGGCGGATTTGACTGCAATGGGCGCTTTTTCAGCGATCTTTACGGCGACCGACATAACGTCGTCCATCAGGTCTTTTGCAGGGACGACACGAGATACGAGCCCCGAGCGCTCGGCCTCCTCAGCATCCATAAAGCGCCCGGTGAGGTTCATTTCCATGGCTTTGGACTTGCCCACAAAGCGGGTCAGGCGTTGGGTACCACCGATCCCGGGGATAACGCCGAGATTGATTTCTGGCTGGCCGAATTTAGCGGTGTCAGCAGCGATGATGAAATCGCACATCATCGCCAGTTCGCATCCGCCCCCAAGCGCATATCCGGCAACCGCTGCGATAATCGGTTTGCGAGCGCCCGTAATCACGGAGCTTTCCGGACCAAACAGGTCCTCAGAAAAGACATCTACGAAACTCTTATCGGCCATTTCCTTGATATCCGCACCCGCTGCGAATGCTTTTTCGGAGCCGGTGATAATGGAAACAAAGACCGCATCATTGGCCTCGATCGCTGTGATGGCCTCAGCCAATTCGCGCATCAACTGCTGGGACAAAGCGTTCATAGCTTCTGGCCGGTTCAGTTTGATAAGGGCTACGTGGTCGGTAACCTCAACAATGATCGTCTCATACGCCATGATTTATGTGCATCCCCAATATTGAGCGGTCCGTTTATCATTCTTGGGACTGTTTTCAAGGAAAAGGGGCAATTTTGAGAATGGGGATGGGATTTCGTGGTGGAGTT
>CAZXRG010000178.1:0-6050 GCA_964642935.1 uncultured Rhodobacterales bacterium | reverse complement strand
AATCCGTTTTGTATACAAAGTATATACAAAACGGATTGCAGTTAGATGACCAAGTTCACCAAAGACACATGTTTGGATGATTTGCGGCAACGCATTTTATCTACGGACCTGTCCCCCGGACAGGATCTGGATGAGGCAAGCCTGACGGAAACCTACGGCATGTCTCGAACGCCACTTCGTGAGGTTCTCCAGCGGTTGAACGGCGAAGGCTATGTTCAGATGTCCCAAAACCGGAGCGCAAAAGTGGCGTCGATGGATATTTCCGTCATGCGCACGTTTTTCCAGACTGCGCCAATGGTCTATGCAAATGTCTCGCGACTTGCCTGCGAAAACTGGACCGCTCCGCAGTTGGATCAACTCAAAAACGCTCAAGATGAATTCGCCAAAGCCGCCGGACGCGGAACACCTAATGAAGCTTCTCTGGCGAACCATCAATTTCACCAAGTGATCGGAGACATGGCGCATAATCCTTATTTGGTCGCATCGCTCGCGCGTCTTCAGATTGATCACACCCGTATGAGCCAAACTTTCTATCGCCCGGCGGCACCGTCCGAAACGATGCTTGTGCTTAAGGCCGTCGAACAGCATGACGCTTTGATTACCGCCATTGAAGCCCGCGAAGGCGCGCTGGCTATTGATATTACACTCCAACATTGGGACCTCAGTCGGGATCGGATGGAGCGCTATGTGCGTCCTGATCCATTGCCGCTTGATGTCGTTGCCCTAAAGGACCACCGCAATGCAATTTGAAGGGATCTACACCCCGGTTATTACCCCCTATCACGATGACTTTTCGTTGAATGAAGCGGCGCTGACCCAGACCATCGAGCATCTTGTGAGTGCAGGGGTTCACGGGATTATCGTTGCCGGCTCGACGGGCGAATATTACGCGCAGTCAACCCAAGAGCGTCTGGACATGATGCAGCGCTGTCACGCCCTTATCGCTGGCCGCCTGCCGATGATCGTGGGCACTGGAGCGATCCGCACAGAGGACAGCGTCCTGTTTGCAGAGGCCGCAAAAGAGGCCGGGGCCGATGCGCTACTGGTTGCGACCCCGCCTTATGCATACCCGACAGGGCGTGAAATCGCGCTGCATGCATTGGCAATTGATCGGGCGGCAAACTTGCCTGTGATGCTCTACAACTACCCCGGTCGCATGTCGGTGAATATGGATGAAGACACCCTCGACCGCTTGGGCCGTTCGCCGAATTTTCGCGCTATCAAGGAAAGTTCTGGGGATATCAATCGCGTTCATATGTTGGCGCGTGATTACCCGCATATTGCTCTGTCTTGTGGCATGGATGATCAGGCTTTGGAGTTTTTTGCTTGGGGTGCACGGTCTTGGGTTTGTGCTGGATCAAATTTTGCTCCTGAGGCGCATATCGCGCTCTATCAAGCTTGTGCGGTGGACGGAGACTTCACCAAAGG
This sequence comes from uncultured Rhodobacterales bacterium, assembly GCA_964642935.1. GTDB lineage: Bacteria > Pseudomonadota > Alphaproteobacteria > Rhodobacterales > Rhodobacteraceae > CAKZTM01. The sequence continues at coordinate 4,622 of CAZXRG010000178.1, read as the reverse complement.
TCGCGCGATCATGACTGCCATGCTGCCGCTGATGCGGGTGCTCGAGCAAGGTGGCAAGTTCGTTCAATGTATCAAATACGGGCTGACCCTGCGTGGGATTGATGCGGGTCCGCCCCGCAAACCTTTGCAACCGCTCAACAAGGACGACAAACGCGAATTGGCCGAGGTCATCCGCACCATGAACACCGCGATTTCCAGCATTACGGGGCAAACACTATGACCGATCTTCTGACCCAAGCCGAATATGCGTCTATTGCGCAAAACCTTGACCTGCCCCGTTGCCCGTTCATTGACGGAAAATACCAACGCGGGAATGGTCCGATGATGGCCACAAGCAACCCCGCAACCGGAGCTGAGATTACGCAGATTTCCACCGCAAACGCAGATGACGTTGATCTGGCTGTTACAAAAGCCCGCGAGGCGTTTGATCAGGGGCGTTGGTCCAAGCTCGATCCGGAGGAGCGCAAGGATGTTCTGATCCGCTTGTGCAAATTGTTGACCCGCAACCGGCGCGAATTGGCGGTGATGGAAAGCGTGGAAAGCGGCAAGCCGATCCTTGATTGTGAAACCATTGATCTGCCTGAAACGATCCATTGCATCAAATGGCACGCCGAAGCGGTCGACAAGATTTACGACCAGACGGCTCCGACGGGTGATGGCGCTTTGGCGATGATCCTGCGCGAACCTGTAGGTGTTGTGGCGGCCGTTTTACCGTGGAACTTCCCGTTGATGATGCTTGCCTGGAAGATCGGGCCAGCATTGGCGGCGGGCTGTTCTGTAATTGTGAAACCTGCAGAACAAACCAGCCTGACCGCCTTGCGTGTGGCTGAACTGGCGCATGAAGCAGGTGTGCCACGCGGTGTTTTACAGGTGCTTCCCGGTGACGGGCCGAGCGTTGGGGAGCCGCTGGGGATGCATATGGACGTTGATATGGTCAGCTTTACCGGTTCGACAGAAACTGGCCGTCGGTTCTTGCGTTATGCTGCAGATAGCAATCTTAAGAAGGTCGTTCTGGAGTGTGGGGGTAAGAACCCGGCTGTGGTGTTTGACGATGCAGAGAACCTCGATCATGTGGCCGAGCATGTGGTCAACGCCGCATTTTGGAACGCGGGGCAGAACTGTTCTGCTACATCCCGGTTGATCGTTCACGCCTCTCTAAAACCTGCGCTTATGGAGAAAATCGACGCCCGTATGCGCGATTGGAAAACCGGAGATCCGCTCGATCCGGGGATGCATATCGGCGCACTCATAGACGAAGGGCATTGCGCGAAGGTGCGGAGCTACCTCGACACCAAAGATAAGGGGCCATTCGTTGAGCCTGTGGTGCTTGAAGTCAGGGCGGATGACAAACGCGCACGCGAGGAGATCTTCGGGCCTGTGTTGTGCGTGATCGAGGCCGCTTCGAACGACGAGGCTGTCGCTATTGCCAATGACACATCATACGGCCTTGCCGCATCGGTCTTTTCTGGAGGTGGGCGCAGCGCAATACGTGCCGCCCGCGATATCCGCGCAGGCACTGTTAGCGTCAATTGTTACGGCGAAGGCAACATTGCGACGCCCTTTGGCGGCTACAAGCAATCGGGCTTTGGCGGGCGGGACAACGGTCTACACGCCCATGACCAGTATACCGAACTCAAAACAATCTGGATTGATCTCACCGATCCCAAAGACGGGGACAACCTCGCATGAGTGTACAAGCGACCGGGAAAGTGCGGCGCGGGCGCGGGGCACGCAAAGCCGTCCGCCAAACCCGTGACATCACAATGTTGCCCGCCCTCAAGCGCAAGCTGCCGCTGACCGAACCGATGACGCCCGAACAGATCGAAAAAATCGACGCGGCATCCATGGATATCCTTGAGACTGTGGGTGTCCAGTTCCGCGACCCGATTGCGTTGGAAGACTGGAAAAAAGCGGGCGCCAAGGTCGTGGGAGAGATGGTTTATCTCGACCGACATCTTGTGCGCGAACTGATTGCGACAATTCCCGAGACCTTCACCTATCACGCGCGCAACCCCGCAAACAATCTTCCGTTTGGTAAAGATCATTGCATCTTTGTGCCGATGACAGGGGCCCCGTTTTTGCGTGATCTGGAGGATGTTCGGCGCAATCCGACGCTTGAGGATTTGGGGAATTTCCACAAGCTCAGCCATATGCTTCCCGCGATCCACTCCTCGGCGCATCACATTGTTGAACCTTATGACCATCCGATCAGTCAGCGGCATTTGCGGATCACCTATAGTTCGATGAAATACTCTGACAAAACCTTCATGGGGATGACCACCAGCCCGAAAAACACCGAAGATGTGATGGATATGTGCGATATCCTGTTCGGTGCGGATTTTGTCGATACGCATCCTGTGGTCACGGGCAATTGCAACGGCAATTCCCCATTGGTTTGGGATGAGACCATGCTGGGGGCCATGCGCGCTCTGTGCAAACGCAACCAGCCTGTCCTCTGCTCGCCCTTCGTTTTGGGGGGCGCCAATACGCCTGCGTCCACTGCGGCAACTGTGGCGCAGCTCAACGCCGAGGCTTTAAGCGCATTGGCCTACACGCAAGTCATCCGCAAGGGTGCGCCCGCAATCTATGGGCATTATTTGTCCACGGTCTCCATGAAATCAGGGGCACCGATGGCAGGCACTCCGGAGATCAGTTTGATGAACTTTATGATCGGGCAAATGGCGCGGCATTACGGTGTCCCGTGGCGCACATCAAACACGCTTGGGGGTGCCAAAACCTTCGACGCGCAAGCGGGATATGAAAGCGCGATGACCATGAATGCCGTGCTGATGGCTGGTTCGAACTACCTTTGGCACTCGGCCGGTTGGAATGAGGCGGGCATGCATTGTTCGATGGCGAAATTCGTCGTGGACGCAGAAATGTGCGCGATGGGCTATCGCATGGCCCAAGGCATCAATTGGGATGATTTCGATGCGGCTATGGCCGCTATTCCCGACGTGGGCCCCGGCGGTCATTATCTGGGCCATCCCCACACGCTTGAGCACTTTCAAAAGGCATTTTTCATGCCGGAAATGTTCGACAATAACTCCATTGAGCAGTGGCAAGCGGAAGGCGGAATTGAAATCACCGAACGTGCGTTGACCCGCGCCAAAGCCATGTTGGACGAGTATGAAGAACCCAAGCTTGACGAGGGGGTAAACGAAGCTCTGCTGGATTACATCGCACGCCGTGAACGCGAGATTCCGGCGGCAGATGCTCTGAACCAAGATCTCTGATGAAGGTTAAACGGCTTCCAAAGGATCCGGGACCGGCGGGGTGGAACCGGCTCTTGCCCGTGGCTGAACCCGCCACTCCGCTTGAGGGGAAGATCACCGCAGATTGGCTGGTGATTGGTGCGGGTTTTGCAGGGCTTTCAGCCGCTCATCGGTTCGCAAGTCAGGCCGCAGGAGACAAAGTTGTTGTGCTGGACGCAGTGCGGGTCGGGGAGGGGCCAGCGGGGCGTAATTCGGGGTTCATGATTGATCTGCCCCATGATTTGACCTCGGATGACTATGGCGGGGCTCTGGATGCGGACTTGAACCAGATTGCGGACAACCGGATCGGTATCGCCCATGCGCAGCAGATGGCGAACGACTACGGCCTAAGCGCCGAGAGCTTCACATTGTCGGGCAAGATCAACGGTGCGGTCAGCGCAAAGGGGCACGCCCATAACGAGAGTTTCGCTCACCATCTTGTGGCACTCGGTGAACCCTACGAGCTGTTTGACGCGGCAAAGATGCAAGGCATTACGGGCACCGATTATTACAAAAGCGGCCTGTTCACACCCGGAACCGCGATGATTCAACCCGCGAAATATGTGCGTGGAATAGCAGATGGTCTGCGCGGGGACGGTGTTGAAATCTATGAAAACAGTCCTGTCACGCAACTGGATCGCAAAACCGATTGGATCGCTCAAACGCCCCATGGTCAGGTCACCGCACCGCGTGTGATCCTTGCGGTGAATGGACATCTCAACAGCTTTGGCCACATGCGCGGTCGGCTGATGCATGTGTTTACCTATGCGTCGATGACGCGTGCATTGACACCTGAGGAGATCACTCGGCTTGGCGGAGAGCATATCTGGGGTCTCACACCTGCCGACCCTATGGGAACGACAGTGCGGCGCATCTCAGGGACAGGCGGGGACAGGATCGTCATTCGCAATCGCTTCACGTTTGATCCGTCCATGGAGGTTTCAAAGGCGCGTATCCATAGAGTTGGCTCAGACCATGACCGGTCCTTTGTGGCGCGGTTCCCCATGCTTGGAGACGTTGACATGGAGTACCGGTGGGGCGGTCGGTTGTGTTTGAGCTGGAACGGGGTGCAAGTCATCAACCAGCTTGAGGAAGGGCTCTTCTCGGCCTGTTGTCAGAATGGTTTGGGCACAGCCAAAGGCACGCTTGCAGGCGGTTTGGCTGCAGACATGGCTATGGGGCGAGCATCGGCACCAGTTGAACGTGCATTGGCGTCCCAAAAGCCTTCACGCTTGCCACCGACTGCTTTGGCCCGCGTTGGCGCGAACATACATTTACGTTGGCAGGAACGACAGGCTGGCACTGAGCTTTGATGGCGCATTGCGCATCTGCTGAGTTTGAACAGAAACTACTATCGTAGCTCTATCG
>CAZXRG010000177.1:0-6065 GCA_964642935.1 uncultured Rhodobacterales bacterium | reverse complement strand
CCCAAGAGGCCTTCGGTCGCGATACCCGCTTCACTGTCGTCAGGGACCTTCACATCATCAGCGACCGAGAATTTGGTGGTGGCGAGGTAGGTCTGTGGATCAAGACTGATGTCCGTGACCGAGCCGATCTTAACCCCTGCCATGCGCACATCAGAGCCGACCACGACGCCTTCCGCAGAACGGAACTTTGCGACCAGATCATATTGACCCGTGTTGCCGGACAGGCCGGAGCTTTGGCCCATGAACACCAAAAAGAAGCCTGCGACCAGTACGACCAATCCGCCGATACATGCTTCTGCGACATTCTCTTTCATAGGTGAACCCCCTCAGCGCGGTTTGGATCGTCGGGTTATTCGGGCACCCAAGCCTCATAGTCGCGCGCGTCTTTTGGAGCGGCATGGGTGATGCTGCCCGCGGGGCGATATTCTTGGCCCGTACCTGTCAGGTTTGGCACATGCGGCTTTTCCCAAGACTTGCGTGACAGTGGCTTTTCGGATGGTAATTCATCGAAGGTTTTATGGAGCCAACCGTGCCAATCGGCTGAGACCTTGCTGGCCTCCGCCTCGCCCTCATAGATGACCCAACGTTTCTTGCCATCATGGGAGGTATAGAACTTGTTGCCGCCCTCGTCTTCACCAACGAGCTTGCCTTTGCGCCATGTTGTAAAGCGCGTGCCGACGGTTTGTCCCGCCCACCAGGTGAAAATTTCTGCCATCAGCCCCATGGGAGACCCTTTTGCTTAAAGTCGCTCGCCGAAGGATCGCCAAGCGGGATTAATGAGAATTTAAGACGCGGATGCGGGCTCTTCTTTGCGCTCGGAATAGATCAGAAGCGGCTCGCTCTCTTTGTTCACAGCTTCCTCGTTCACCACAACCTCTTCTACGTTTTCCAGACCCGGAAGTTCGTACATTGTGTTGAGAAGGATTTCTTCCATGATGGAACGAAGACCACGGGCACCGGTTTTACGTTCGATGGCTTTCTTGGCAATTGCCTTGAGCGCACCATCCGTAAAGGTGAGTGTTACATCTTCCATGGTGAAGAGACGCATATACTGTTTGGTCAGCGCGTTCTTTGGCTCCGAAAGGATCGTCACAAGCGCGTCCTCATCCAGATCCTCAAGCGTGGCGATAACCGGCAAGCGGCCCACGAACTCGGGGATCAGACCGAAGTTGAGCAGATCTTCCGGCTCCAGATCCTGGAACACTTCGCCGACGCGACGATCATCATCGTCCTTAACGTCCGCGCCAAATCCGATGCCCGAACCCTTACCGCGACGCGAGATGATCTTATCAAGACCCGCAAACGCACCACCGCAGATGAACAAGATGTTGGTCGTGTCCACTTGCAGGAATTCCTGCTGAGGATGCTTGCGCCCACCTTGTGGCGGAACGGATGCAACCGTGCCTTCCATGATCTTCAACAGCGCCTGCTGCACGCCCTCACCCGATACATCGCGGGTAATGGAGGGGTTGTCAGACTTGCGCGAAATCTTGTCGACCTCGTCAATATAAACGATGCCGCGTTGAGCACGTTCCACGTTGTACTCAGCCGACTGGAGCAGCTTGAGGATGATGTTCTCCACATCCTCCCCCACATAACCAGCCTCGGTCAGAGTGGTCGCATCTGCCATTGTAAACGGCACATCCAGAATGCGCGCCAATGTCTGGGCCAGAAGCGTTTTACCACAACCGGTTGGTCCCACGAGCATGATATTGGACTTCGCCAATTCCACCTCAGGATCGTTTTCAGCGTGGTTGAGGCGCTTATAGTGGTTGTGAACCGCCACGGAGAGGACGCGTTTGGCCTTCCCCTGCCCGATGACATAATCATCCAGCACGTCACAAATTTCTTGCGGGGTCGGCACCCAGTCAGACGACTTGATAAGGCTCGACTTTGTTTCTTCGCGAATGATGTCCATGCACAATTCAACGCATTCATCGCAGATGAACACGGTTGGACCAGCGATAAGCTTTCTGACCTCATGCTGCGACTTCCCGCAGAATGAGCAGTAAAGAGTGTTTTTTGAATCGCCGTTGCTCGACTTCGTCATTCAGAACTCCTGACCATCTGGCCTGTCAAACGCGCGTCCGCGGTATGTTGTTTCGATCTATTGAATTCACGTTGGACGCTAATGCGCACCAAACCCAACTTAGGGCCTAATGTAAATGGCAAAACTAAGGCTGCGAGCGCAAGAAACAGGATATGCGCAACAGTAACTTCCAACATGCGTTTACCTTTACACCAGACAACAGGCTTAGATTACACCCGACAATAACAGATTCCAAATCGGGTGTAACCCGACCAAGTTTCTAAAACCTCAATATTCTCAAGCGTGCCACAAGATTTTGATCACTGTGACGTCACGGAACCAGACTTAATCAGTCGTCGTCCGCATCCGGCTTGCGCTGCTCCACGATCTCGTCGATCAGACCCCAGTCTTTGGCCTTCTCGGCGGTCATGAAGTTGTCGCGCTCAAGAGCGGCTTCAACCGTGTCGTAATCCTGACCCGTATGCTGCACATAAATCTCGTTGAGGCGCTTCTTGAGGGCCTGCGTTTCCTGTGCGTGGATCATGATGTCGGTTGCCTGACCCTGATAGCCACCGGATGGCTGATGCACCATGATCCGGCTGTTTGGCAGGGTGAAGCGCATGTCTTTCTGACCGGCCGTCAAGAGGAGCGAGCCCATGGAGGCCGCCTGCCCGATGCACAGTGTCGAGACCGCAGGGCGGATGTACTGCATGGTGTCATAAATCGAGAGACCGGATGTCACCACGCCACCTGGCGAGTTGATATACATGGCGATCTCTTTTTTCGGGTTTTCAGCCTCAAGGAACAGAAGCTGGGCCACGATCAGGGTCGACATGCCGTCATGAACCGGTCCGGACACGAAAATGATCCGCTCTTTGAGGAGCCGGGAGAAAATATCATAGGCCCGTTCCCCGCGAGAGGTCTGCTCGACAACCATAGGGACGAGCGTGTTCATGTAGGTGTCAAATGGATCGTTCATGCGGGGGTCATCCTTGATTGATGCGCTAGGCTTTTGGAGAAGGTAGTTCTCCGCAAACCGGTCTGCAAGAGGCGGTGTTCAAAAGGGCTCAATCATGTGAGCCCTTAAGACTTAGTTAAGACGCGGTCCTAAAGGTCACTCGACCTCTAGTTTCTCCACAGCCTCTTCGAGTTGCTTCTTGGAGACTTTCTTGTCTTTCAACTCGGCCAGCTCGAAGATGTAATCCACGACCTTATCTTCAAAGATAGGTGCGGAAATCTGCTGCTGCATCTGCTGGTTTTTCTGAACGAATTCAAAGAACTCGCGCTCCTGACCCGGATACTGACGCGCCTGCATCATCATCGCCTGCTGGATTTCCTGCTCGGTGACCTGAACTTCGTTCTTCTCACCAACAGCTGCCAGAAGCAGACCCAAACGCACGCGACGCTCGGCCAATTCTGTGTGCTCTTTGGTGGTTTCGATTTCCGGATGGTCGTGACCTTCCACCTCTGGATTGTCATTATGCCACATCTGATGGGCAATCTGACCAGCCTCGGCCTCCACCAAAGATGGTGGCAGATCGAATTTCACGCGATCAGCGAGATCATCGAGTAGCTCGCGCTTCATGACCATGCGGGATGCACCCACATATTCTTTCTCAAACTGCTCTGTGAGCTTTTCGCGGAGCGTTTTAAGGTCTTCTTCACCGAACTTCTTGGCCAGTTCTTCATCAATCGGCGCAGGCTTAGGCTCCTGAACTTCTTTGATGGAGCACTCGAACAGCGCTTCCTTGCCGGCCAAATGGGCGGCTTGATACTGCTCTGGGAATGTGACCTTAACGTCTTTGTCTTCGCCGGCTTTCACGCCAACAAGCTGCTCTTCAAAACCGGGAATGAAATTGCCGGAGCCAAGAACCAGCGGGAAATCTTCCGCTGCACCACCTTCAAAAGCTTCACCATCAACGGAGCCTTTAAAGTCCATGACAACCTGATCGCCATCCTTCGCTTTGGAGCCCTTTTTACGCGCTTCAAAGTGGTTGGCGTTTTTGGCAAGGTTCTCAAGGGCTTCGTCGACTTCTTTGTCGTCAACCGCGCCCACAAGACGGGTCAGTTTGATCTCTGAGAAGTCAGTCTCAGGCACATCTGGCATGCGCTCATACTCAACGGATACAACAACCTCATCGCCCTCTTTCCAGTCATCATTGGTCATTTTAACCGCTGGCTGCTGGGCAGGCTTGTCGCCACTGTCTTCAAAATGCTGGTTCAACGCGCCGTCGATGCTCTCCTGCATCGCTTCGCCCATGACCTGCTGGCCGTACATCTTTTTCAGCAAAGCTTGCGGAGCCTTACCTTTACGGAACCCTTTGAGAGCCACATTCTGGCGCACCTCATCAAGCTTCTCGTTTACTTTTGCTTCTAACTCATCCGGGCCGAGCGTAATTGTATAGCCGCGTTTCAAACCTTCATTGAGGGTCTCTTTGACCTGCATGTCACTTCCTTTTTCGCTCGTCTTATCAAGCCGTTGTGTATTGGACCGGCCGCTCTGGTGAGGAGCCTTTGGTGCGGGCGGAGGGACTTGAACCCCCACGACTTGCGTCACCAGAACCTAAATCTGGCGTGTCTACCAATTTCACCACGCCCGCAAATATAAAGGCAGCCCCAAAGGACTGCTCGCGTGAGTTGGGCGCCTTCTAGCAGAGTGTTTTGGGTTGGGGAAGAGCGAAATGCGATGGTTTTGAAGGAGATTTGAATTAGCGGAAATCATCGGTTTTTTCGCGGTCCGAGCGCAGCTAAACCGACAGGGCGCAGTTGCACGGCTTTTTCCGGCGTAAGCCCTCACCAAAACGTGAGCATGTCTCAACTGGCGCAGTCAAAATCCCCGCGATAGAACATTGATATTATTCATGTGAAGGGAAGATATGTTTTCAACGTATAGGCGCTTAACCGGAGCAGGGTTTTTCACAGCTCTACTTATATCAGCCACAGTATCTCAGGCGGAAACGCCTCAAATTTGCTTTGAACAAAAAGACAAAGCCTGCCTTGAAGAGCTTTATTCTGACATCGTCACCAATCCGACCCCTCAAAACGGGGAGGCTGCCTATCTGCTCGGCCAGCTTGAGATGGAAGATCAGAATTACGAAGAGGCCAAGACCCATTTCGAGATCGGAGCTATGTTTGGCTCCCACGCAAAAAGTGCCGAGGCTTTGAAAGATTTGCTAGCAAGTGGAAAGATCGCACTTGATCCGGTTGACTGCCTGTCGGCTCCGACGCCGGATACCTGTCTCTTGACCATTGCCGAAGGTCAAACCGACAAAAGCCCGTCTGCTTATTATTTGCTTGCGGGTTTGCTTGCCGATAGCGCGCCCGACAAAGCCGCCACCTATACGATTCTATCCGCTGAGGGCGGGCATCTGACCTCCGCCTGTCTCCTTGCAGCCGGATATGCTGAAACGAAACCCGATGGCCCATCTGTCACCGCAGGCTTTGTTCCTACCGTCGGCCTTGACTATGAACAAGCGCGTCGATGGGGTGAGGAATGCGGCTTTGGGCCCTTCCCCGGTTACAACGCAAGTTACTTCGATAAGTATTTGGCAGCAGAACAGCACTCGGCCTATGCTATCTTTAAGGACAAAGGCAGCATCTTTGATGCAGGGTCAGCGACCCCTGAAATCGCGGCAAGTATCGCAAGCGCCCTATGCGATAAGTATTCTCAACGCGCACCGGAGGATGAACCCTGTAAAATCCTGAGCGTTGACGGAGAATGGGTTGATTATTTCGTGGCCCCGCCGCTTCCTGAACCAACCGGAACTGTTGAAGATCTGCTCAAAGCATCTGCACGGGTCTCTTTCACGCAGGAGTACACGGGCTATGCAGCACCCAAGGCCTTCGCCCAAGGCCCGCTTGGCAATTGGTCATGGATCGCACGAACCGAGGCCGTTTCTTTGGAAGAGGTGAAGCGCATCGTTTTGGAAAACTGCCAGAACAGTTGGCAATACAAGAAATACGGATCAGCCTGCAAAATCGTCAACGTGAATGATGAATGGGTCCAAGAGTGAACCATCGGGCGGGCGGTAGAGAT
>CAZXRG010000176.1:0-6144 GCA_964642935.1 uncultured Rhodobacterales bacterium | reverse complement strand
ATGGGTAGGATCTCGACCGATTTGGCGCGACAATCGCGGATCACATCGCGCCCGCAGCGACGGAACTCAAGCTCTTTGGTCATGCAAATTCTAACCTCTTGAAACTGGGTGGATTTGCAGGTGATGGTGATCTCATCCCCGTCCAATTCCGCGTTTTCTTCAAGGAAGGCATCCTCGATCACCAGAGGGGCCACATCCATGGCGCGGCTGATCTGGCGGAGCACTTCTGGACGGTTCACCTCCCCGAAGGCCTCCCGCATCAACGCGTAATAATCGAGCGAATTCAAGCCACTACAGCGCCCGTGCTTCTTCCATTGATGCCAAGCGGACCCTGACGAGCCCATAATATCCGCCATGTCGCGGGTCTGGGCGCGGGAGGGATCGCGGAAGTTGGAACGACAATTAGAAGGCCAGCCTGTTTCATACTGGGGCCAGAGACCGTGGAGGACAAATCCGTGATCCTCGGACGGGTCACATTGTGGAGAATTACGCGCATCCCCCTCCCGCTCACACCAGTTCGGCGACCAGGACAGAGCCATAACATAATAGTCAAACTCTCCGGCCCGATCTTGGGCGGATGCAGAAAAACTGTTCCCAATCAAGGATGTAGCCAGAATACAAAAGCTCTTTATAATCTTGTTCATTTGCCCTATATACACTTCAGATTTTCCCTCGAAAACGAAAAGACCGCGCCACGGCGCACCCGTTTTCAAACGGGGTTTGGTTTATGATAGGAGCACTTCTATGGCATATCCTCTGATGCGCAAGGCAACCGCCGTTTGGTTGGTCGATAATACTACGCTGACATTCAAGCAGATTGCGGATTTCACGGGGCTCCACGAGTTGGAAGTCAACGGCATTGCTGACGGTGAAGTGGCCACAGGCGTGAAGGGGTTTGATCCCATCGCCAACAACCAGCTTGATCAGGACGAGATTGATCGCTGCGAGAAGAGTGCGAAGGCCACACTCAAGCTCAAGCACAACCCTGCAGCCGATGGTGAGACCAAACGCAAAGGCCCGCGCTACACGCCGCTTTCCAAGCGTCAGGATCGTCCGTCGGCGATTGCATGGTTGGTGAAGTTCCACCCTGAGCTGACAGACGGTCAGGTCTCCAAGCTGGTGGGCACAACCAAGCCGACCATCAACGCCATTCGTGACCGGACCCATTGGAACATCTCCAACATCCAGCCGGTTGATCCGGTGGCCCTTGGTCTGTGTAAGCAGGGCGAGTTGGACGCAGCCGTGGCCAAGAGCGCCAAGCGCAAGGCCGAGATGGGTCTCACCGTTGAAGAGTCCATGACGCTGATGAAGACTGACCAGTCTCTGGCAGCCTCCCCTGACCCACGTCTGCCGTCCAACATGGAAGGCATGGAGAACTTCAAAATGGATGAGACGAAGCCGGAAGAAGCGGAAGCTGATCTGGTGGATGCGGAGAGCCTGTTCAATCTGCCAAATGCAGATGAGACGGACGCTTCTGACGACGCTTAAACGTTAATGGGCAGGGATCGCGAGCGGATCAATCAGCGAGCGACCCCCGTCAATTGTGAGAATTTGGCCCGTGATAAAGCTGGCCTGATTGGAGGCGAGGAACACCGCCGCCTCTGCTGCCTCATCCGCCTCTGCAATACGACCTGCAGGGGTGGCGGCGATCAACAGATCGCGTAGCTCCTGATTGTCTTTCAGCTTGTCTGAAAGCGTCGCGCTTTTCACGCTGCCGATAGAGATCCCGTTCACCCGAATGCCATGGGGCGCGAAGGACACCGCCAGCGAGCGGGTCATCTGATCCAAAGCCGCACTCACGGTCGAGAACCCCGTCAACTCCGGCAAGGTCCGGTTTGAGGCAATCGAGTTGAGATTAACAATCGAGCCCGCTGGCCCCTCGTTATCTTCCTTAGCCGCCTGTTTGATCATCTTTTTGACCACCGCATTGGTCAGGCGCAGATTGGCGCTCACATTATGGGAGAACATCCCGCATAAAGCCTCCTCGGACAGGTCCAGAGGGTCACATAGCTCCACCCGACGACTGGCATTCACCAGGATATCAATCCGGTCAAAGGCATCAATGGTGGCCGACAGCAGATTGGCGATGTTCAGCTTTTCGCGCAAATCACCCACAAAAGCTTGCGCGTCATGGCCCTCATTGACCAATGCCTCAACCTCTTGGGTGAGATGCGCCTCGTCCATGTCTGCGAGCATCACGCGGGCACCGGATTCAGCCATGCGTCTGGCAATGGCAAGACCGACACCATTGGCGGCCCCTGTCACAATGCAGGATTTCGAGGAAAGGGACATGGAGTTGATATTCCTTGATTCTCAGGGCCGCGCCGGAAGCCTAGGCCAAGTTCGCGCAGATCGCGAGGGGATTCATCGCCGCTTCACGGGGCGGGGATTTCTGGCCACGATAACCTTGTAACCCTTTTCATCTGCTAGCTTTTCTACGCTGCGAAACGCCTTTTCCAGAGATTTTTCATAGGGCAATTGACGGTTCGCCACCATCAACAACCGCCCGCTTCCCTTGAGAATACGGGCCGAGGTCTCGATGAAGGCCTGACCCAAAGCAGGCTCGCTTTTGCGGCTCTCATGGAAGGGCGGGTTGGAAATGACCTGATCAAAACTATTGTCAAAACCGCCCAGATTGGTCACGTCTTCCCAGTGGAAGGCTGCCCTTTCATCGGTGACGTTCAACTTGGCCGCCTCTAAAGCAGCCGCCTCCGCCTCGAACAGATCGAGCTGGTCTATCTTGGGCGAGCAGTCCAAAATCTGCTTGGACAGATACCCCCAGCCAGCCCCTAAATCGGCCACACGCCCTTTAGCGGTGCCATCGAGATGGGCGGCTAGAAGTTTGGAGCCCTCATCTACCTTATCAGCACTAAAGACACCCGCAAATGTCGCAAAACCGTCCTTGTTCACGGATGGCTCCGCACCGGACAACCAGTCAGCAGGGGGCGCATTATCTTCAAGGCGCCTCACCCAAAACACCTTGCCATGGGACTTGGGGAGCACGCCCTCCAGATCCATATGGGCCTTCAACTCCTTGATCAGAGCCTCCACCCCTTCGGTCTTGTCACCGGACACAACAATGAAACCATCGACCTGCGTGAACGCCCAAGCCTGAGCGAAGCGCAACCGGTTCACATCCTTGTGCCGCCCCAGCTTCACAAAGCTCTGCGCAAATGTCGCCTCGGGCTTGGTTGCACAGCTAAACCCTTGGGCCACCAGCGCATCCACAAAGGGCTTGAAGCCTTGAATGCAATGGGGCTCCGGGATGTCATGGAGCACGGGAGAGGCCATAGCGCCAAAGACCAAACTGGGTGCATCCGGCTCGGGCAAAAGGTCTCGCAAAATAGGGAGGGTCAGACGTTCGATGCTGTCACTAAACAGGGGGGTGCCCCTATTCCTTTTCCATCGTGCATTGCAAAGGATGCTGGTTTTCCTTGGCGAAATCCATCACCTGAGACACTTTGGTCTCCGCGATCTCAAAGGTGAACACGCCAACAACGGCCAAACCCTTTTTGTGGACCGTCAACATGATCTCAACGGACTGCTGATGATTGATGCTGAAAAACCGTTCCAGCACATAAACGACGAACTCCATAGGGGTGTAGTCGTCGTTCAGCAGCATCACCTTATAAAGAGGCGGCTTCTCGGTTTTGGATTTGGGCGCACTTAAAAGGACGGTGTCCTGATTGGACCCGTCATCATCATCGGACATAATTGTTTCTTGTGTAACGATCATGAGTCTATGGAAGATTGCTTTCAGGTTCTCGTTCTACCTAAATAGTAACCGTTTCAAAAGAGAAAAGGGGGGGCACAGGGCCCCCCAAATCCAAACAACATTAATAACCAATTACGCGGCCAAGAAAATTACCAATTAAGCAGTAAAAGACTTCATCGCCTCAGAGGCCGCACCAACACGTGCGTTCAAAGGTGTCGCCACGTCTTTAGCGGAGGCCGCAAACATGTCGTTGAACTTGGTGGACTGAGCCACAAAGCCTTCAAAATAGGACTTTGCAAAAGCAGTCTGCTTCTCGAACAGCTCAGTTACGTTCTTCGCACCCGCGAAATCCTGAGCGGCAGCAACACCGTCTTCAAAGGCTTTCTTGGAGTAGGTGCTGATCTCAGCGCCGATGCCTTCAGCCGCTTTGGAAGCAACCTCGGATGATTTTACGATCGCGTCGATGTTCTCTTGACCAAATGCGGTCATCTTCTCGAAGCCTTCTGAGAGCTTTTCAAACTGCTCTTTTGCGGCCTTCTGGGTGTCAGCTGCGATTGCTTCAAGTGTCTCAGTAGTCGCCTCAGTAGCTTTTTTTGCGGTTGCCATTAAGGTATCTCCAAAATTGTGGGTTTCAAATTTGTATACTCAACTTAAGGGGGTTGCTGCGCTGCGTCAAGAAATTTTTGTGCAGCGCAATATGTACTCTTAGGAAATTCATCTGACCGATTGAAAACAAAAGTCTTTTAAAAATTAGTGAGAGCGTGTTAGGGTCAAATTAATCAATAAACGGCACCGTAATAGCGGGTCGTGAGGCAGAAACGAGCAGTCGTCGGAGACACCGATGGTATTTTTTAAAGGGCGCAGCCTTATGCTTGCGCTTTGTCTGATTCTTATGGCGCCATTGGTACAGGCGGCGCCTTATGCGGCTCTGGTTATGGATGCGCGCACCGGGAAGGTTCTTCATTCCCGAAATGCAGACACGCGTTTGCATCCGGCATCCCTGACGAAAATGATGACGCTCTATGTGGCCTTTGAAGCGATTGAGCGCGGTGAAATCCGCCTCGACAGCAAAGTCAAAATCTCCAAACGCGCCTCCCAACGCCCGCCCTCCAAGCTGGGTCTGCGTGCTGGGCAAACCATCGAGTTCAAGTACCTGATCCGTGCGGCGGCAGTGAAATCCGCCAATGATGCCGCCACTGCCATCGCGGAGGCCGTCTCTGGTAGCGAAGCCGCATTCGCCAAGCGCATGACCGCCACGGCCAAGGCCATGGGCATGACCCGGACCTCGTTTCGAAACGCCCATGGGCTGACCCAAAAGGGTCATATGTCCACGGCGCGGGACATGGCCAATCTGGGCCGCCGCCTGTTTTTCGATCATCGTGATTACTACAACCTGTTCAGCCGCACATCGACCCATGCGGGGACCAAGCAGGTCTATAATACCAACCGTCGGTTTCTTCGTGCCTATCGCGGTGCGGACGGGATCAAGACCGGTTTCACCAATGCCGCTGGCTATAATCTGGTCGGCTCGGCCCGTCGCGGGAACGAGCGCATCATTGCTTCGCTTTTCGGCGGTAAGTCGGTGAACTGGCGCAACGCCCGCATGGCAGAGCTTTTGGACATGGGGTTCGCCCGTGCGCCGTCCCGTGCAAATACAATCCCCCCATCGCCTTTAGGCTATGTGGGCAATCCTAAACTGGCAGCCGCTGCAGCCAAGAAGCCCCGCAGGCTCTCAACGACGCTGAAAAAGGTGCTGAGGCCCGTGGGCCGTCCAACCGGTCCTGGAGAGGCTGTTTCGACAAATGTGGATGAGCTGATCGCCAGAGCGATTGTGGACGGCGAGATTACCGCTGCGGTGGAAGAGACGGTTCGAAATGCGGCGACCTTGCCGCTTAAGACCTCTGGTTGGATGGTCAAACGACCGCCCGCGCGACGTGACAATATTGGCGCCCAAAAGCCCAAGCAGGTGGCCTCGCTTGAACCACCTAAACGCAATCAGCTCGACGTGATGCCCTCTGGCGCTAAAAACTGGTCGGTCCATCTGGGCACCTATGGAAACCGCAATGAGGCCGAACGGCTCTTGCTGCAGACCGCCCTAAAGGACCTCACCGCTTTAGAGGGCGCGTACCGGAAGATTGAAACCACCCACGAGAAAGGCCGCCGCGTTTATCGCGCAAGGTTCGTGGGTCTTACCCAAACAGATGCCGAGCGGGCCTGCGCCCGTCTCACCGCGCGGTCCGAGACCTGCGTGACGCTTTCGCCCGGAACCTGAGTATCAGCGTTCCGGTCTCCCTCCCGGCTGCCAAAGAGTTATGCCCCCACTCACAACTTGGCAGCCGGGCACCATTTCCAAATAGAGACAATTAAACTCGAAATGCGCGGAGGTTGCGCCGCCCAAGGCGGTAAATCGCGTTAGAGCAACTCGCCTA
>CAZXRG010000175.1:0-6195 GCA_964642935.1 uncultured Rhodobacterales bacterium | reverse complement strand
CGATGGCCGCGCATGACCTGAGCCTTTATCGCAAACAAATCCAGATGATCTTTCAAGACCCGTTTTCCAGTCTGAACCCGCGCATGAAAGTGGGACGCATCGTGGCCGAGCCGCTGCTACATCACAGGCTTTTGCCCACTGAAAAGGTCAAAGCGCGGGTGGAAGAACTGTTGGACCGTGTCGGGTTAAGTAAGGCGGATGCGGCGAAATATCCCCATGAATTCTCAGGAGGTCAACGCCAGCGGATTTCGATTGCGCGCGCCTTGGCCACCCAGCCTCGCTTCCTGATCTGCGATGAGCCCACCAGTGCTCTGGATGTCTCCATTCAAGCGCAAATTCTCAACATCTTAAAAGACCTGCAGGAGCATCTGGGCCTGACCATGCTGTTCATCAGCCACGACCTACCGGTGGTGCGCCAGATGTGTGATCGTGTGGGTGTAATGAAAGAGGGGCGATTGGTGGAGGTGCAGAATACCGAAACGCTATTTGAAAAACCACAGCATGCCTATACCGCACAGTTGCTAAATTTGATGCCTCAACTTGCGCAATTGCGAAGTTAGGATTACATTGTGGTCCTGTCAGACAGCGCCAACCGGAAAGGGAATCCGTTCTAGAGAGCGGGTTTTGTTGAACTCACGAAGACGCGCGAAGACATCGACACCAAGTTGACGGTAAGCGTCCAGAAGGTCGACCATGACCCAGTTTTCGCGAATTTTGCCGTTCTCAATCCTCCAAAAGTCAAGCGACCTCATCGTAATACGTTTGCCGGCCGGGGCGATGCCCATCCAGCCGTCATCAGTAACGGTTTGAATCATATTGGGCCATCCGGTCACTGCTGCATACTCGCCATCGCCAAAAAAGTGGTAGGAGATTTCGTCGACGTAGCGTCCTCGATCTGGCATCGCGTTGATGAATGGAATCTGATGCCAATTGCGAAACCCTGCAATGCCGCGCGCGGTGCCGATGCCAGCGGGTCCATACCAATTCATCCGATCACTCCAGAATCTTGGCATTTCCATAACCTCTGGCCCACCCTGACTGGGATATTTTTTCATGTGCTCCAGCATTGTGACGATATGTGCGCAGGAGGTTTGCGACTTTTCTGTGTCATGAGGGCTCGGCACCAGGCCATCATTTGTGGCGGGCCCTGGAACGTAGATTTCGCGCCCTAGTGAGGGTGCCATGGGCCACGCGTGGGCTTGCATCATAACCTCGGGGATGTCCCAAAGCGTTTGTATCTCGACGATGCGACCCTTTTCGAACCGATAAAACTCGTGAAACCGCATGTGGGTGAGATGCCCCGTTGGTGGAATATCGAGCCACGGGCCAACAAACGTGCCCACATAATGCCCCCCGCAGCCGACCCAATCGTTGCCTTCATCCGTGCGTCCGCCCATCACAATCCAGTCGCGACGTTCAAGATCCGGCATTGCGTCAAACAAAGGTGCGTAACAGGCATCGTAAAGTTCGGATGGACCCGTGAGGTCGCCAATGGGAAATGGCATATGAATGATGGCGTCTTTGGCGATGGCAAAGTTCAGGGCCTCGCGCACGTTTTCTTCGTCGAATTCGCTCATGGCATGCCGCAGCTTGGCAATGCTAGCTTTATGGGCGCTATGCGGGTCTTCGCTTTGACTTTCGGGCGATGTATCAGGCTGCATAAGCCCCTCCGTTGACGTAAGCTGTGCGGCCAAGAGCATCGGTCCCGCCCAGAGGATATGTGCCTCTGGTCCAAGATGATTTATACAAGCGGGTCACCCTTTGACCGCCCCAGCGGTTAGGCCCGACACGATTTGGCGTTGGAAAAAGAGGATCAGCACAAATAGAGGGGCAGTTGCGGATACCACGGCGGCGACCGCGTACATCACTTTGCCTTCGACTTGCGTGGTGCCTAGGAAGCTATTGATTGCCGGGATGATTGTTTCATTTTCAGCGCTGAGCAGCATCGCGGTCACTGCAAAATCGTTATAGGCGAGAAGGAAGCTGAAGAGCCCCGTTGTGATGACACCCGGCCACATGACAGGGACAATGACATATCGGAAGGCTTGGAACCTTGTGCATCCGTCGACCATTGCACTCTCATCCATGTCCTTTGGGATGTTGAGAAAAAACGAGTGAAGCATCCAAAGGGTGAACGGCTGGTTGATTGCGACCAGTACGATGATGGTGGTTGGGAGGTGCCCCCAGATGTTCCATTCAAAGAAGGGCAGAAGATAGCCCGAGACGAGTGTGATATGTGGCATTGCTCGAAAGACCAGAGCGGCCATGAGCAACCAGAAGGCGTATCTGAAACCGGATCGCGCCAACGCATATCCGCCCAAAGTGCCTATTGTGAGCGAGATGATTACTGTGGAGATGACGACGATCCCGGTGTTTAGGAAGTTCCGCCAGAACTCCTCGATGACCCAAGCGCCAAAGTATCCTTGTGTGGTAAAGGCTCCGCCTGTTTCTGAGAGCGTTTTCGTCCCCCAAAGGGCGTTGGTCCAATTCGCTTTAGAAAAGAAATCTGCTTGCACTTTGAAGCTACCCCAGAAGGTCCAAAGGAACGGGAAGGCCGCTAAAAATAACCAAACCCCAACGAGGGCGAAGGCGATTATCTTGCCCGGGGTCAAACGAAGGTCTGCTTGTGTTGCCATGATCGCCCTCAATGCCCCTTCCGATTAAAGTCACGCCATGTCCGTATCAGGACGGGTAACAAAAGGATGATCACCCCGGCTATGGTGAGGATCGAGGTTGCGCCCGCAGACCCGTAAAGAGGATTGCCGCTCTCGCGCAAGTCATTGTAGATGATCCAGCTTAGGGAGGTTGCATAGGCTTCCGAGCGAAAGCTGACCAGCGGTTCAAAGACCCGGAAGTTATCCATCAAGAGCATTAATGTGACAAAAGACACGAGCGGCATGAGGTGTGGCACAACAACGTAAAGCATCGTTTGCCACTTAGAGGCGCCGTCGATCTTGGAGGCTTCAATGATGTCATCCGGGACCGTCTGTAACCCGGCATAAAAGGTGATAAAACTGAACGGCAATGTATGCCAGATGCCATAAACGATCAGCATGGTCCAAGTGAGTGCGGCCGAGGCTTTAAGGCTCAGGTTTGGATCATCAAAGATATATTGGATCGTCGCTCCAATGACGCCATCGCTGTCCACCATCCAGAACAGGATGAGCGAGCCCACAAGGGGTGTGACGAGGAACGGTAAGAGCGATATGAAAATTGACGGGCCCTTGAAAAGTTTCGGTAGGGCATTGACCCCAAGGGCAATGGCCAGTCCCAGCAGGATCACAAATGGCGTGACAACCGCTGTGTAAGTTAGTGTGAAAGCCAAGGCGCGGTAGAAGGGAAGATCGCCGACTTCGCCCCAAAACTCGGAATAGGTATCGCTTTCCGCCCAAGCAACACCGATCTCTGCAAAGGCGAGATGGGAGCGGTTGAGATATGTTTCAGCGCCGTTGAATTTGCCCAAAGGGGCCTCTTGGCGTAGCTTTTTCGTGGCCTCCAGATTGATAGATGTGGTCTGGGTGCAGCCGAACGGCCCGCAGCTTTCAGAGACTTCCAATATCTGTTCATGCCCCACGTGGAGCGATTGTACGAAAACAGAAACGATCGGGAGCGCAATGAACAGGATCATCGCCGAAAGTGTCGGCAAGATGAACCAAAAGAAGGTGCGGTGCTTCATGTTATGCGTTTCTGATTGGTAGAGTCACGAAGGGAGGGACTTGATGCAATCCCTCCCTCCTGTTTCCTACGGGAGTTATTTAAGGAAACCCGCTTCCTTTGCTGCCGTTGTATAGGCGGCCACCACATCGGCAAGCGCCTCTTCTGCTGTCTCATTGCCCTGAAGGAAGTCAGACAGCTCTGCGCCGAGCGCGTTATGCATCAAGCCAATCTGCGGCAGCATCGGGTAGGGTGCAGCGCCTGCCTGCGCTGTTTCAGAAACACCCGCTGCAGCTGCGCCAGGTACAAAGCCATCCAGCAACCAAACAGCGTCGTCATTGTTTGCCGCGACCATTTCAGGTGTGAGCGCACTCGTGAGCGCGGCAAAAGTAGCTGCTGCTTCCTCATCGGACACATTGCTGGAGATAGTGAAGCCATCCCACCAAAGTGTCGCACCCGGGATGCCGCCTGGCTCAACAGAAGGTGCTGCAGATAGGACTGTGTTTGACGTCACGTCTTCGGTTGAGCCTTCATCGTCAAGCACGGCCGCACCACGTGATCCCCACATGATTCCAAGGGCCGCTTCACCGGCCTCCCAAAGAGCTTGGGTCTCGTTCGAGGCTTGTGTCAGGTGATCGGGGTGAGCATATTCGACCAACTCCTTAAGGGTTTCAAGAGCCGCGACACCGGCAGCGCTATCGACCGTTGGGTTGGCCGTTCCAGGTTCAAAGAATGCGCCTCCATGTGCCAGGAAAACGAGGTTGAAGGACTCACCTACGTTCCAGCCCGTCTGCATATTCATCACCAGCGGGTATTCCATGATACCAGCTTCGCGAATGGCTTTTGCCGCTGTAACCAGTTCGCCGTAAGTCGATGGCGGGGCGTCAATTCCTGCGTCCGCCAAAATATCCGAGCGGGAGAACAGGTGCTGGGAGTTGGCCATAAAGGCAATCGCCATGACCTCGCCGCCAATCATGATCTTTAGGTTGTCAGGAATGTCTTGGCCGTGTGCCGCGATCAAATCGTTCAAAGGGCGCACAAGGCCGTCGTTCATCAGCTGAGTGAGCGTGGAGTTGGCCACGATTACACTGGTGTATTCTGCCGGGTTCGGCGTCAGTGCGGCGTTCATGATCTGGCGCGCTTCGGTTGTGTGGTTGCGTGTGAACTCTCCCGCCGCGCCAGCGCAAGCTGCTTCGGCGGCATCCGCCACTGCGTGAATGGCGGGGAAATCGCTTGCTAGAATTCGGATCGATTGCCCGGTTGGCCCGCAATCGGCGTAAGCTGTTGTGCCCATCAATGCAGCCATTGCGCCTGCAATCGTCAAAGTTCTCAGTGTCATTTGATACTCCCTCGTTCTTGGATACAATTTTGAAAGTTTGCACTTTTGTTGTCCGCGTTAAAGCGGAGATTCGTCTTTCTCTTAAGCTAGACAGCAGAGTTATTAATGAATAATACATTCATTTTATGAGTGATATAAATGATATTGAATTACGTCTCGTCGACACCACGATTTTGCTGGTGTTTTTGGGGACCATGCGGCTTCGAAAGGCAACTGATGTGGCGGCCGAAATGGGCCTCACTCAACCGGCCGTGAGCCACGCTTTAAAGCGTTTACGACGCCTTTATAATGACCCCTTGTTTTTGCGGCGCGCCCATGGATTGGAGCCGACGGCTTTGGCACTTGAGTTGGAGCCCAAAATCAGGCGCATCGTCAGGTTGCTGTCAGAGACATTTGAGGGTGCCGAGGAATTCAACCCGGGCTCGGCAAAGATTGATTTGCGAATTGCCGCGTTCGACTACGAGATGACAGGGCTAATTCCTGATCTGGTAGCCGAGTTGCAAGCGACCGGACCAAACATCAACCTTCACTCCTTTCCGCTTGCCAATCAAGACGCCCTTGATGCTCTGATACAGGGGCAAGTTGATTTGTCCGTCGGCTTTTTTAGCTTTCCAAATGAAAGAGAGGCTTCCTTCGTTTTCGAGAAGCTTTATGATGAAACCTATGTTCTAGCTGGACGTGTTGGTAACCCCATATTCGACAAAGTCCTTACGCTGGACAGTATTTCTGCCGCGCGGCACTTGCTGATCTCACCACGCGGTCCCGTTCGAAATCTCGTCGATCATGCGTTGAGTTTGCATGGCATGCAGAGAACCATCCAAACGATTGTACCATCTCTCTTGTCCGCACTGTCCATCGTTGAAAATTCTGATTTGGTCGTAACCTTGCCACGTCGCGTCGCTGAACGAAACGCCGAGAAGTTCAGGATTACCCACAGAGAACTGCCTATTGAAGGTGGCTCTTTTGAATTGCAGGTCGTGCGCCACATTCGCAATGCCATGAGCCCGGTGCATCAATGGGTTGGGCAAACATTACAGCGCTTGGTTTGAGGGTCGATGTGATGAAAGCCGCAAAAGAGTGAATTGCTTTGAGTTGGGCTTAAGCCACTGGCGATCATTTAAGGCTGTTTTAGCGATCAATTGCCTCTTTCATCCAGGCTTGCAAATGCATGACCGGATGCTCCGAATTCACGCCCCCTTTGG
>CAZXRG010000174.1:2945-6258 GCA_964642935.1 uncultured Rhodobacterales bacterium | reverse complement strand
TTCACTTTCATCTGCTTTGCGACAAAGTCGATGGCAAAGCCGTCGCGATCACCAAGCACCTCAAAAACGGGAAGATCAGGCTCAGCTTGCGTGACAACCTCAGGCGGCGACAAAGAGAGCGCCAGTCGCTCTTCCTTGGCAACAGGCTCACAAATCACAACGATCTCAGAGATAAACCCATCAAGAACCCGCAAGACCCGATCCGGATAGCCACCGATCCCGAAATGTGAGGGGGTCGAGGCTGACAGGACTTCCGGGCCATCCGCATGGATACCTGCATCATCTATGAAACTTTTACCATTGGCATCCACCCCGAACACGGCTGTATATTCTGTGTCTGGCGTTGCGGACAGGCTGGATAGGGCAATATCTGCAGCAGTCCCGTCTCCACTCACGAAGCGGAAATTCTGCCCGCCAACGGCATAGTTTGCGAGACGGTCCGTGCCTGCATTGTCGATCATCATGAGATATCGCTGCTCGGTCGAGACCGTCGCATTCAAACGGTATTTCACCAAAATAGTGCAAGCTTCAGGGTTGTAGGGAAACAGGGACGTGTCCAATGCGATGGAAAAATCCCGAGCGGCATTGATGTCCAATCCACGATCCGGATCGTAGACATAATCGTCCGCCCCCCATTTTGTGAGCCTTTGCTCGGGGCTGCCGACGAACTGATTGGAAGGGTCAGCAGCATCATTGATCAACATCTGATTTGATTTGAAATCGATGGCAAAACCATCCCGCTGCCCTAACATTGTGAAGGCTTGAGGGGTGGAGCTTTGAAAATTGCTAATGACGGAATAATCCGTGAGACCGGAAGAAAGACCAATATGCATGCGCGAATACCTGAGTTGAACAATGAGAACGAAGAGGTCCGCGCTTAATGAGCGCGCCCATGATTGCGGCGCACGGTAATTCACTTGGTTAACCAATGATTAAAGGCACCGTGCGGGTTCGCGCGTTCGGACGCATTTGGAGTTCTTTCAGTAACTCACAAAGATGTTTGATCGCTTCATCTCTGTTTTTCTTGACCTGACGAGGTGCTTAACAGAAACAAGATGGGAGAAATGCGAGGCTTAACTTTTATGAACGACCAAACAATAGCGCCCACTTCTGACCCTTTGGGAAAGTTTCAGGATCCCGATTGGACAGCCAAGGGAGAGCCTCGCGCGAGCGTACCTCTGATGAAGGCCACCACGCTTTGGTTCAACACCGGAACGCTCTGCAACATCGAGTGCAAACGCTGTTACATCGAAAGCTCTCCCACAAACGACCAGTTGGTTTACATCACGGCTGACGAAGTGTCCGATTATCTGGCGCAGATCAAGGATCGCAACTGGCCGGTTGAGGAGATCGGATTTACCGGTGGTGAGCCTTTTATGAACCCGCAAATGATCGAGATGACACGGCGGTGTCTTGAGGCCGGGCATAAGGTTCTCATCCTCACCAATGCTATGAAACCGATGATGCGCAAACGCGTTCAGGACGGGCTGATCGATCTGAAGGATGAGTTTGCGGAGCAACTGACGCTCCGGATCAGCCTTGATCACTTCAAAGTGGAGCACCACGACGAGGAACGCGGTTCCGGTTCTTATGAAAGCACTTTGGAAGGTATGCGTTGGCTTCGCGACAATGATTTCCAAATGGCGGTTGCGGGTCGAACGATTTGGGGCGATTCCGAAGTCTCCTCTCGCGATGGCTACGCGGCGCTTTTCTCCAAAGAGGGTTTCAACATCGACGCCAAAGATCCGGGAGCGACTCTTTTGTTCCCTGAAATGGACGAGACCGCCGAGGTGCCGGAAATCACAACTGCCTGCTGGGGGATTTTAAACAAATCCCCTAGAGACATCATGTGCGCCTCATCGCGGATGATCGTGAAGCGCAAAGGAGCCGCATCTCCGAGCGTCCTTGCCTGCACTCTCCTTCCCTATGACAGCCAGTTCGAGCTTGGCAGAACGCTCAAAGCCGCAGAGGCTCCGGTAAAGTTGAACCACCCCCATTGCGCCAAGTTTTGCGTCTTGGGCGGAGCAAGTTGTTCTAATTGATGAGGCCAGCTCCACTCCCGTGGATAGCTTTGGCCGCGACAGTTTTGATCTGGGCTGGATATCTGGTGGCCGTTCGCGCGGCCGCTTCCACAGAGTTGACGCCCATTGATGTGGGGTTGCTGAGGTCCCTACCGGCGGCTCTTATCCTTCTCCCGCTTACCTTCAAAAGGGGCATTTTCCCCGGCGGAGCCAACTGGATCGATATTCTTTGCATTGGTCTGATCGGCGGCACGCTGTTTACGGTTCTGCTGAACAATGGGGCTCGGTTCGCGCCAGTTGCAGATAGCGGCATCTTTGCGCCGTCCATGCTTCCGGTTTTCGTCACGCTTCTTGCGATCATTTTCCTGAAGGCTTCATTCCAGAAAAGCCAATATCTTGGCATCTTTCTCATCCTCTTTGGCGCTATTGCAGTCGGAGGATGGGAAGCAATTTCAAACTCCAGCACTGGAAGCTGGCGAGGTCATTTGCTGTTCTTAACCGCGTCGTTTTCCTGGGCGGTTTACACGACACGGTTCAAAGCATCGGGCCTATCTGCAACGGACGGCGCGATGATATTGGTGACCTGGTCAGCCTTCTTTTTACTTTTAGGCTCGGCCGTATTTGGCAGCAATATAGCCATCACCCCAATGCCGGTCCTAGCCGTTCAACTTGCGCTTGGCGTCGCCGCAGGACTGATCGCGAATTTCACTTTCCTGTTCTCGGTTCAGCACCTAGGCTCCGCGATACCCGCAGCCTCAGCCGCACTGGTTCCGGTGATTGCATCAATTGGAGGATGGGTCTTCTTGGCTGAACCGATTGGCATTTTGAAAGCCATCGGTATCGTTATCGTGGCTGCAGGCGTGTTGCTGGCGTCAGGCTATTTTGTGACCCGCAAGAGCGTCACTTAAAACCGAACGCACAACATCCGTGTCCACACCGGTCGCAACAAAAGCCTCACCAATGTCGCGGGCGAGAATAAACGTGATCTCTCCCGCACGTACTTTCTTATCCTGTGCCATCAAGCCCAAAAGCGCGTCCGCATCCGGCAAGTCGCCTTCAATATCAGACAGATCAACTTTCATGCCCATCTGGGCCAAATGGGCACGAACTCGACTAGGCGCCTCTTGCGAGCACAGGCCCAAACGCTGGGAGGTCTCGAACGCAAGGGCACAGCCGATGGCCACGCCTTCGCCGTGCAACAGTCGATCCGAATAGCCCGTGGCCGCTTCCAAAGCATGTCCAAAGGTATGGCCCAAATTCAAAAGAGCACGATCTCCCCGCTCCTTTTCATC
>CAZXRG010000174.1:0-2845 GCA_964642935.1 uncultured Rhodobacterales bacterium | reverse complement strand
ACTGTCTCATCCGTGACAATCCGAACGGACTTGCGCGACAGATGTGGGCCGATTTGTGCCCCTGCTTGCGCCAAGAGACCTGAGCCGATCAGAATATCATAGGACCTTTCGCCCAAAGCGACGTTCAATGTTTCGACCATCAGTTCAAATCCTTCTCAAAGACCACACGTTCTGGATTGGCTTTATCAAACTCAGCCAAGGCCTGAACGATGGATCGCGCCACATCTTCATGGGTGTCCTGCAAGGTCGAGGTGACCGAGGTATCCGCCAGTTGATAGACCGGAGTGCGCGCGTCATGGAGCGCCTTCAAAGTCTCATAGGGGTTTGCGGTTTCAAGAAGCGGGCGGCCCGACTTATCCTGAATACGGGACCACAGAACGTCTAAAGCTACATTCAGCCAAACAGAAACGCCACCGCTTGAGATCGTCTCCCGATTGGTCTGGCTCATAAATGCGCCACCGCCCGTTGATAAAACCGCAGGGCTTTCGTCTACCAAACGGGTCAAAACGGCGGTCTCACCACGGCGAAATTCGTCCTCGCCGAACTTCTCAAAAATCTCTGGGATTTCCATTCCGGCAGCCGAAACGATCTCGTCATCGCTGTCAAAAAACGGAACCT
This sequence comes from uncultured Rhodobacterales bacterium, assembly GCA_964642935.1. GTDB lineage: Bacteria > Pseudomonadota > Alphaproteobacteria > Rhodobacterales > Rhodobacteraceae > CAKZTM01. The sequence continues at coordinate 2,227 of CAZXRG010000174.1, read as the reverse complement.
TCAGTAATTCGGACAAACGCTTTCCAACGGAGGTCTTTCCAGCCCCCATCAATCCAACCAAAACCACTGTCCGTTTGAGCCTAATCACCGGCGTCTCGCTCCCTCGTTTGCGCAAAACCTACTAACGCACAACTGATGCCATGCACAGAGCATATGCGGGATTGGGTCTCAATTTTGTTGAGTTATGATCATCTGGGCCCTATGTATGGGACAACATAGAAAAAGCCTTTAAATGGCACAAAACAAGGCAGGAGACATTCATTGGGACGGCTGTTGAAATACCTCTTCATTCTGGTGGTCATAGGACTTATCGGCCTTGCCGGTTTCGCTCTTTTCTCTGATCTGCCAGCACCAACGACTCCTGTTGTTCAACCGGTCGAGACCAATCTTTAAGATGAGGCTTGTTGGCAAGTCTCTGCTTTGCCTGTCCTGCTTGGTCCTGTCGAGCGGCTTGGCGGCCCAAGAAAGACCGCCTGCAAGTGCCATTCCATGGCTTTCAGACAGTCTTCAAGCTCCAGCGAAAACGGCTCAAAACCCAAATCAATCCTCCACAGAGATCGAGACTATTTCGGTGGAAACTCTCACGCAAAATGACCGCGACGGATTGGGGGTGCTTACAAAGGATATCACCGGGTTTCCCTTCGATCTCTGGAAGGGATTGCCAACGTCTAAAGTTCAAAGACTGATGCGGGAGACCCCTTATGCGGGCGTGCCTGCAATTCAGAGCCTTTATCGACAGATTTTATTGGCCGAAACGGCAGCACCCGAAGATCTGGTAACACAAGACAGCCTGCTCCTTACCCGCATTGATCGCCTGTTAGAAATTGGGGCATTGAGCGAAGCGCAGGCGCTTATTGAGCTGGTTGGTCCTGATACAAATGACCTGTTCCGACGCTGGTTTGATATTGGTCTTTTGACCAATCAATCGGATCAGGTTTGTGCAAAGCTCGATGGCTCGCCGTCGCTCTCTCCGGCTCGAAGCGTTCAGGTGTTTTGTCTGGCTCTCAGTCGGGAGTGGGACGCCGCTGCAACCTCTATGGCTTTGGGGGAAGAGCTTGGTGAGATATCAACCCAAGATGCTGATTTATTAGCGCTTTTTCTAGACGAGTCCCTGCTTGAAACCATGGCTCCCCCAAAGATCGGGGCGCCCCTGACCTCCCTTGAATTTGTCATTCGGGAATATGTCGGACTACCGCGTCCAACCAGCGGATTGCCCATTGCTTTCATGCATGCCGAACTCGCAGAATTCGTGCCACTCCGCTATCGAATTGAAGCTGCAGAGATGCTGGTGCGGGAGGGCGTTTTGCCTGCAAGCGTTCTGTTTTCAGCCTATCGAGAAGAGGAACCTGCGGCTTCTGGCGGGGTATGGGAACGTCTTGCGGCGACCCAGGATATGGACCGCGCAGCCACGGCGGAAGACATATCAGAGGCGCTTTTGGAACTTGATCGGGAATTCAAAAAGGCGGGCTTGCGACAGGCAGCTTCAGAAGCGTTTTTATTATATCTTAGTCAATTGCCAGCGGAAGAGTTTTCACAGGATGTCCGCGACAGGGTGACGCTTTACTTGCTGTTGGCCAATGCGCCTGAACTGGCTGCGAACTGGATATCCAAAGCGCCGTCAAAACCCTTAAAAACCGCACTTTCTGTGGCGTCTGGCCTATTGGAGGGATCATCCCCGATTGAGGATGTGTTGAGCACCTCTACGCCGGAAGCGTTCCTGTCGGACCACCACGCAGCAATGGTCTCGCGCGGGCTGATTGGTGAGGCTATTTTTACCGCGATCGGGCTGTTGTCGCGCGATGATGTTATTGATGAGGATGACCTTATACAGGCTCTGGCCCTGTTACGGGCGACGGCTCAGGATGAGGTGGCACGTCAAGTGGCCGTTCAAACCCTTTTGCTGCCCCTTGATAATCCCCATGCAGGTTAACTGGATTGAGCGGTTTTTAGAGGCCATTAGTGCCGAGCGGGATGCTTCTGAGAACACTCTTCAAGCCTATGGTCGAGACCTCATTGGGTTTTCCAAAAATATAAATAATAACAAAGACTTCTCGTCAGTTGCGCGCGGTGACATTGAGCAGTATTTGGCTGATCTGGATGTGGAAGGGAGATCGGCTGCAACACGGGCTCGGGTACTTTCCAGCCTTAAACAGTTCTTCAAATTCCTCTTTCTTGAAGGACTTCGCGAGGACGATCCGGCGGCTCAAATTTCCGGGCCGCGCATGGA
>CAZXRG010000173.1:0-6357 GCA_964642935.1 uncultured Rhodobacterales bacterium | reverse complement strand
GGCCAGACCATCGCGTTGTTGTTGATATTCAATGCTGTCCACAGAGGCCGAAACATCGAGCGCCAATGAAAGTGCGAGACGGCAAGATTGGGCAAAAGAGACGCTGTGGCTCACCATCCAGAAGGCGAGGAAAAGGCTTGTAAACTTCATTCTATCCCCCCTGCTTCAGATCTGGCCCGTTAACTTCTGATTAACATAAACCTTTTCGAAAGAGGTCTTAAAAAACACTTTATCGCCACAATGTGTTAATGGATCGTAAGATGTCTTTTGCCAATGTGTCCCCAGCTTCGTCTAAGAGTGGCGAAGATGTGTAATCAATCTCCGTCGCCAGAAGGCGATCTTATGTCTCAAGAATTTGGGCCGGTTAATGCAGCCATAATACGGTTGCTGAAAAGGGTGTATAATGTCCAGTATTCTAACCAATTCGTCTGCTATGGTTGCGTTGCAGACGCTCAATTCGATCAACGGAAACTTGTCGAAAGTCCAAGCGGAAATCTCTACCGGTAAATCGGTGGCGAGTGCCAAAGATAACGCAGCCGTTTGGGCCATTAGTCAGGTCATGCAAAGTGACGTGGATGGCTTTGAAGCGATTTCAGACAGTCTGTCCTTGGGGCAGTCGACTGTGGCTGTGGGCCGGAATGGCGCCGAGCAGATCACGGAGCTTTTGGGTCAGGTCAAAGAGAAGATCGTGGCCGCTCAGGGCGAGAATGTTGATCGCGCCAAGCTGCAGACCGATATTGAATCGCTGACCGAGCAGATCAAGGGTATCTCCGGTGCGGCTCAGTTTAATGGCCAGAACCTCTTGTCGAACTCCGACACAACTGCGGGTTCTGATGCGATTGATGTGCTTGCCTCGCTCGACCGCTCTGCGGATGGTGCGATCAGCTCGTCTAATATCAGCGTGTCCAAGCAGGATTTGGATACAACTGCGTCTGATATCGATACGTCTGCCACGGCGTCTGGCGCTGTTGGTGCGTCCACAACTGCCACGGGTGCGGCTGCAGCCACTTTGGATATGTCTGCGGCAACCGTTGCGGTGGGTGAGGGCTTCAGCCTTGCAATCACTGCGGGTGGTGGTTCGTTAGCGGCGGCAGATACGTCGGCCAATAATGAGATCATGTATGTGGCCCGCGAGGGTGACACGGCGGCTGATGTGGCCAATGGCCTTAAGGACTCGTTTAATGCCTATGCGGCGTCCAAGGATATCGGCGGTGATATCACCGCGTCTTTGAATGCGGCGGGAACGGGTATTGTGTTCACATCTGATACCGGATTGGCGGCTGACACGCTTACGGTGGATGCAGATACTTATGCGACGGGTGATTCCACGCTTGGCGGCGGGTTGAGCGAATTGAGCAAGATTGATGTGTCCAGTGCATCTGGTGCGGCATCTGCGTTGTCTGCGATTGAGGGTCTGACACAAACTGCCATTGATGCGGCATCCGAGTTTGGTACGGCTGAAAAGCGTTTGGAAATCCAGAATGACTTCGTCTCCAAGCTTACGGACAGTTTGAAGTCCGGGATCGGCTCGCTGGTTGATGCGAATATGGAGGAGGCCTCGGCCAAACTTCAGGCGCTTCAGGTTCAGCAGCAGCTCGGTACGCAGTCCCTGTCCATCGCCAATAGAGCGCCACAGTCGGTTCTGTCCTTGTTCCGATAAGCCGCTCGCCTTTAGGCACGATCAAAGCAGCCTCCCATTGATTTGGGGGGCTGTTTCTTTTTGGGGGCGTCGCTGATGCCGCATGGACACAACGCGTTGGCTCTGGCAGAAAAGTAAAAAAAGAACAGCGGAGGTGGGGAATGTCCAAATATCACGACATCTATAATGGTTGGAAATCTGATCCTGAGGGGTTTTGGGCGGAAGCCGCGCGCGAGATCGATTGGATCACGCCCGCGACGCGCACCTTCAATGGTGACGCGGGGGTTTACGGGCGTTGGTTTGATGGCGCCAGTTGCAATACGTGCTGGAATGCGGTGGATCGGCATGTGGACACGCGCGGCGATCAGGCGGCTGTTATTTATGACAGTCCGATCACGGGTGCCAAGCAAAGCTTCACCTATCGCCAGTTGAAAGAAGAGGTCTCCGCTTTGGCGGCGGTGCTGCAGGATCAAGGTGTGCAAAAAGGCGATCGGGTGATTGTCTATATGCCGATGATCCCGCAGGCAGTGTTTGCGATGCTGGCCTGTGCGCGTATTGGCGCGGTTCATTCGGTGGTTTTTGGCGGGTTTGCCGCCAGCGAGTTGGCCACGCGCATTGATGATGCGACGCCAAAAGCGATTATCTCGGCCTCTTGCGGGATCGAGCCTGGTCGGGTGATCGCCTATAAGCCGCTGTTGGACGAGGCCATTGATATCTCGACCCATAAGCCGAGCACTTGTGTGATTTTGGAGCGCGAACAGCAGGGTGTTGACCTTATACCGGGTCGCGACATTGATTATGCCAGCGCGGTTGAGGCCGCACGCGGGCGCGAGGTGCCCTGTGTGGAGGTGAGCGCGACTGATCCGCTTTATATTCTTTATACTTCCGGCACGACCGGTCAGCCCAAGGGTGTGATCCGTGACAATGGCGGGCATATGGTGGCGCTCAAATGGTCCATGTCGGCCATTTACGGGATCAAACCCGGTGAGGTGTTCTGGGCGGCGTCTGATGTGGGCTGGGTGGTTGGCCATTCCTATATTACTTACGCGCCGCTTCTCCATGGGGCGACGACGGTGGTGTTTGAGGGCAAGCCTGTTGGCACGCCGGATGCGGGGACCTTCTGGCGGGTGATTTCCGAGCATAACGTGGTGGCCTTGTTCACCGCACCCACGGCGTTTCGTGCGATCAAGGCCAATGATCCTGCTGGAGACTTCATCGGCAAATATGATTTGTCATCCTTGAGGCATCTGTTTTTGGCCGGAGAGCGGGCGGACCCTGAAACCATTCGCTGGGCGCAGGATAAGCTGTCCATTCCCGTGATCGACCATTGGTGGCAGACCGAGACCGGTTGGACCATTGCCGGAAATCCAGTGGGGCTTGGGGAATTGCCGATCAAGCTTGGCTCTCCATCCGTGCCCATGCCCGGATATGATGTGCAGGTGCTTGATGATGAGGGCAATCCCGTGGCCAATGGAGAGATGGGCAATGTGGTTGTGAAATTGCCGCTGCCCCCGTCGTGTTTCCCGTCGCTCTGGAATGCGGAGGCGCGGTTTAAATCGGCCTATCTTGAGGAGTTTCCGGGGTATTATCAGACGGGCGATGCGGGCTATCTTGATGAGGATGGCTACCTGTTCATCATGGCGCGGACGGATGACATCATCAACGTCGCAGGACATCGTTTGAGTACGGGGCAGATGGAAGAGGTGGTCTCGGAGCATCGCGATGTGGCCGAATGTGCGGTTCTGGGGATTGCGGATGAGTTAAAGGGGCAAATCCCGGCGGGATTTGTTGTGCTCAATGCGGGTGTGAACCGTGATTTCACTGAAGTGAGCAAGGAGCTGGTCAAACTGGTGCGCGAGCGTATTGGGCCTGTGGCCGCCTTTAAGACTGTTGTGCCTATTCCGCGCCTGCCAAAGACCCGCTCGGGTAAAATCTTGCGTGGGACAATTCAGAAGATTGCGGACCAGCAGGACTTCAAGATGCCTGCCACCATTGATGATCCGGCGATTTTGGATGAGATCAGGCAGGCTTTGGTGGATCAGGGGATTCTGGATTGAGATCGCCAGAGGCCTTGATCTATGAGCCATAGTCAGACCTCGATTTCAATTCAGACACGCGGGCAGGGGCTTTATGAGTTCACCCGCGATGTGGCGGAGTTTGTCACCGGAACGGGGCTTTTGACATTGTTCGTGCGTCATACCTCCTGTTCGCTTCTCATTCAGGAGAACGCCGATCCGGATGTGCAGCTGGACCTGAAGGCCTATTTTGCCCGTCTTGTGCCACCCACAACGGATGCGTCCATGGACTATCTGGTGCACACCTATGAGGGGCCCGATGATATGCCTGCCCATATCAAGGCGGCGATGATGCCCGTGAGCCTCAGCATTCCTGTGAGCAATGGGCGTCTCGCACTTGGGACGTGGCAGGGGATTTACCTGTTTGAACATAGGGATGCGCCCCATCACCGAGAGGTCGTTTTGAACCTGTCGACAAATTGAGCGCTTGAGGCGGTTTCCATTCCCTTGGGTTCGTTTTAGGCTCTTGCACAAATCAAATGAAGGAGTGATCCAATGGCGACCCAATATCTTCACACCATGGTGCGTGTGCGCGATCTTGATGAGAATATTGCGTTTTATAAATTACTCGGTCTGGAGCAGACACGCCGCTCTGATTACGAGAAAGGCCGTTTCACGCTTGTGTTCATGTCCGCCCCTGGTCAGCCGAATTCTGCGGTGGAATTGACTCATAATTGGGACGGGGATGAGGGTCTTCCCTCGGACAGTCGCCACTTCGGGCATTTGGCCTATGCGGTCGATAATATTTACGAGATGTGCCAGCATTTGATGGATAATGGTGTGACTATCAATAGGCCTCCGCGCGACGGGCATATGGCCTTTGTGCGCTCGCCGGACAATGTCTCGGTTGAGCTCTTGCAGGCGGGAGACAAGCTGGAGCCCGCAGAGCCTTGGGCGAGCATGGAAAACACGGGCCACTGGTAAGGCCCTTACATGTGGCGTTTGGCATTTTGCTTGGTCTGGGTGAGCCTAAAGGCGCAGGCCTGCCAATTGGCATTGGTGCTGGGGATTGATGTTTCCCATTCTATTGATGCGCAGGAGTATCGCATTCAGGTGGATGGATTGGCCGAGGCGCTTCGTGATCCGGTGATCTCAAGCACTTTGATTGATCTGGAGGTGGCTTTGAGCGTGGTGCAATGGTCCGGTGCCAATCAACAGGAACTGTCCGTGTCATGGCAGCGGATGCTGAGCAAACGCCATGTGGCCCGATTTGAGGATCGGGTGCGGGGGCTGTCGCGCCCTTGGAGAGATTCAAATACGGGCGTGGGGGCGGCTTTGGAGATGATGCTCGACCAGTTTGATCAGGTGCGCGATTGTAAGCGGCGGGTGATCGATTTTTCCGGTGACGGTGTGTCCAACGCGGGGCCTCTGCCGATTGATGCGCGGGGGCGGGCCAAGGCGATGGGGGTGGTCATAAACGGACTGGCCATTGATCGTTTGGGTCTGAGTGTGACGCAATATTATCGCGGGCATGTGACAACGGGGCGGGACAGTTTTGTGGTGACTGCGCGGGGCTATCACGATTATCCACGGGCCATTCGTAACAAGCTGTTTCGCGAACTGCTCCCGCCCTCATCATGAGTATGGAGATCGTAAACGGATATTGTCCGGGCCTCATTGGCACTGTGACCCGTCATTTCAGCCAGCATTTCCATGAGCATTGCGGCTTTGGTCCGGCCTTTGAGGCGCGGGTGGCGCGGGAGATGGCGGATTTTGTGGATCGTTTGCCCTCGGACAATCTGGCGATTTGGCATGCGCTTGACGACGGAGAGATCATGGGCTCGATCACCATTGACGGGGATAATCTGGGTGGCGGAAAGGCGCATCTGCGTTGGTTCATCCTCGATCCACGGGCGCAAGGGCAGGGGCTTGGGGGGCAGTTCATGCGCTATGCCATGGAATTTTGCGATGCGCGTGGCTTTGAGGAGACTCATCTGTGGACGGTCAAAGGCACGGATGCGGCACGTGCGCTTTATGAGCGTCACGGGTTTGAACTGGCGGAAGAATATCTGGGCGACCAATGGGGCTCGCCCACCACCGAGCAGCGGTTTGTAAGACCTCAAAAATAGCCTCATATGGCGGTGGCTCTTTATCTCACCACAATATAAAGTGGCGAAAGACTCATTTCTTAACGTAGAAGGCCAGCGCAAATGCCCATCACCCCTGAACAGCAAGCTGAAATAGACGCACAGCGCGCGGAAACCCAAACCACGTTGCGTGCCACCAGCCCGGGGATGGAGAAGCATCTTTATCAAGCCCATCAGGTGCTCGACCACGGGTTGATCCGCGTCATTGACTATATGGGCGACGATAATGCGATCACCCAAGCGGCGCGTGTGTCTTATGGGAAGGGGACCAAGAAGGTCTCTAATGATACTGGCCTGATCCGCTATTTGATGCGCCATTGGCACTCGACCCCGTTTGAGATGTGTGAGGTGAAGTTCCACGTCAAACTTCCTGTGTTTGTGGCCCGCCAGTGGATCCGCCACCGGACGGCGAACGTGAACGAATACTCCGCCCGCTACTCGATCCTTGATCGCGAGTTCTATATCCCCGAGCCGGATCAACTGGCCGCCCAGTCGACCATTAACAATCAGGGCAGGGGCGAGATGCTGGAGGGGAAAGAGGCCCAAGCGGTCCTTG
>CAZXRG010000172.1:4440-6383 GCA_964642935.1 uncultured Rhodobacterales bacterium | reverse complement strand
ACGGCCGCTGGCAGGTATTTCTGAAGGCCGCCTATAAAGTGGAGGAACTGATCAGAACGCCCGCCACGGGCCGTTGAGAAGAGGTTCTTCCCAGTCTCCTTATCCACCACCGATTGATGAATATGCATGGCCGAGCCCGGCTGGTCCTGAATAGGTTTCGCCATAAACGTCGCCCAGCAATTGTGCCGCAAAGCCGCCTCTCGGATCATGCGCTTATAGGTGAACACCTCGTCTGCAAGCTCCAAAGGATCGCCGTGTTTGAGGTTCAACTCCAACTGGCCAGCACCGTCCTCTTGAATGATCGTATCGATCTCAAGCCCCTGCGCCTCCGCAAAATCATAAATGTCATCGACCACAGGGCCAAATTCATCCACGCCAGAGATCGAATAGGCCTGTCGCCCCGTCGCCGTGCGCCCCGTGCGCCCTTTGGGTGGCTCAATGGGGTCCGTTGGATCAAGATTGGGGCGGGTAAGATAAAACTCCATCTCCGGAGCCACCACGGGCGTCCAGCCTTCATCTTCATAAAGCTTAAGAACCCGCTTGAGCACATTGCGCGGGGCAAATCCCACCGGATCGCCATTTTGGCGGAACAGATCACAGGTCACCTGAACCGTGATGTCCGAGGTCCAAGGCACAGCGCGGGCCGTTGAAATATCCGGCACCATCAGCATGTCATTCTCGGTCCAAGCGTTCTCGAACTCCACTTCCGCATAATCGCCCGAAACGGTCTGGAAGAAGAGAGCAGGGGAGAGATACATCCGCTCGGTCTTAAGGAATTTCTTAACGGGCATGGCCTTTCCACGGGCAAAACCCACCACGTCGGGAATGACGCATTCAACTTCTTCAATGGTGCGATTGTTCAGCCAGTCCTGAAGATCTTGCGGGAAATCGTCGGTTTTAAGCGTCTTAAGGGCGGTTGCCATGGGGGACCTGCATCTGTTTTTAGCACGCTAGTCTCTTTGGGGAGGTGCTCCAAGGGGGACGTTTAGCGATTGCGGGTCGGCTGTTGCAGTCATATCGTTCTCTCAGTGGAATATAAGGACGATTGACCTGTGCTAAACGCGCCTGATGCCAAAGAGATCAGCGCCCATATGGACGCTTTTCTGGCCGAAAACCCCGATCTTCAACGCATCGATGTGATGATCATCGACATGAACGGGCTGTTGCGCGGCAAATGGGTGCCCGTTGAAAGTATTGGGAAAATCGCCTCGGGGGGCTTGCGCCTGCCGGTCTCTACCTCTGCTTTGGATATGTGGGGGCATGATGTGGCCGGCTCCGGTCTTGGGATTATCTCAGGTGATCGGGACGGGGTGTTGCGCCCCGTGCTCTCTTCTCTGGCCATGGTGCCTTGGGCCAAGCGATCTGTGGCGCAAATGTTAATGGTCATGGACGGCGTTGACGGGGGCCCGAGCGCCTTTGATCCGCGCCATCGTTTGGCGGACGTTGTTGCGCGATATAAGGACGCGGGATTAACGCCTGTGGTCGCTACTGAGTTGGAGTTCTTTCTGTTTAACCCTGAACAAGAAGGGCCCGCTCAGGCGACAGATGGTTCACACCTCTACGATATGGCCCAGATGGATCAGTTCGAGGAGGTCCTTGAGGACATTAAATCCGCCTGTAAGACCCAGAACCTACCCGCAGACGTGGTCATAGCAGAAAGCGGGATCGGTCAGTTCGAAATCAACTTCCACCATCAAGCCGACGCCCTGAAAGCCGCCGACTATGCAGTGATATTCCGCCGTTTGGTGCGCGGCGTGGCTCGCACCCACGGGCTCGATGCGACGTTCATGGCCAAGCCCTTTGGGGAGGACACAGGATCGGGCATGCATGTTCATGCCTCCGTTTTGGATGAAAAAGGGCAAAATGTGTTCGCAAGTGCAACAGGATTTGAGGCGTTGAGACATGCAATTGGCGGTATGCTTGCAACCATGGCGGAGTTCCAA
>CAZXRG010000172.1:0-4340 GCA_964642935.1 uncultured Rhodobacterales bacterium | reverse complement strand
GCTGGGCCGCATGGTCACAGACGTGGAATATAAGACATATATGGGGCGCATATGAGCGATCAGGCATTCTTGGCCAGCGGGCTGAACGAGAACCAACATGAGATGACTTACGGGGGCGCTCTGTCGTTTTTGCGTCGGAGGTACACCCGCGATTTGAACGGCGTCGATGTGGCGGTCTCGGGCATACCCTTTGATAATGCGGTGACATATCGGCCTGGTTGCCGCCTTGGACCTCGCGCTATTCGTGCGGCTTCCGTGCAGTTGCAGGAGCTAAAGTCTTTCCCCTATGGCTTTGATCTTTTTGAGAAATTAGCCGTGACAGATTATGGGGATTGTATGATTGATCCTCACCATCCAGACACAGTTGCAGCGGCGATTGAAGCCCATTGCGCCACCATTCTAGCTGGAGGTGCTAAGCCTTTAACCTTTGGCGGCGATCATTTTGTGGCCTATCCGTTGATCCGAGCTGTTGCGGCCAAGCACGGTCCAGTGGCCTTGGTTCAGTTCGACGCCCATTGCGATACATGGCCTGGAGATGGCTCCGAAATCGATCACGGAACAATGTTTGAAAAGGCCGTTTCTGAAGGGATGGTCGACACCTCTCAATCCACCCAAATCGGCCTTCGCACTTATAATGACAGCGATCATGGATTTGAGATTCTGACCGCCCCTTGGGTGCATAAAAACGGTGTGGACGCAGCTTTGGAAATCATCCGAGCCCGCGTTGGTGATGCCCCGCTTTATGTTTCTTTTGATGTAGACGGGCTCGATCCGGCCTTTGCGCCGGGCACTGGAACTCCGGTCGTTGGTGGGCTTGCAAGCTGGCAGGCGCTCGAGCTCATTCGGGGATTAAAAGGTCTTAATCTGATCGGCATGGATGTGGTTGAAGTCTCCCCGCCATATGATCACGCTGAGATCACCGCTTTGGCGGCGGCCACAGTCGCCTATGAATGGCTCTGCCTTTTGGCGCTGGAAAAAGGTACGAAACCCATGCCGGTTGGACGCCTCTAGAGCCGTTTTCCTTACTTTTGATTTGAGATGGTTATGCGTAAAGCGCATAGCGGTTGTGCGTAAAGTGATCTTGCTGCACTTGCGAACAAACGTATATGTCTGGGGCAAGAGAAAACATTTACGAGTACAAAAGGACATATCATGGCAAATGTAGCTCAGACAAATAACGTGGCCGTTGGCGGTTTTAATCCACTGCGCGTCATCGACACCTTCTTTTCGAACCTATCCGCGAGTTATTCGAAATCTCGTCAGTTTCGTGCAACATACAACGAATTGAGCGCTTTGAGTGCACGTGAACTCGCTGATCTGGGTATTTCCCGTTCCGATATCGCACGCATCGCCTATGAGGCCGCTTATGAAAACGAAGTCAGCGAGTTTAAGCGTTAAACTTTAAAACGGAATATCGTCTGCGCCGGTCACAAATCGGGAGACGATGTTCTTCGAGCCGGCTTTATCGAAGTCGATTGTGAGTTTATCGCCTTCGATTTCCATCACGGCTCCATATCCGAATTTCTGATGAAAAACACGGTCCCCAATTGCGAATGCGGGGGCCGCTTGCATGTCTATGACCATGTTTTTAGCCTCTTTGGGCTGGCTGGTGCCGCGCGCGCTCGTGCGCGATTGCATGCGTTTCCATCCTGGAGAATTGTAAACATCTGCCTTTGAGGCGCGCTCTGTCAGTTCCGAGCCGCGCATGATCCCGTCGATGTCAGACACATTGGGTGCCGCGGCTCCAAACCCACCGCCATAAAGACCCGGAGGTGTTAAGACCTCCACATGATCCCCAGGTAGTTCATCGATAAACCGGCTGGGCAGGGCAGAGTTCCACTGGTTATAGACGCGTCTGTTTGCCGCGAAACTAATTGTCAGATGCTCCTCGGCCCGCGTCAGCCCCACATAGGCCAGTCGACGCTCTTCTTCGACGCCCTTGAGGCCGCTTTCATCCATAGAGCGTTGGGACGGGAAAAGCCCATCTTCCCAACCCGGCAAAAACACCACCGGGAACTCAAGGCCTTTGGCTGCGTGCAGCGTCATGATCGACACTTTTTCCGAAGCTTCTTCCTGCTCATTGTCCATAACCAGAGAGACATGCTCCAGAAATCCTTGAAGGTTTTCAAACTCTTCCAAGGCTTTGACCAGCTCTTTGAGGTTTTCCAGCCGCCCCGGAGCCTCTGGCGTTTTGTCATTACGCCACATGTCCGTGTAACCACTTTCATCAAGGATGATTTCGGCCAATTCCACGTGTCCAAAGTCGCCCGAGCGCAGCATCCCGTGCCAGCGATCGAAGTTATCAACGACGGATTGCAGGCTATTAAGCGCCCGTTTTGCCAGAAGCTGATCCGCAATCACAATCCGTGCGCCCTCAAGGAGAGAGACGCCATGCTCACGCGAGGTCGCATTCACCGTTTGAATAGCCTTGTCGCCAAGCCCGCGTTTTGGCGTATTCACAATCCGCTCGAAGGCTAAACCATCGTCAGGTGAGACCACCACGCGAAAGAATGCCATGGCATCGCGTATTTCCATACGCTCATAAAAGCGCGGACCTCCGATAACGCGGTAGGGCAGGCCGATGGTCAGGAAACGGTCTTCAAAGGCACGCATTTGGAAGGAGGCGCGCACCAAAATGGCTTGAGAATCCAACGAGATAGGATCATGTCCGCGCGTACCACGCTGGTAAGCTTCCAACTCTTCGCCAATCCAGCGTGCCTCTTCCTCACCGTCCCAATGGCCGATCAAACGGACCTTCTCGCCGTCATTGGCCTCGGTCCAGAGGGTCTTTCCCAACCGCGAAGAGTTGCCAGCAATCACACCGGAAGCCGCCGCTAGGATATGCGGAGTGGAGCGATAGTTTTGCTCTAAACGAACCGTCTTGGCACCTGGAAAATCCTTCTCGAACTTAAGGATGTTCCCAACCTCAGCCCCGCGCCATCCGTAGATCGACTGATCATCATCGCCCACACAGCAGATATTCTTATGCTCGGCTGCCAAAAGACGCAGCCAGAGATATTGGGCCACATTGGTATCCTGATACTCGTCCACCAGAATATAGCGAAACCAGTTTTGATATTTCGACAGAACGTCTGGATGATCCTGAAAGATGTTCACAACATGCAACAGAAGATCGCCAAAATCACAGGCGTTCAGGGTGATCAGACGCGCCTGATACTGCGCATAAAGCTCTGCGCCCTGATGGTTGAAACCTGCACTTTCGGAGGCGGGCACCTTGTCCGGCGTCCAACCACGGTTCTTCCAGCGGTCAATCAAAGACGCCAGCATCCGCGCAGGCCAACGTTTTTCGTCTATCTGTTCGGCTCGGAGCAACTGTTTAAGCAGCCGGATTTGATCATCCGTATCGAGAATCGTGAAGTTTGACTTCAGCTCAACCAATTCAGCATGCCGACGCAGAATCTTAACGCAGAGGGAGTGGAATGTGCCGAGCCATGGCATCCCCTCGATCACCCCACCCACATGTGAGGCAATGCGGGATTTCATCTCCCGTGCCGCCTTATTGGTGAATGTCACCGCCAAAATCTCGTTGGGCCGCGCACGCCCCGTATTCAACAAATGCGCAATTCGCGTGGTCAGAGCCCGCGTTTTGCCCGTTCCAGCCCCCGCAAGCACCAAAACAGGCCCGTCAAGCGCCTCAACCGCATCTTTTTGGTCCGGGTTTAAGCCCTCAAGATAAGGCGTCGGACGCGCGGCCATGGCTTGCGCACCCAATCCGGGCGACCCGCCTTGGCGTGCGGCTGCATCAAAGGCATCTGCTTCATCCCAATCATTCATGGGCGGCAATGTAGCTGGAACATGGGCGAAATAAAAGCCCGTGTTCTCAAAATGTTCGCATAGGTTTTAGACAAATTCTCACCTGCACAACCAAGGTCGCACCCCTAAAATTCCACGTTTAAGTTTCTTGCAGGCTAGGACGGTTTGGGCTTATCCATTGTTGGTCCGCAAAATGCACAAGCGGCATCTAAGATTGGAACAGCGACCGTGGCACTTCTTGAACATAACTACCCAAGCATCGAAGACCTTCGAAAACGCGCAAAACGGCGCATTCCCCATTTTGCTTGGGAGTATCTCGATAGCGGCACGGGTGCGGAAACGGCTTTGGATCGCAATCGCGAAACTTTGGATCAGGTTCTGTTCTCCCCCAAAGCCCTTCAGGGCAAGGTTGCGCCTGACTTAGAGACCTCTTTCATGGGCCAAGATTATTCTGTCCCAATCGGCATCGCGCCCGTGGGGGCCACAGGCATGATGTGGCCCGGAGCGGAAATGGATCTCGCCCGATTTGCCGCCAAAGAGCGGGTGCCTTACGGATTGTCGACTGT
>CAZXRG010000171.1:5033-6409 GCA_964642935.1 uncultured Rhodobacterales bacterium | reverse complement strand
AATCTGCTGGCCTGTCATCTGGACCTTGAGAATGGGGAGCATAGGGATTGCGTTCAGGATTTCTGGTCGGCTCCGACCTTACCAACGGCTCCAGGCTTAAAAGCGATTGATATGTTTAAGGCGGTGGAGAGCGGGCAGATCAAGGCGCTCTGGATCATGTCCACGAATCCGGCGGTTTCCATGCCCAATGCGTCGAGGGTGCGGGAGGCCATTGAGGCCTGCCCGTTTGTGGTTGTGTCTGACATCATGGCGCGAACCGATACGGGCGATCTGGCGGATGTGCGGCTTCCGGCTACGGGTTGGGGGGAGAAGGCGGGGACGGTGACCAATTCGGACCGGACCATCAGTCGTCAGCGAGCCTTCACGACTGCTCCGGGGATTGCGAAGCCCGATTGGAAGATCATCTGCGATGTGGCCGCTAAAATGGGCTGGGGCGAGGCGTTTGACTTTGCCACTCCGGCGGCTGTTTTTAAGGAGCATGCCAGCCTGTCAGTCAAAGCGGCAGAGGCTGGGAAGGACTTTGATATTTCAGGGTTCGCGGATATCTCCGAGCAAATGTACGAGGATTTGAAGCCGACCCGGTGGCCCTTTTCCAAGAGTGGAAAGCGAGAGCGTTTCTTTGCGGATGGGGCGTTTTTCACGCCCGATGCCAAGGCGCGGATGGTGCCTGTCTCCCAGCTTGCTCCGTCAGAGCCTAAGGCCAAGGGTGGCCAATTGCGTCTCAACACTGGGCGTATTCGCGATCAATGGCATACGATGACGCGTACGGGGAAATCTCCGAAGCTAAGCCAGCATTTGGCCGAGCCTTTCTTGGAAATTCACCCAATTGATGCGGATCGCTCTGGCATTGAAACGGGCACTCTGGTCGAGGTGAAAAGCACAAACG
The DNA here is from genome assembly GCA_964642935.1 of uncultured Rhodobacterales bacterium. Taxonomy (GTDB): domain Bacteria; phylum Pseudomonadota; class Alphaproteobacteria; order Rhodobacterales; family Rhodobacteraceae; genus CAKZTM01. The sequence goes on along the minus strand of CAZXRG010000171.1, from coordinate 5,523 downwards.
GCTCTAATGTTTTGCGTGCTCTGGTGACCGAGCGCACGCCCAAGGGCTCGGTTTTTGCGCCGATCCACTGGACGGCGCAGTGGGCCTCCAACGCGCGGGTGGATGACCTTTTGGGAAGCGCGCATGATCCGATTTCGGGCCAGCCTGACCTTAAAGCGGGGCTTGTAACCCTGACCCCGTTTGAGCCTGAATGGTACGGGTTTGCGCTGTCTCATGGTGATTTCGAACCGGAGACTGCCTATTGGGCGAAAGCCAAAACCTCCGAAGGGTATCGCGCCGAGCTGGCGGGGATGACATTCGAGCCCGATTGGATCGCTTATGCGCGCGCCTTGTTCAACCAACCGGATGCAAACCCGATTACAATCACGGATGAAGCGACGGGCACCGCGCGGGTCGTGCTTTTGGTTGACGGGATTGCCAAGGCGGCTCTATTTGTGGCCAGAACGCCGGTTGAATTGTCGCGGGGCCATGTGATTAACCACTTTACGGA
>CAZXRG010000171.1:2901-4933 GCA_964642935.1 uncultured Rhodobacterales bacterium | reverse complement strand
GCGGCCGAGATTGCAGGTTTTGTGGATGCCATTCGGGCGCGCTCGCAGTCTTGGAGCGATCTTCCCACAGGGCTTGATTGGCCGAGCTATGCGGCAGGGCGATCCCGTGGGCATCCTTGGTTTTTATTGTCCGCAAAGCTGGTGGCAGCGGCGGGGCATAAGGTTCTCATCCACGGATGGAACTCCCACCAGAACCCCATTGCCAGCGTTCGTGATGCTCTTAAAGGCGTCTCGATCAATATGTGCTTCACGCCGGAAGACGCGGCCGCTGAACTGGAGCGCTCCAATATTGCCTATGCTCCGGTTGAAGCGCTGCATTCCGAACTTCTAAGGCTTCTCAAGCTGCGCGATGTGCTGGGCCTGCGCTCGCCCATCAACACGGTCTTGCGCACGCTCAATCCGACCTGCGCACCCGCAAGCGTGCAAGGGGTCTTCCATCCCAGCTATCGCGGGCTTCAGCAAGATGCGGCGCAAAACCTTGCTCAGGCGTATCTCACGGTTATAAAGGGCGGCGGTGGCGAGTTTGAGCGGAACCCCTCAAAGGATACGGTCTTGATGCGCTTGATTGGGTCGGAGCAATCCGAGGAGAGTATGCCGGCCATTTTTGAAGGTGTTCGACGCTTGAATTCCGGAGAGCTTGGCAAATCGGAGATGTTTGATATTTGGACGGGTGCTAAGGATGATCCTTTCTTTGCGGCTGTGGTGACCGGGACCGCTGCGCTCGCACTCGAAACCGTGGACCCAAATTTGACCCGCGAGACTGCATACCAAAAGGCCGAGGAGCTTTGGCTTTCCCGGCATCAATCGCAAGCAGCATAAGGCTATCGCATGAATTTCTTCCCGATGTTTTTAAGAATGAATGATCGGCATGTGGTGATCGTCGGGGGTGGCGAGCAGGCTGCTCAGAAATGCCGTTTGATGCTGAAAACCGAGGCTGAGATCATTGTTATTGCGGATGCGCTTGATCCTGAGCTTGCGACCCACGCCAAAGAGGGGCGCATTCACGTAAAGCCGCTCGACACGCCTGTTGAGGTATTTAAAGGCGCGTCTTTGGTGTTTGTGGCGACCGGATGTAAGGGGGCTGATGCGGGATGGGCAGATCTGGCCAAGGCGCAAGGCGCCGTGGTCAATGTGGTGGATTACCCCGATCTTTGCGATGCTTATACGCCCTCAATTGTGGATCGTGATCCGGTCATTGTGGCCATTGGCACCGAAGGTACGGCTCCGATTTTGGGCCGGCAGATCAAGTCCAAGATCGAGCAGAGCCTTGAGCCGCAGCTTGGGCATTTTGCGCGCCTTTGTGGCAGCCTAAGAGATGCGGTGGCGCTTCGTGTTGCCCCCGTCGATCGTCGCCCGTTTTGGCGGTGGGTGTTTGCAGGTCCAGCGCGTTCGACCTTTGCCTCCGGTTCTGAGCGTAAGGCGATTTCCATGATTAGGGATGCCATTGAAGCGGGGCAGGCACCAAGCGGCGGGTCTGATCCCGATGGGCAAATCTATTCCCTGAGTGCGGATTATCTTAATCCTGATCTTATCTCTGTGCGCAGTGTCAAACGGCTGCAAGAAGCAGATGTGATTTATTATGATGATCAGAAACTGGAGACGGTGCTTGAATACGCACGGCGCGATGCCATGCGTCACTTCATTGGCAAGATTTCGGATGGGGAGATTTCTGAGCTGGCAATGACGGCAGCCTAGGACGCTCAGAATGTCGTGATTTTGAAAGCGGAAGAGCCCGGCCAGAACGTGGTCGACCTCACACCGCTCACGCGTATTTCCGGCTGAAAACCGATTAGAGGCGCAGGTCGCTCATCTCGCGGGGCAGGAAGTTTTTCAGATCGTAGAGAACATGGTTTGATTTGCCGTAAGCGCGTGGATTAACGTCGCCCTCGGTGAACATGCTATGGGCGACCGCATAGATGATGCCGTCATAAGCACCCTCTTTTGGCGCCTCAACCAGATCAATCCCGTACTCTTCTTTTGCCTCATCCGCATCGGCCCAAGGATCATGCACATCCACCTCGATGCCATAGTC
>CAZXRG010000171.1:0-2801 GCA_964642935.1 uncultured Rhodobacterales bacterium | reverse complement strand
ACCCCGATGCAATGTCCCCCAACCAGCCCCGGACGGAAGGGAAGGAAGTTCCATTTTGTTCCGGCCGCTTCCAGAACCGCGTCCGTATCAATGTCCATCTTGTTGAAGATGATGGCCAGCTCGTTGATCAAAGCGATGTTGAGATCACGCTGGGTGTTTTCGATTACCTTTGCAGCCTCGGCCACTTTGATGGAGGCCGCCTTATGCGTACCTGCTGTGATAATCTCATTGTAAAGCGCATCCACTTGGGTAGCGACCTCAGGGGTTGATCCGGAGGTAACCTTGAGGATGTTGTGGACCTTGTGATCGGGATCGCCCGGGTTCACCCGCTCTGGCGAATAACCGGCGAAGAAATCTTTGTTGAATGTGAGACCCGAGACGCGCTCCAGCACCGGAATGCACTCTTCTTCTGTGGCGCCCGGATAAACAGTGCTCTCATAGATGACCAGATCACCTTTTTTGAGGGCCGCACCCACGGTTTCGGACGCTTTTTTGAGGGGCGTCAGATCAGGTTGTTTGTGCATATCAATGGGTGACGGCACCGTAACGATGAAAATCTGCGCGTCCTTCAGGTCCGCTACATCGGAGGTGAAGGACAGATGCTTGGATTGTACAAACTCCTCGGCGGAGACCTCAAGGGTTGCATCATGGTGATCGCGCAACTCGGCAATCCGGTCAGGTTTGATGTCAAAGCCGATGACATCCCGCTTCTTGCCAAATTCAACAGCAAGCGGGAGCCCGACGTAACCCAAACCAATAATTGCGATTTTTCCGTTCACTGCGTCAATCATTATGCAATACCATTTTTGAAGGGCCTACCTGGCCGCGATAACGCTATTGGCATATTGCTTAATATTGCGTTGGGGAAGGTAGAGGAATTGTGACACCTGCTGGTGTTGCACAAAAACGCTTTTCAATCCGTTAAACTGCGCAGCGTATAGGTCTTTATCTTGGCGCATAAAAAAGCCCCCTGCAAATATACAGAGGGCTTTGGTTCGATCCGTAATGATCTAGCCGTTAAGCAGGTTCGGTCGTTTTTTCCAAAACGTCCTCAGCCACATCGCTGACCGCGTCTTTTGCGTCTGCTGCGGCGTCCGCAACATCATCAGCCATATCCGAGGCTGCTTCTTGAGCCGCCAAGCGACGCTCTTCCATCTTGGATTTTCCAAAAATGAAACTGCGGATGCCAAAGGCTCCGATGGCGCCACCTAGGACCAACCAGAATGCGCTGCTGTTTGCACCGACGGCGGATACAACGATTGCGGCCAATAGCATGAGGCCGGAAAAGCTCAGAATTCCGATTTCTGTATCAGAGAAGTCCATCTTTTTGCGCAATGGACCACTGATGGTTTTCTCAAACATGCCGGACCCAATTCCAAAGACCAGACCTGCGATGAAGCTCATAAACATTTCAATTCCCCCGAATTAGCGAGCCAATATTGGCACGATAAGACTAGAATATCGGGAAAAACCCATGTTTTTCAGGGGAAATTCACGCGTGAGTCGCCACATATGACGACTCAACGCTGCTTGTTACTTGCGGTGACTTTAGATCACAGCCGCAATGGAAGAGGCCAAACGTCCGATGATCTCTTGGCGAAGACCCGCGATATTGATCCGGCTGTCCCCGACCATATAGACACCAAACTCATCGCGAAGACGCAGTACCTGCTCAGGTGTGAGACCCAAGCGAGAGAACATGCCACGATGCTCGGCCACAAAGTCGAAACGGTCCGAGTTGGTCTGGCGACGCAATTCCTCCGCTAGTGACTGGCGCAAGGTCAGCATGCTCGTGCGCATGGCTTCCAATTCCGCAAGCCAGTCAGCTTTCAACGCGCTGTCGCTCAGAACCATCTGCACCACTTTGGCACCATGATCCGGAGGGAAGGAGTAGTTCAGACGGTTCACGGCTGCCATATTGGCTTTTGCCAGATCACGGGCTTTGTCAGATGAGGTGACGGCCATCATCACACCAACACGGTCGCGATAAACCCCGAAGTTTTTCGAGCAAGAGGCCGCAATGAGCATCTCGTCCACATTGGCGGCCATGTGGCGCACGCCTGCGGCATCCTCGTCCAGCCCGTCTCCAAAGCCCTGATAGGCGATATCAATGAGCGGCAGTAGACCTTTGGCTTTCACCTTCTCGGTCAGAACTTTCCACTGATCCAGGGTCAGATTGGCCCCTGTAGGGTTGTGACAGCATCCGTGAAGCAGGATCACATCACCGGCTGTTGCGCCCTCGATGGAGGCCAGCATGGCGTCGAAATCCACCTCCAATGTCTCGGGGTCGAGATAAGGATAGGTGGTCATGGCAATGCCCATTGATTTCGCAATTGCCGGATGGTTGGGCCACGTGGGATCGCTCATCAGGAATGTCGCATCCGGATTGCCCAGTTGGATCATATGGTAAAGCTGGCGAATGGCGCCCGTTCCACCGGGTGTTTGCGCGCCAACCACGCGAGAGGCGTCCACAGCGTCGCCGAGCACCAGATCGCGCATCACATCGCAAAACTCGAGGTCACCCATGAGCCCGACGTAGGATTTGGACGCTTGCGCCTCAACCAGTTTACGCTCGGCGGCTTTGACGGACCGCATCACTGGCGTCTGTCCCGTGGCATCCTTATAAACTCCAACGCCCAGATCGATTTTGTCCGTGCGCGTATCGGCTTTGAACAATCCAACGAGTTCGATGATTTTATCGGGTGCTTGTGCGGGAAGATTCTCCAGCATGGGTTTTGTCCTTCATAGGGGGACTATTTGGGAAACCGCGTCGGGTCCCAGTCCCGGGTTAAAACGCGCGA
>CAZXRG010000170.1:0-6421 GCA_964642935.1 uncultured Rhodobacterales bacterium | reverse complement strand
CATACGATGGGGGCGCACTGGCAGGGGAGGCGTTCGGGGAATTTCGGGAAAGCGGCCTGTTTTTCGACCCAGACCTATAAGCATATGAACTCTGGTGAGGGCGGGCTTTTGACAACAGATGATCCTGAACTGGCCGCCCGCGCGGTGGTCACCTCAGGGTCTTACATGCTTTACGGAGCCCATGGGGCGCGTCCCGATGATGCGGTCTTTGAGAGAATCAAACTGGATGCTCCGAATTGTTCTGCGCGGCTCGACAATCTCAGAGCCGCTCTGATCCGCGCTCAAATTCCCCACCTCGACGACCAGATCACCCGTTGGAATGCGCGTTATAAATGCCTGGAAGAAGGCTTGCGGGCGATCCCCAATCTGAGCCTGCCAACACGGGCGCAACATGAGGCCTTTGTCGGCTCCTCCATTCAGTTCCACGCTCATATGCCCGATATTCCGGCATTTCTGGCGGCTTGTGCTGGGCGGGGCGTCGATATCAAATGGTTCGGCTCGGACACGCCCAAAGCCTTTACGTCCCGCTATGACAGTTGGGCGTATTTGGGGCCACAACCGGACCTCAAACAGACCAAAGAGGCTCTTTCAACCACCTGCGACATGCGCGTGCCTTTGACGTTTTCGCTTGAGGATTGCTGGCAGATCACCCGCATTATCGCCGACGTAGCCCGGACCTTCTGATGCGACGCCTCTGGCTTCTCGGGTTGACCGCTCTCTCCATGGCCCTGCTTTTTGCGGGCGCCTATTGGGTCGGTTACCGCGTGACCTTAGCGCAAATTGCCGAGCGCGGGGAGGCCGCTTTGGTGCTGGTGTCCGAAAGGCTCACCCTTGAGTTGGATCGCCATCGCTATTTGCCTGCGGTCTTGGCAAATGACCCAACCGTGCGGGATATTCTGAGTGATCCCGACACCATTCCAATTGCCAATCAACTCCTTCAACGGGTGGCGGACACCTCAGGAGCGCTCGACATTTACGTGATGGATCGAGGCGGGACCACGGTGGCTTCGTCCAATTGGAATCTGGAGCGCAGCTTTATCGGATCAAACTACGCGTGGAGACCCTACTTCGAGCGCGCCATTCGCGGAGGCCTTGGCTATTATCATGCGGTTGGCAATGTCTCGCGACAACGGGGGTTCTATTTTGCCCATCCCATCCTTGGAGATGATCGTTCGATTGCCGGAGTGATCGCGGTCAAAGTCGATCTGGAAGGGATCGAAACCCAATGGCGCGGGGATCAGCAGAACCTATTTTTCTCCGATCAGAACGGCGTGATTTTCCTGTCCAATCGTCTTTCCTTGGTGTTGCGCAAGTTTGGAGATGCGCCCATTCCAGACCTTCGCCAATATGCGGGTCGTGAAATTCTTCCCTTGCCTGATATCTCGCGTTCAAATCTGGGCCGTTTCGAGCTGTGGAGTGATATTGCACTAAATGATTTTCCCCATAGCGCTCTGTTCCTGACCTCGCCCGTGCCCACATTGGGATTGGATGCCAACATCCTTGTGGACGTCCAGCAAGCAAGAACTCAGGCCTTCCTTTGGGGGGGCTTGGCCGGACTTCTGGGCGGGCTTTTGTGGCTTTCCGTGGCCATCGTCATGCAGCGACGCGCGGCGTTTTCCAATCAGCTCAGAATTGAAGAAGAGGCGCGGAACCAGCTTGAATATAAGGTGGTCGAGCGGACTGCTAAGCTGGGGCAGGTGCAGGCTCAACTGGTGCAAGCGGGTAAGCTGAGTGCGCTTGGCGAAATGTCCGCAGGTATCTCCCATGAGCTGAACCAGCCGCTCACGGCGATCCAATCGCTCGCGGAGAACGCCGATATTCTGCTTGAGCGCGGTAAGCTGGATGATGTGCAGAGCAATGTCACCAAGATCTCCCAAATGGCCGCAAGGATGGGGCGGATCATTCGCAACCTGCGGTCTTTTGCGCGCAATGAGGCGGAAGAAATTGCCGATGTGGAGCTGATCGGAGTGCTCCATGACGCCCTTGGGATTGTGAAGGGCAAAGTGGATGGCGCTGGCGCTTCGATTAAGATGCGAGATGATTTGGGTGAGGTTTATGTGCGGGGTGGACGGGTCCGATTGAGCCAAGTGCTCGTCAATCTGATCTCCAATGCTGTTGATGCAATGGAGGGGCTGACGCTCAAAGAGGTCGAGATCAATGTGCTGGAACTGCAGGGTAAGGTGCAAGTGACTGTGCGCGACAATGGCCCCGGGCTGGCAGACCCCGAGCGGATATTCGATCCCTTCTTCACTACCAAAACTGTGGGTGAGGGCCTCGGGCTTGGCCTGTCGATTTCCTATGGCATCGTACAGAGTTTTGGAGGACAAATCGACGGCGCCAATCATCCCGATGGCGGAGCCGTGTTTACCATCGAACTGACCAAAGCCAAGGCGCGCGAAAGGACCCTATGACTGCTCGTGTTATCTTTGTGGATGATGATCGGGATGTGCGCGACGCGCTTGGACAATCGCTCGACCTTGCCGGATTTTCAGTGACCTTGTGCAAATCGTTTATCGAGGCGATCGACCACATCACGCCCGCTTTGGCAGGTGTCATTGTGACTGACATTCGGATGCCCGGAAAAGACGGGTTTGATCTCATCGAGCGAACCTTGAAGATCGACCCTGATTTGCCGCTCATCGTTCTCTCGGGTGAGGGCGACATTCCCATGGCGGTTCGTGCGATGTCAGAAGGGGCTTATGATTTTCTGGAGAAACCCTGTGCGCCCAAACGTCTGATTGATGCGATCAATCGGGCTTGGGATAAGCGCAAACTGGTTTTGGAGAACCGCCGCCTCAATGTCGAGCGCGGCGCTGTTGCCAAGTCCCGCAAGGAGAACCCGCAAGACGGGCTGACGGTGCAAATGGAGATGGTAGAGAAGCTTTTGATCGAGGCTTCTCTTCGCGACAATCTGGGTCGGGTTGCAGGCGTGGCAGAGGCCTTGAAGCTGCCCAAAAAGACGCTTTATGACAAACTAAAGCGCCATCAGATTGAGCCGGGTCGTTTTCGAAAACCTGACGAATAATTGAGACTATCATTATTTCGAATCGTCCGTTTTGTGCGGTTTTCCGCACTATTTTGACCTGACCTCGCGTCCGATTTCTGAGATGGCGTGGAGTAGCCCGTTGTTTTTAATGGTAAATCCTGGCTTCTCAAGTTTTCGTGTAAAAATCCCTTTCATGAGCCGCGCTCAGCCTCTGTAATGAGCGGATAAGCTTCCAAAATGGAGGCATAAATTGCTAGGGAGAGCAAAATGAAGACTATCGCAAAAGTGGCGGCTATCGCCGCTCTTTCCATGACAGCTGCAACAAGCGCACTTGCTGCGTGTGATGATGGCGAAATCGTCATCAAGTTCAGCCATGTTACCAATACTGACAAGCACCCTAAAGGTATCGCCGCATCGCTCCTTGAGCAGCGCGTGAACGACGAGATGAACGGCAAAGCCTGCATGGAAGTGTTCCCTTCCTCACAGCTTTACAATGATGATCAGGTTCTTGAGGCGATGCTTCAGGGCGACGTTCAACTGGCCGCTCCATCCTTGTCCAAGTTCGAGACCTTCACCAAGCAGTTCCGCATCTTCGATCTGCCGTTCATGTTCAAGAACATCGAAGCTGTGGATGCATTCCAGAGCTCCGAAACAGGTCAGGGTATGCTCGATAGTATGCAAAAGCGCGGCCTTCAGGGCTTGGCGTTCTGGCACAATGGTATGAAGCAGATGTCCGCAAACGTGCCTTTGATCAGCCCGTCTGACGCCAACGGCCTAAAGTTCCGCGTTCAGCCATCCGACGTGCTTGTGGCACAGATGGAAGCAATCGGTGGAAGCCCGCAGAAGATGGCTTTCTCCGAAGTGTACGGAGCGCTTCAGACCAAAGTTGTTGATGGTCAGGAGAACACTTGGTCCAATATCTACGGCAAGAAGTTCTTCGAGGTTCAGGACGGTACAACAGAGACCAACCACGGCATCATCGACTATCTTCTGGTGGCCTCCACAGATTGGCTCGACAGCCTGCCTGCTGATGTGCGTGACCAGTTCATGACCATCACCAAAGAGGTCACAATGGCGCGGAACTCTGAGTCCTTCGCTGTGAACCAGTCCAACCGCCAGTCGATCATCGATGCGGGTGGTGTTGTGCGCGAGCTGACACCTGAGCAGCGTCAGGCATGGGTTGATGCCATGAAGCCGGTTTGGGCGAAGTTCGAAGGCGACGTTGGCGCGGACAACATTGCAGCTGCCCAACAGATCAACGCCGGAAGCTAATTCCATCGCATGATCAAGACCGAGCGGTCCCGTGGTATTGCGGGGCCGTTCCAATTAAAAATATCTTAATCTAGGGTGGACCCATGAGTGGACGGTTTGAACCGAAGACGCCGCTTGGCGAATTCGTGAACACGATAGAAGAAAATCTGATAGCGCTATTGATCGGCGTAATGACCCTCATCCAGTTCGCCAACGTTGTCGCCAGATACGTGTTTTCATCGAACCTTCTGTGGGCTTTGGAAGCGACTGTGTTTCTGTTTGCTTGGCTGGTCCTCCTAGGTGCCAGCTACGCCGTAAAGGTCGGAGCCCATTTGGGTGTAGACGCTGTTCTCAACGTCATCGGCCCCAAAGCCGCACGCATTTGCGGGTTGGTCACAGTGAGTGGCTGTATCATCTACGCCTTTCTTCTGACCAAAGGGTCATGGGACTATTGGGCGCCTTTTGCGGGGCTAAATGCCACCTCCGGCCATTGGTTCCCGACGGGCTTTGAAAACACCCGCTCGCAAGGTTGGTATGAGGTCAATGACATCATCATGCCTGAATGGTTGCAGTGGATTGGCACCTATCTCAACGACGGCGACCGCTACGAGAAGATCCCCCGCGCCATTCCCTATTTTGTCATGCCGCTCTCCATGGCGCTCCTGCTGTTTCGCTTCATTCAGGCCGCTCTGCGCCTGTGGAAGGGTGAAATCACCAATGTTATTGCCTCCCATGAGGCTGAAGAGGCTGTGACCGAAGCCTCCCACCGTGCTGTGAAGGATTGATCTGATGGAAGTAGCAATTCTTTTCGCAATGGTGGTGACACTTTTGCTGATCGGTATGCCCATTGCGGTGGCTTTGGGCCTGTCTTCAATGATGTTCCTTTTGGTGCTGTCTGACAGCTCACTTGCGTCCATCGCACAAACTCTGTTTCAGGCCATGGCGGGGCACTTTACGCTTCTTGCGATCCCGTTCTTCATTCTGGCCTCTAGCTTCATGTCCACAGGTGGCGTGGCCAAGCGGATCATCCGGTTTTCGGTGGCTTGCGTGGGTCACATCACAGGTGGTTTGGCCATTGCGGGCGTGTTTGCCTGCATGATGTTCGCGGCCCTCTCTGGCTCCTCTCCGGCGACGGTTGTGGCTATCGGTTCCATCGTGATCACCGGAATGGTTCAGCAGGGTTACACCAAGGATTTTGCCGCAGGTGTGATCTGTAATGCCGGTACCTTGGGTATTCTGATCCCGCCCTCGATTGTGATGGTGGTTTACGCATCCGCCACGGATGTGTCCGTGGGTCGGATGTTCTTAGCGGGCGTTATTCCGGGGCTTATGGCCGGTATCATGTTGATGATCGGCATTTATGTGGTCGCGAAAATCAAGAAGCTCCCGAAGGGCGAGTGGAAGGGTTTTGGCGAGATATTCTCGGCGGCCAAGGACGCCTCTTGGGGCCTCTTCCTGATCGTCATCATCTTGGGTGGCATCTATGGTGGCGTCTTCACACCGACCGAGGCCGCAGCCGTGGCCGCCGTCTATGCGTTCCTGATCGCCTCATTCGTTTATAAGGACATGGGACCTCTGGCGACGGAAGAGGGCAAGCGCAACATCACGCTGCTTGAAAAGCCCCATGCGATTGTCTCGGCCCTTTGGCACAAAGATACCCGCGAGACACTGTTTGAGGCGGGTAAGCTGACGGTTACGCTTCTGTTCATCATCGCGAATGCTCTGATTTTGAAGCATGTGCTGACCGACGAGCAAATCCCGCAAGCCATTGCCGCCTCCATGCTGGAAGCCGGTTTTGGAGCGGTGATGTTCCTTGTCATCGTCAACGTGATCCTCCTGATCGGTGGCCAGTTTATGGAGCCATCAGGGTTGATCGTCATCGTAGCCCCCTTGGTCTTCCCCATCGCCATCGAACTTGGCATTGATCCGATCCATTTGGGGATCATCATGGTGGTGAATATGGAGATCGGAATGATCACGCCGCCTGTAGGTCTCAACCTGTTTGTGACCTCAGGGGTGGCTGGCATGTCGATGATGCGAGTTGTGAAAGCGGCATTGCCATTCCTTGCAATCCTCTTCGTCTTCCTGATCATGGTGACCTACATTCCGGCGCTGTCTACGTTCCTACCGACCTACTTTATGGGACCGGAAATCATAACGAACTAGATGCAAATGGGGCGGGCT
>CAZXRG010000169.1:0-6440 GCA_964642935.1 uncultured Rhodobacterales bacterium | reverse complement strand
ACCTTCAACAGCAGAGGTCCGCCGCTCAAACGGTCTAAACTCTTGATCCTGTTGCAAAGCTTAAGGCGCAAAGCTACACAAGATTGATGTGATTTAAGCCACGCGGGGTGGCAAAGGCTCGGGACGGCCCGTCTCAGAGGCCATGAATAGGGGAAGAAACTGTGCAATTGACCGGCTCTTCATTTAAATACGCTCTTATTTCAACGTTATTATGCTCAACGGTTGCGACCGCCCAAGAGGTCGAATTGACCTCTCCTGAAAGTGGTCTGTCTATTAAAGGCGAGCTGATCGGTTTTGAGAATCGCAACTACACAGTTCGCACCAGCTTGGGCGAATTGGTGGTCAGTGCTGACGATATGGACTGCGCAGGAGCAGGTTGCCCGGTTCTTAAACCCGCCGCTATCGACTTTCGTGTAACCGGTGCGCGCACCCCCGGTGAGGATCTTCTGCCAAGGCTGTTTAACGCCTATGCGTCCCAATCGGATGTGACGTTGCAGATCGGGAACCATCCTGATGAGGGCCGTCTTTTGGCTGTCGTTGATGGCGAGAACGATCCTTTGGCCAATGTGCAGGTTGTCAGTTCGACCTCAGCCACGGGTCTCGTGGACCTGCTGCAAGGGGACGCACAAATGGCACTGTCCACGCGTCCGCCCCGTCCCAATGAGGCGGAGGCTTTTGAGAAAAGCGGATTGGGCCAGATACAGGGCAAAGATCAGGAATATGTGTTGGGGTTGGAAAGCGTGGTGATTTTGACCTCACCGCAAAACCCGATCCGCTCGATTTCAGATAAGATCGCAGCGCAGATTTTCTCCGGCGAGATCACAAATTGGGCCACGCTTGGCGGCGTGAATGCCCCGATCAATGTCTATACGCTTGATCCTGAAAGCTCCACGGGCGAGGCCTTCAACAGCATCCTCATGGCGCCCCAATCCCAACAACTCAGCGCGAACGCATTGGTGGTGAACGACGAGGCCCGTCTGGCCGCTCAGGTCTCCGCAGATACATTCGGCATCGGCTTCACCCGATTTGGAAACAGCGCACAGGCAAATGTGCTAGATGTGACAGGCGAATGCGGATTGCGCGTGGCCGCCGATGTTTTCTCCATCAAATCCGAAGCCTACCCCCTTACCCGACGCCTCACCGCCTACACCGCAGGTGAAACGCCCGTGCAACTGGCAGGCTTCATGGCGTTTTTGGGCTCGGATGCCGCACAATCCTCCGTAGGATCCGCCGGCTTTGTCACCCAAGACGTAGCCGCCATGCCCCTCGCCCTGCAAAGCCAACGGCTCGCCTCTGCGATCAAAGGCGACCTGCGCCCCGAAACCCTCCCCAAGCTTCAAGAGATGGTCGCGGAAATGGCCGATGCGACGCAACTCTCGCTCTCCTTCCGCTTTGTGCCGGGCACCAATCAAACCGACGCGCGTACCCATAATGACCTCGAACGCCTCGCGTCCCTGCTGGAAAGAGACGAATATGCGGGCAAATCCGTAACACTGGCCAGCTTCACAGAAGCCGCCGCAAATGCCGCCCAGAACCAACCGCTCTCGCTCCAGCGCGGCCAGATCATTCTGGACGAGCTTTTAACAATCGCCCCTGATCTGGGCAGCAAAGTTGAGCTGAAAGTCGTCGGTTTTGGAGATATTTCACCGATCAATTGCCCGGGAACTTTGACCGGACAACATGCAAACAGCCGTGTGGAAGTTTGGATCAAAGACCCGATCAACTGATCTGAAAAGGCGTGGCCTTATTCGCTTAAGGACACGCCGCCGCTGGCCAATTCGCCATCGCGCATGACCGCAAATTCAACACGGGTCTCTCCGGCCTCGGTCATGGCGGCAAACAAATCTTCCAAAGCCTCAGGCGCCCGAAGATTGCTCTTGGTCATGAAATCACGAAGCAGAACATCACCGATCTGAAGACCGCTGGGATCATTGCCAACAACCCCCACAACCTCAGCCACCCATTTGCGCCCATCAAGACGGGTCGCAAGCTCGGTGCCATCGCCAAGCTGGATGTGACGGGTCACAGGCACCTCGATCTTCGCACTGCGCGGATCAAGACCCGCACGCGCACGGATCATCATGGTCGCGCCAATCACGCCACTGTCCGCACCGCGATCCTCGCCCAGCAAGGCCTCCATGAACGCCGCATCGCTTTCAACATCGACACCGTTCACCGTGACAATTGAACTTCCCTGACCAGCCCAATCGGGCAAGGTCGACGGCGCAGCCTCATCAAGACCAACCACCTCAAGCACACCGCGACCGTCTTCAATCGCTTGCCTGTAGGAGAAGCCAAGTGCAGGCACCCAACCGGATTTTGCAACCCAACGGGCACTTGCGTTCGGTTTTGCAGGCTCAACCTGAACCGGAACAACCACATCGGGCGTAACGTCAGGCGCTTGAATGCTCGCAATCTCTTCCTCAGCCGGGGCTTGTGTTTGAACGTCAGCCAAAGGCGCTGTGGCAGTCTCAACCGCCACCGTGGCCACACGAATAGAATCCTGAACCTCTTGAGCACGGCGCGCCAACTCAAGCTCTTCCGCACGCAAACGCGCAGCCTCGGCTTCAGCGGCTTTCGCGGCCAACAAAAGAGCACCAGAGGCATCAATGGAAGGACGCGGCAAATTTGGCTCCGGTATCCCGACGCCCGCGATCCGAACAGGCTCGGCCAATGATTGACGCGACACCAGCGCCTTAACATCAAGAACGCCATTGGACACACGATCCTCGGGCGCGACCCGAACATCGCCAGAAGCCAAACGAACAGCCGCAAGAGGCGCACCGGCCTGAGGCTGCACCTGCAAATCAGCAGAGGTCAATTGGGCAATATCAAAGCTTGCAAAAACAGGGGCCTCAGACCGGCCGAGCGGCGCATCAAGCGTCCAAACCGCAGAAACAGTCGTGGCCTGCTCCACATCCGTCGGGCCATTTGCCGCAAATGTAAGGTTCGCCATATCATTAGAAATCGCGTCAACCGCCGCAAACAAGGTGCGCGCTGCAAACTCATCCACTGGCGCATCCACAGTCTCAACCACTGTCGTCAACTCCGGCGTCGGCGCCACAGTAATCTCTGGATCAGCGCTTAGGGAGGTCGAAGTCGAAGACACGTCAAGCTCGATCCCGTCTCCCCCCAAACCTGTCTCTTCGCCTAAATCAACCGCGATACGATCGGCGAGTGCGAGAACATCCGCATCCTGGGATGCCCCAAAGTTCACACCGGGCTCCGCACCCACAGACACAGGCTGACTTGTTCCAAGAGAAGGCAAAATGTCCTGATCCGGCTGGGTTTGCTCCAAACCGGACGGGGCCCTCAGATCAATACCTTCATCCACTTGGACACGGGCAATCCGACTTTCATCATCAACCAAAGGCCCTGCCGCAAGGCGGAACACTTTTGATTGCACATCCACATCGCTCAACTGGGTAGGGGCTTGAGGCGATGCCCCTGTGCCCACGCCCGAGAGCGTCGATCCGGCTTGATCTATTTCGGCTTGAGCCACAAAGACACCGGGATCTTGCGGCTCTCTGAGCTGCAAAACCATCCCAACCGTTGCTATGGATAGAACGCAGACCCCAAGTCCAAGCGTGCCGTAAATCACCCAAGGTGCTTTTTGTCGCTGCGCCACCGGCCGAACAATCGGTAGCATCACGGGCGGCTCATCTATCGTATCATCAAGGGATACATCGTCCTCAATCGCGCTTCGCGCAAAAGAGGGAACATCCTTTGGAGTAATCGCAGCGGTCGGATCAGCACGAAGTTCAGGGAAAGAGGTCTCGTGGATCGGCTCGACCGTGATCTCAGGTGCCGACACCATCGCAACCTGCCGCTCATCCAGAACGATGCTGTCATCATCCTCCAGAGCGACACCATCGAGATCATCACCATAGAGCGGCTCAGGGACATCCTCAGCCCCACGCGCCACAATGGTGTCCTCTGTAACATCCGCCAGAACCCGTTCTGCCGTATCTTTGGCAATTGTCCCATCTAAGGACTGATCGGAAACCTCGATAGGGTTTCCATCCGCGAAAGACGCCGCAGCGGCTTGAATGTCTTCGCTCGGCTTGGAAGCGCCATCTGCGATAATCTCATCAGGTACGATCGGCGCATCCGCCTCGTCCTTCAAAGACTCTTCAAGGATCGCTGCGGTACTATTCCACATGAAGTGATCGTCAACTATTGCATCGGCTGAGGCCAATACCTCATCCGTGTCTTCGGGAGCTTTTGACTCTCCGAATTGAAGAGTGAAGGACTCTTCCGCAGGATGTCCGTCTTTTCGTGTCACAGTAGTTCCCCAGCGCTCAGGCGAAGAATATCATGCATTTCAGTTTTACAAAAGGATTGTGTGGAATTGATCTGCTGAAGTCACATACATTGAGCAAGGCTCCGCCCACGATCAAATACACCCAGTCCCCACGGCAATCTTATCAAATATCAGCAAAAAAGCGATACTTAAGTCTTTTAACAACTAAAACTGAGTAATTACAATAGCTTATATTTCCATGCTGATACGGAACCCGGCTTTTCGTCCAATTTGTCACTCATATTAGTACAGCCCTAAGCTGCTTTTGCGTGTTTCTTTGGTTGAAAAACCGGAAAATTGAGACTCCATTGCCTCGGTGAATCTGCTTGGATCGTGTCTTGGCTTGGCTGGTGTGAGGGCTAGTGGTGATGTCTTTGCCGGGGTCTAAATTAGGCGAAGATGCTTAATCAGACCCTACCCAAGCGCCCTGCCCGTTAAGGCGGGCATTTGCCAAGACGCGTGCATATCAGAGTCACGTATGAATCTCACAGGAATCATACGCGTTTGAAACGCCTATTTTTAGAGGTTAACGGACTGATTCAGCGCTTCAATTTGAAGGTTTCCACATTGGGCGCTTCAGGCAATTCCTCGGCTGGACCATCAAATTCAAAGTCCTCCAACCGCCGCGCCCGCGTGCCTGCCTTGCTCGCCGATATCTTGATTTCTTCAATGTCTTTAGAGGCTTGCGCGAAATGGGTGTCAAGTTTCGTGACCCGATCCCCAAGCCTGTTCACATCCCCAAACAACAGCCCCAGCTCCTTGCGGATGGCCCCGGCCTGCTCACGCATCCGCGCATCCTTCAAAACCGCCCGCATGGTGTTCAAAGTCGCCATACACGTCGTCGGAGACACAATCCAAACCCGAGCCGAAAACCCCTCCCGCACCACCTCAGGGAAGTTGGCGTGGAGCTCTGCATAGACGGCTTCTGAGGGGAGAAACATGAGCGCCCCATCGGCCGTTTCGCCCTCGATTATGTAGCGCTCCGAGATGGCTTTGATATGCACCTTAACCGCCTGTCGCATCATCCGCCCAGCCGCCTGAGCCTCGGCATCAGTCGTTGCGTTTCGAAGCGCCTCATAAGCCTCCAAAGGGAACTTACTATCAATGACAATCGGCCCCGGAGGATTGGGCAGATGCACCAGACAATCGGCCCTTTTGCCGTTCGACAGAGTGGCCTGAAACGCATAGGCATCCGCCGGTAAAGCCTTGGAAACAATGTCATTTAGCTGGATTTCACCAAATGCACCGCGGGTTTGTTTGTTGCTGAGAATGTCCTGCAGCGACAGCACGTCTCCCGACAGTTTTTCGATGTTGGACTGCGCCTTATCGATGGTCGCTAACCGCTGTTGCAACTCCCCCAACGAGTGCGCCGTTTTGGTGGCGGTGCCTTGCAAGGACTGCCCCATTTTCAGCTGCACATCCTCAAGCCGTTTCTCCATGGTCTGCACCATATTCGCTTGGGCGACGACCTGATTTTCCGAGACCGCTTGAAGCCGCCCCGCCATATTCTCCTGCCCGCGATCAAGGGAACGTACATGGTCCCCAAGTTCGGTCAGATATTTTGCCAAAGGCTCAGAGGCCCGCGCAGACCGTCCAGCCGCCCGAAGTGCCATGATGATGAGGATAAAGAGCAGCAAGAGCAGAACAGCCCCAATGGCACTACCGAGCACCAAAGGGTCATTAAAATCAAACTGATATTGCCCAATCTGGATCATGTGCGACCAAACAGTTTTTCGATATCAGAAAGCTGCAATTTCACATAAGTAGGCCGCCCGTGATTGCATTGACCGGACATCGGATTTGCCTCCATCTGACGCAAAAGCGCATTCATTTCCTCCCCCGTCATCCGCCGCCCTGAGCGGATCGAGCCATGGCAGGACACCCGCGACAGGATCGCGTTTATACGCTGCTCCAAGACCGTCGAGGCCCCCTGCGCTTGCAGTTCATCAAGGATGTCATTCATCAAACCAGAGACATTCACCTCGCCCAGAATGGCAGGGGTGGAACGTACACAAATGGCATTCCCGCCAAAGCGATCCACATCCAAGCCCATAGCGGAAAGTTCGGTTTGAACATCCATAATGCAAAGAATGTCCTCTTCGGAAAGATCAATGATTTCAGGGATTAACAGGGTTTG
>CAZXRG010000168.1:5384-6451 GCA_964642935.1 uncultured Rhodobacterales bacterium | reverse complement strand
TTTTATTCATTCTTATTCAATGCACGGCGTTGTGGAATCTGCATTAACCTCTTCATGGCTCCGCCGTGTTGACGGGTATTTTGCGATCCCCCCTAGGAGTAATTAATGGCAACTTTAGTTTTATCTGCTGCAGGGGCCGCTATTGGGGGCTCTGTGGGTGGAACAGTTTTGGGTCTGTCCACTGCTGTGATCGGAAAAGCGGTTGGCGCGACTATTGGGTCGGCGATTGATCAAAAGCTGCTTGGATCGGGGTCGCGTGCCGTTGAGACCGGTCGGGTCGACAATTTTCGTGTTTTGGGAGCAGCCCAAGGAACGCCAATTCCTCAGATTTATGGTCAAATGCGCAGCGCCGCCCAGGTTATTTGGTCCAGTCGTTTTCTGGAAAAGAAGGCGGCTCAAGAGACTGGAAACAAAGGCAACCGCACGACCGTGGTGTCATATTCTTACTCGGTATCTTTGGCCTTGGCGCTTTGCGAGGGAGAGATTACG
Source organism: uncultured Rhodobacterales bacterium (assembly GCA_964642935.1). Classification (GTDB taxonomy): domain Bacteria; phylum Pseudomonadota; class Alphaproteobacteria; order Rhodobacterales; family Rhodobacteraceae; genus CAKZTM01. The sequence continues at coordinate 5,962 of CAZXRG010000168.1, read as the reverse complement.
CGCATTGGTCGGGTTTGGGCTGATGGGAACGAAATTTCTTTGGAGAATATCTCCTGGCACCTTCACACGGGTGATGAAACGCAGATGCCCGATCCTTTGATTGAGGCAATCGAGGGGCCAGGTAACGCGCCTGCTTATCGCGGAACCGCGTATATCGTCTTTGAGAACTTGGAGTTGGGCGTTTTTGGCAATCGTATTCCTCAATTCAATTTCGAGGTTATTCGGCGCGTCAAAGAGGTCGGGCCTAATCCTCTGGTTGATCCCTATGATACTTTAAACGCTGTCGCTCTTATTCCCGGTACCGGGGAGTATTCCCTTTCTACCACGCCTGTTCGGTATAATTTTGACAAGGGCGTCTCTCGATCTGCTAATCAAAATAGTGCGTCTGGAAAGACCGATTTTAGCAATGCGATGGATCAGCTTGCGGCGGATTTGCCCAAAGTGAATGCGGTTTCCATGGTTGTGAGCTGGTTTGGCGATGATCTGCGCTGTGGATCTTGTTCTTTGCGGCCTTTGGTTGAGCAGAATGATACGGACGGCGACAGCATTCCTTGGCAGGTTTCCGGTGAGACGCGCGG
>CAZXRG010000168.1:0-5284 GCA_964642935.1 uncultured Rhodobacterales bacterium | reverse complement strand
GCTACCGAGCAAGTGCGTGACTTTTTTGGACAAGCTGCACCGGCTGATTTCACGCGTTCAAATGGCGTTGTTACCTACTCTGGCCCGGATGATTGGGGATATCGTCGGTTTATTCTGCATTATGCCAACCTGTGTGCTGAGGCCGGTGGCGTGTCTTCCTTTATCATTGGTTCCGAGTTGCGCGGCATCACCCAGATAAGGGATGAGCAGGGCGGCTTTCCTGCCGTCAATGAGTTGATCTCCTTGGCCCGCGATGCGCGTCAGATTTTGGGGCCGGATGTAGACATTTCTTATGCTGCGGATTGGTCGGAGTATTTTGGGTATCATCCTCAGGACGGCTCAAATGATGTCTGGTTTCATCTTGATGACTTATGGGCGTCAGACGATATCGATTTTGTGGGCATCGACAACTATATGCCTCTGTCGGATTGGCGCGACAGCTCGGATCATTTGGATGCGGGGCACAATAGTATTTATGACCTTGGTTATCTTGAGGGCAACGTGGCCGGAGGTGAGGGGTTTGATTGGTATTATGGATCGCTCTCGGATCGGGATCGCCAGATCAGATCGCCCATTGAAGACTTGGGGCATGGCGAGCATTGGGTGTTTCGCTACAAGGATCTAAAGTCTTGGTGGAGCAATCCGCATCACAATCGACCCGGTGGAAATCGGGATGTGTCACCGACATCCTGGGTGCCCCAATCCAAACCTATCCGATTTACAGAGTTTGGCTGTGCGGCGATTGATAAGGGGACCAACCAGCCCAATGTGTTTGTTGATGCCAAATCCTCTGAAGGGTTTGTGCCTTACCATTCCACCGGTGCGCGTGATGACTTTATTCAATATCGATATTTCCAAGCCCATCTGAACCATTGGGGCAAACCGGAAAACAACCCTGTTTCTGCGCATTACAGTCAGCCGATGGTTGATATGTCGCACGCTTACATCTGGGCCTTTGATACCCGGCCTTGGCCGGACTTTCCCGCGCGCACCCAGATTTGGAGTGATGGGGAAAACTATGGGCGGGGGCATTGGGTTTCTGGCCGTGTAGGCGCGGCGACTCTTGCGGCTGTGGTTACGCAGATTGCAGAGCGCTCGAGCTTCTCAAGTGTTGATGTAAGCAATCTTCATGGCTCGGTGCGCGGTTACATTGTGAATGGGACGCAATCGGCGCGTCAATCTTTGCAACCTTTGATGCTGTCTCATGGATTTGAATGTAGTGAGATTGGTGAAGATATCGTCTTTAAAAACAGACTGGGCGCGACGCCTCAATCTGTGGACGCGCAAAGTCTGGCAACGGGCAAGACGTCCGACGCGATCAGTTACACCCGCACACCTGACCTGGAGGTGTCGTCGCAGGTTGATGTCAGTTTTTATCAATCGGAGAATGCCTATCAACAGGGTGCAGCATCGGCTGTTATTCCGGACCAATCGGAAGCGACGGTCACAAGCCTGCAAATCCCAGTTGCCTTGAGCGCGACTGAGGGCTCAAATGTTGCGGCCCGGTTTCTTTCAGAGGCTCACATCGCGCGGGATGAGGCGAGCTTTTCTTTGCCACCGTCAATGCTTGGCGTGACTGTTGGCGATATTGTTTCTTTTGGAGATGGTGCGGCTGACAAGTTATTCCGCATCGATCGGCTTGAGGAAGCCGGAGCGCGGATGTGTCATGCGGTTCGTGTGGAGCATGGCGTTTATCAGCGCGGAGGTGCCATTGAGCGCTCACCCCAAGAGCCGACTTTGACCATTCCGGCACCTGCCTATGTGGAGTTTCTTGATCTTCCCCTGATCAGCGGTGAGGAGGTGGCTCATGCGCCTCATATTGTCGGATCTGGTCGTCCTTGGGTTGGATCACTTTCCGTCTATACCTCAACGAGTGACAGCGGTTATGTTTTGGATCGCGAAATTCAATCCCCTTCGGTGGTTGGCACGACTTTAAACGCTTTGGTCAAAAGGTCGCCTGAGTTGTGGTCAAACGCCGACAGGTTGCACATCCGTATTCCATCGGGCGCTTTAGAGAGTAAATCCCGTGAGGATGTTCTAAACGGCGCGAACTTAGCTGCTCTTAGAGGACCCAACCAAACGAATTGGGAGCTTATCCAGTTTCGACATGCAATTTTGACTGGGCCCGGGGAGTACGAATTGTCCGGATTTTTAAGAGGCCGGTTGGGCACGGATGGTGTCATGCCAGACCTTTATCCCGCAGGCAGTGATTTTGTCTTAATGGATGGTAGCTCTGTTCAACCGTCTCTTCCACTTTCGGCGCGTGGTCTCAACCGTCATTATCGGATTGGGCCTTCTGATCTTGGATACGATGATCCAAGTTTTGCTCATTTCGAAAAGTCATTTGCGGGTGTTGGATTACGCCCCTTTCCACCGGCTCACTTGCGCTCCCTTTTGTTGGAAAACGATGACATCAGATTGAATTGGGTGCGTCGTACGCGGATTGATGGAGAGAGCTGGCAGGGCACGGACGTGCCACTTGGTGAAGACAGTGAGATGTATGTGGTGCGCATCAGAAAGGACGATACTGTTGTTCGTCAAGAAACGGTCCAAACCCCTTCATTCGTCTATTCATCTGCAGATCAACAGCAAGACAGTTTGATCGCCCCATTCCAATTCGAAGTTGCACAGGTTTCAGCCCAGTTCGGGCCCGGACCATTTAAGAGGATTTCATTTGATGGCTGAAACATCTCAATTTAATTTGCCGTTATTATCCGCAAGCCAGGCGCAAAAGAGCGTGACGGTTAACGAAGCGCTTTCAATTCTGGATGCGGTTTCTCAATTGCGGATCGTTAGCAGCAGCACAACCACGCCGCCAAATAACGCTGTGGAAGGTGACGCCTATATGTTGCCCATCGGTGTTGGGGGTGAATGGTTTGGGGAGGCGGGAAGGCTCGCGATTAGCTGTAATGCTGGATGGCGTTTTGTCACGCCAAAGGTGGGCTGGCACGCCTTTAACATTGAAACCGGTACGACGCAGCTTTTCGATGGAACTGAATGGCTCGATTCCACTCTGGCCGCCACTCAAAGCGGTACAGCGACAGAATATGAGATCGTCGAGGTTGATCATGTTTTGAGCGCTGGTACCACTTCTTTGACTGTGCCTCTCATCGCACAAAATGCGCAAGTAATTGGTGTGACTGGGCGGATTATTGAAGGGTTTACCGGGACGTTGACGAGTTGGTCGCTTGGTATTGATGATGTTGGAGATGCTCCCCAACGGTTTGGACATGGGCTTGGGTTGGATTTGAATTCCTATGTGGTTGGTATGAGCGGCTCCCCCACGACCTATTATTCTGAAACGCCACTGCTTCTGTCGGCTGAAGGGGGTGAATTTTCGACCGGCGTTATTCGTTTGGCTGTTCATTTCTCCACTTTGGTCCCGCCAAGGGCGGTTTGATTTAATGTTCGGTCGAAGTTTAAAGCGGTTTTGAACTGCCGGATTGTTGAGCGGCCAACCCGTTTGGATCACTGTTTTGTGCCCCTTTAATCATGATCATTCATTGATGGTTTCGGAAATGGGGGTTGAATTTGAGGCAAAAATCCTGATTTGGTGTACGAACGGTTCACAATCGCCAGACGGAGAACAGGATGGCTCAGGCACAAAAGAAGCTCACCACGGTTGATCCTGTTTGGGATAGAATTCTCCAAGAGGGTGAAGAGATTGTCTCAAAGGAGCCTTTGATCGGCAGTCTCGTCCATGCGGGTGTCTTACACCATCCTCGTTTGGAAAAGGCTCTGTCATACCGTCTCGCGTTGAAATTGAGCTCCGGAGAGATGTCGGAATCCATTCTACGCGATATGGTAGATGTGGCGCATGCAAATGACCCGAGCCTTGGTGCTGCTGCGCGGCAGGATATCCTGGCAGTCTTCGAGCGTGATCCTGCGTGCCACAGATTGATCCAGCCGCTCCTCTTTTTCAAAGGCTTCCAGGCGGTTCAGGCGCATCGGATCGCCCATTGGCTTTGGAACCATGATCGCAAAGACATGGCGTATTTCATTCAAATGCGGACGTCAGAGGTTTTTGGGATCGATGTGCATCCCAATGCAAAGATTGGCGTGGGTATTATGATCGATCACGCCCATTCCATTGTGATTGGTGAAACCGCAGTGGTGGGCGATGATGTATCCATGCTGCACTCGGTCACCTTGGGGGGAACAGGTAAGGAAGATGACGACCGCCATCCAAAGATCGGAAATGGCGTTCTGATCGGTGCGGGGGCAAAGATTCTAGGTAATATCGAAGTCGGGTTTTGCAGCCGTGTTGCAGCCGGTTCGGTTGTTTTGGAAAGTGTTCCAGCCTGCAAAACAGTCGCCGGTGTCCCCGCAAAAATCGTGGGGGAGGCTGGATGTGAACAGCCATCCCGCAGTATGGATCAGGTTTTAAAGGACTCTGTGATCTGAAAGGAATGCCTGCCTATGCAAGCATTCCCATCGGGTTTTCCAGATAGCCTTTGATTGCAGCCAAGAACTGCGCCCCGAGAGCTCCGTCAATGACACGGTGATCCACGGAGAGTGTTACGGACATAACCGTGGCGACTGCGACTGCACCTTCGTCCGTGACGACCGGCTTCTTAACACCGGCTCCAACAGCGAGAATGGAGGCATGGGGTGGGTTAATCACCGCATCAAAGTTCTCAATCCCCATCATTCCCAGATTTGAAATTGCAAAGCTGCCGCCTTGATACTCATGTGGCGCAAGTTTGCGTTCGCGTGCGCGCCCTGCAAGGTCTTTCATTTCCGAGGAAATCCGGCTCATGGTCTTGCCATCAGCGTCGCGAACAACCGGAGTGAAGAGCCCCCCCTCAATTGCGACCGCAACCGCAACATCTGACGGTGCCAGTTTGAGGATACGATCACCGGCCCAAACGGCGTTGCAATCTGGGAAGTCCTGTAATGCGAGAGCACAAGCCTTGATGATGAAGTCGTTGACCGAGAGTTTCGTTCCGCGCGCCTCAAGCGTTTTGTTGATCTGACTGCGGAACTTGAGAAGCGCATCAAGTTCGATGTCTCGACGCAAGTAGAAATGCGGGATCGTTTGTTTGGCTTCCACCAGACGCGATGCAATCGTGCGACGCATGCCATCGAGCTCGACCTCCTCAAACTCGCGATCTGCGTACATCTTGCGGATCATATCCGTATCTGCGCCCGCAGGTTTGGGAGCAGATGAGATCGCCGGTGAAGCTGCAACTTCACCTGGCACTGCATTTTCCACGTCTGCTTTAACGATCCGACCTTTGGGGCCTGAGCCTTTAATAACAGTTAGATCAAGGCCCTTGTCTGC
>CAZXRG010000167.1:0-6473 GCA_964642935.1 uncultured Rhodobacterales bacterium | reverse complement strand
GCATTGTCCTAATCAAGATCATCCGTGAGCCAGCGCTCAATCAGAAAGCGGGCGATCGAGCCTTTTCGTGCAGGCTGCAAGTCGGGGTTGGAGCCATCCAAGGCCGCCATAACCGTCTCGCGTGTGAACCATTGTGCGTCCTCAATCTCCACAGGGTCAAGGGTGAGGTCGGTGTTCAAAGCCTCTCCTGCGGTTCCGAACATGAGCGATGAGGGGAAGGGCCATGGTTGGCTGGAGAGGTATTTGATCTCGCCCAGTCGAATGCCGGATTCCTCAAAGACCTCGCGCCGAGAAGCCGCCTCGATCGTCTCTCCGGGTTCCAGAAAACCGGCCAATAAAGAGTACATGCCTTCGGGCCAATTGGGTGAACGCCCCATGAGGACCGAGTTGCCAGATGTGGCCAAGACGATGACAACCGCATCGGTGCGCGGAAAATGCTGGGCATTGCAATGGGGACAAGACCGCTGCCAGCCTGCCTGTGTCACGCCTGTTTTATTGCCACATCGTGAACAAAACTCGTGATTGTCGAGCCATGCGAAAATGGCGCGTCCAGTGGCGGCGATATTGGCCTCATCGGGCGTAAGCCGCGCCATGGCCCCGCGCAGTTCCACGAAGTTCTCATTGTCTTGCGTGGCCGGGTGATGATTTGTGGAAGGGTCCATAAACTGCCCCATGGCCTCTTCATCCACGTCCTCAGGCTCCCAAGGGGAGATATCGACGGCGAAGACAGGCGCCTCGTCCTTCAAGCCAAGGAACAGGGGCTGGCGATCCGCTTCTTCTAGGACCGGATGATCAAGGGGGAGGAGGGCGAGCGCATCGCCCCGCACCAAAGGCTTGCCGCGCCAGAGCACCATGGTCTGCGCTCCATCACGGCCTAACAGGCCTTCCAGATCGCCCCGAAGATGGGCGGCACGATCAAGTGGCGTTGCTCCAAAGGTGACTTCTTCTGCTGCGCGCATTCCTGTTTCCCTCGTTAACCCTCGGCATGAGGCTTAGCGCAATTGGGCGAAGACCCCAAGGGCTCAAGGCAGGGCTTGCAAAATTAGGTTCGAGCCAATAGATGGTGCGGTGAGAGGTCGGCGCGGGCAACCGCCTCGCCAACCCGGTCAGGTCCGGAAGGAAGCAGCCGCAACGAGTTTCGTTTGGGTCGTGTTTGATCTCTCACTCTTTCCCCTTTTAGTGTGACTGCCATGATTAAGAAATTTGGTTCGCTCAACGGACGAGATGTCCTTAAGGCCGTTCTGTCGGATGGTGACGTTTCCCTATCGATCCTGAACTATGGCGCGGTGACGCAAGATTGGCGTGTTCCCCTTGGTGGAGCGCGCGTTCCGGTCGTTTTAGGGTTTGAGGCTTTTGAGGATTATCTGGAGCATTCGGAGTATTTCGGAATTATCGCCGGTCGGCTCGCCAACCGCACTGCGTCGGGGCGGTTTGAGATCGACGGGATGCCCTATCAGCTGAGCGTGAATGAGCCGCCTCATCATCTTCATGGGGGATTTACAGGGCTGGGGCGTCGGCTTTGGGATTTGGAGGCCCGTGGTTCAAAGTCGGTTCGTCTGAGCTATCGCTCACCAGATGGGGAGGAGGGGTATCCCGGTGCCGTCGATTTTAGCGTCGTCATCTCATTGGACGGGAATACGGTCACCTATGAGATGAGCGCCGTTCCGGATCGGGTGACGCCGATTAATCTGGCACAACACTCTTACTATAGTCTTGGTGAAGCCTCGGTGCGGGATCATCACCTGACCTTGGCGGCTCCTTATTACACGCCGACCGATAAGGCGCTTATTCCGACGGGTGAGATTAAAAGCGTTGCGGGCACCCGTTTTGACTTTCGAGAGGGCGCGGTGATGGGACGGTTGGATCAAAGCGCGCAAGGCTTGGACATGAATATGGTGCTGGAGGAGGGGCGCGATCCTCAAACTCCGGTGGCACGTGTCAGATCACCAAACGGATTATGCCTCAAACTCTGGACGGATCAGCCCGGCCTTCAAATCTACAATGCTCCAAAGATGCATATCCCCGTGCCGGGTCTGGATGGGCAAACCTATGGTCCTTTTTCAGGGCTTTGCCTTGAGGCGCAAAACTTTCCGGATGCTGTGAACCATCCGCAGTTCCCGTCCGCGATGTTTTCACCAGAGCGCCCTTACCAGCAAACTTTGAAAGTAGAGATCGGGTGATTCCCCGAATCGTAGCTGTGTTTTTATCGCGCCCGATTAAAAACCGATCTTGCACCTGCGAATGACGAATCCTGAGCAGCCCGGACCGCCTCGCATCAGAAGCTTCGCATAGTCGACTGATAGATAGATTAAATTCCCAGTTATCCCCGACATCCACAGGTTTCGCGGTCGCGAAAACCTTACCAAAAGGTTAATGCGCAATAGGGGCCTGTTGCTAATTCGTTCTTCCCTGATCTAGTAGTTAATGAGCGGTCAACCACAAAATGTGTCGAAATTGTGAATATAGTTGTTGACCCAACAAGGCCCAATAAGTCAGTTTGTGCTCACCGAGCGATGACCCACAATATCTTGTGTGAAGATCTAGGGAAAGCGGGCGGGGATTAAATCAAGTTGGGACGCGTTTTTTAAGGCCATCCACCCAAGGCCCCAAAACAAGAATCCCGACGTCAAACCAGACCAACTACGAGGCAGTAGGAATGAAAATTGAACGTCGCTTTACGAAATCCAAAACTGGCGCATACGGCGAAATAGAATTTCGCACGACCTCTTCGGAGATCAGAAACCCCGATGGCTCTATTGTCTTCAAATTGGATGATATGGAAGTCCCCGCAAGTTGGAGCCAAGTTGCCTCTGACGTTCTAGCGCAGAAATACTTCCGTAAAGCAGGCGTTCCCGCTGCCCTGAAGCCGCTGAAAGAAAAAGGAATCCCCGAGTTTCTTTGGCGTCGCGTTCCTGATGAGGCTAAGCTCAAGAAGCTGCCAGAGGAAGAGCGTTATGTGGGCGAGACGACGGCTCAGCAGGTGTTTGACCGCCTTGCAGGTGCGTGGACCTACTGGGGTTGGAAGGGTGGCTATTTCACAACCGAGGCTGACGCTAAGACCTACTATGACGAGATGCGCTATATGTTGGCCTCCCAAATGGGCGCGCCCAACTCTCCGCAGTGGTTCAACACCGGCCTTCACTGGGCCTATGGAATTGATGGGCCGTCCCAAGGCCACCACTATGTTGATTTTGAAACAGGCAAGCTGACCAAATCGAAGTCTGCCTATGAGCACCCGCAGCCACATGCGTGCTTCATCCAGTCGGTTCAGGACGATCTTGTGAACGACGGCGGTATCATGGACCTTTGGGTGCGTGAGGCGCGTCTGTTTAAGTACGGCTCCGGTACAGGCACAAACTTCTCCATGCTGCGCGGCGCGTCTGAAGGCTTGGGCGGCGGGGGCAAGTCCTCCGGCCTCATGAGCTTCCTTAAGATCGGTGACAGAGCGGCTGGCGCGATAAAATCGGGCGGGACAACACGACGTGCGGCCAAGATGGTGATCTGCGATATGGATCACCCTGATGTGGAAGACTTCATCAACTGGAAAGTGATCGAGGAGCAGAAGGTTGCCTCCCTCGTGGCTGGCTCCAAACTGCATGAAGAGAAGCTCAACGAGATTTTCGCAGCGATCAAAAGCTGGGATGGCGCAGAAGATGATGCATTTGATCCAAAAGCCAATGAGGGTCTGAAAGCGGCGATCCGCTCGGCCAAGAAAGCCAAAATCCCCGAGACTTACGTGGCGCGTATTCTGCAATACGCCCGTCAGGGATATGCTTCCATCGAATTCCCGACCTATGACACCGATTGGGACAGCGATGCTTATCTGACTGTGTCGGGGCAAAACTCCAACAACTCTGTGCGTGTCACGGATGCTTTCCTTCAGGCCGTTAAAGACGACGCCGACTGGGAGCTGATCCGCCGCACCGATGGTAAGGTTGCCAAGACCGTTAAGGCCAAGGAGCTTTGGGACCAGATCGGTCACGCAGCTTGGGCCTGTGCGGATCCGGGCATCCAGTATCACGATACAGTCAACGCTTGGCACACATGCCCCGAAGACGGCCCGATCCGTGGATCGAACCCCTGTTCGGAGTATATGTTCCTTGATGATACCGCCTGTAATCTGGCGTCCATGAACCTGCTGACCTTCCTTCACGACGGCAAGTTTGATGCGGACGGCTATGTGCATGCGACACGTATTTGGACAATCACTCTCGAAATCTCGGTTCTGATGGCGCAGTTCCCAAGCCCCGAGATTGCACAGCTTTCCTATAAGTTCCGCACACTTGGTCTGGGCTACGCCAACATCGGCGGTCTGCTCATGAACATGGGGTATGGTTACGACAGCGAGGAGGGACGGGCTCTTTGTGGGGCTCTGACAGCGATCATGACAGGTGTCTCTTATGCGACATCTGCCGAGATGGCCAAAGAGTTGGGCCCGTTCCCCGGTTATAAGAAGAACGCCGATCACATGCTGCGGGTGATGCGCAATCACCGTCGTGCCGCTTACGGTGAGACGGCAGAGTATGAGGAATTGGCCGTGAAGCCGGTTGCTCTGGATCATGCCAATTGTCCTGATGAGACGTTGATCAGTCTGGCCAAAGGTGTTTGGGATGAGGCTTTGTCCATGGGTGAAGCGCATGGCTATCGCAATGCGCAATCCACGGTGATCGCTCCAACTGGCACCATCGGTCTGGTCATGGATTGTGACACCACGGGCATCGAGCCTGACTTTGCTTTGGTCAAGTTCAAGAAACTTGCGGGCGGCGGCTACTTCAAGATCATCAACCGCTCGGTTCCGTCTGCCTTGGGCACTCTGGGCTATTCCTCCAGTCAGGTCGAAGAGATCATCGCTTATGCGGTGGGCCATGGGACCATGGGCAACGCACCTGGGATCAACCAGAGCCTGCTGCGCTCCAAAGGCTTTACGGATGTGGAGATCGAGAAGGTCGAGGCGGCTCTGCCAACAGCCTTTGATATCCGCTTTGTGTTCAACCAGTGGACCTTGGGCGAGGACTTCTGCATCAAAACACTTGGTGTACCTGCCGAGAAGCTCAACGATCCGTCGTTTGATCTGCTCTCATTCCTCGGGTTCAGCCGCGCTGATGTAGATGCGGCCAACAACCACGTATGTGGAACCATGACGCTGGAAGGCGCGCCCTTCCTTAAGGACGAGCACCTCAATGTCTTTGATTGTGCCAATCCTTGCGGCAAGATCGGCAAACGCTTCCTCTCCGTGGACAGCCACATTCACATGATGGCGGCAGCACAGTCGTTCATCTCCGGTGCGATCTCCAAGACGATCAACATGCCAAACTCGGCCTCCATTGAGGATTGTAAGGAAGCCTACGAGCTCTCTTGGTCCCTCGGGGTGAAGGCCAACGCGCTTTACCGTGACGGCTCCAAACTCAGTCAGCCTCTGTCATCTGCTCTGATTGACGATGATGAGGATGCCGAGGAAATCCTCGCAGAAGGCAACCCGCAGGAGAAAGCGGCTGTTCTGGCCGAGAAGATCATCGAGAAGGTGATCTACAAAGAGGTGGCCACGCGTGAGCGCGAGAAGCTTCCAGAGCGCCGCAAAGGCTACACTCAAAAAGCCATCGTGGGGGGCCATAAGGTCTACTTGCGCACGGGCGAGTATGAGGACGGAAACATCGGTGAGATTTTCATCGATATGCACAAAGAAGGCGCTGGCTTCCGGGCGATGATGAACAACTTCGCCATCGCGGTCTCCGTGGGCCTTCAGTACGGCGTGCCGCTTGAAGAGTTTGTGGAGGCGTTCACCTTCACCAAGTTCGAACCCGCAGGAATGGTTCAGGGCAACGACAGCATCAAGAATGCCACGTCGATCCTTGACTATATTTTCCGCGAGTTGGCGGTGAGCTATCTGGACCGCACCGATCTGGCCCATGTGAAACCGGAAGGCACCGGCTTTGACGATGTGGGTCGCGGAGAAGACGAGGGCAAACGCAACTTCACCGAAGCGGGTGGAGAGCGTGTGGCCAAATCGATGGAAATGATCAGACAGGTCTCGTCCACGGGGTATCTGCGCAAGCGCCTACCTCAGGAATTGGTCGTACTACAGGGAGGCAACACCGCTACACAAACCGCCTCTCTTGGTGCGGTCACCCGTGAGGTCGAGACTGTTGGTGCATTGCAGACCATGAGTGAGGTTACACCCTCCGTGGGGGCAACTGCGATGGACCAGCGCACCAAGGCAAAGATGCAGGGCTATGAGGGAGATCCATGTGGCGAATGCGGAAATTTCACCTTGGTGCGCAACGGGACATGCATGAAGTGCAACACATGTGGTGGCACTTCAGGCTGTAGCTAAGCATAGAGCTTGGCAGGGCGGGCCCCGCGAGGGGGCGCCCGCGTCACGCGATCAGGCCGCAGGCAAAAAACCGGGCAGAACTAAAACCGAGCCTGAATTGCGAAACTCGAAAGGGGGCAGAGATGCCCCCTCTTTTTTTGCG
>CAZXRG010000166.1:0-6485 GCA_964642935.1 uncultured Rhodobacterales bacterium | reverse complement strand
CTCTTCACAAACGCTTCGGTCATGATGCGCATGAAGCCCGCAAGGCAAACGACATCTATCTTGTGGTTTTGGAGTGTTTTAGCCAGTTCCGCATCAAAAGCCGCGCGATCCCCTTTGTGGGGGCGGTGATCGACCACTTCGGTTGGCACATCAAGGTCATAGGCTTTGGCCAACACGCCTGCTTCATGGTTGTTGGTCAGCACCAGAGCCGGTTCCGCCGTGATCTGCCCTGATTTCATCGCTTTGATCAGAGCCAGAGCGTTTGAACCACCTCCTGACGCAAGAATGCCTATTTTCACAGAAGTGACCCGCTATAGGTGACGCCCGATTGCGCGGTAATCTCGCCGATAATCATGGCTGTCTCGCCCGATTGTGCGAGAGATGTGAGCGCGGCGTCTGCGTCTTCTTTGGAGACAACAGCGATCATGCCAAGGCCGCAGTTGAAGGTTTTGAGGGCCTCGGCCTCATCGAGGTTGGCGGATTCGATCAGCCAGTTGAGTGATGGCGGGACGGTCCATGCGTCAAGATCAATGGAAGCGCCCATGCCTTCGGAGAGCACGCGGGGCAGGTTCTCGGTCAATCCGCCGCCGGTGATGTGGGCCAGCGCATTGAGGCCTTCGAGTTTTAGAAGTGCCAAGGCGGGTTTGACGTAGAGGCGGGTCGGAGCGAGCAGGGCGCCTCCGACTGTGTCATTGGAGAAAGGAGCAGGATCGGACCATTTGAGGCCCTCACGCTCGACCGTTTTGCGGATCAGGGAATAGCCGTTGGAATGGGGGCCGTCGGACATGAGGCCGATGAGCACGTCTCCGGATTTCACGTCTTTGGGAAGCGCTTGGCCACGCTCCATTGCGCCCACCGCGAAGCCTGCAAGATCGAAATCGTCTTTGGCGTACATTCCGGGCATCTCAGCGGTTTCACCGCCGATCAGGGCACAGCCGGAGCGTTCACAGCCCTCAGCAATACCCGTGATGATCATCTCGGCGGCATCTACATCGAGCTTTCCGGTGGCGAAATAATCGAGGAAAAAGAGAGGCTCGGCCCCTTGGCAGATCAGGTCGTTCACGCACATGGCCACCAGATCAATGCCAATGGTGTCAAGCTGGCCCGTATCAATGGCAATGCGCAATTTGGTGCCAACGCCGTCGGTGGCCGCGACCAGAATGGGGTCGTTGTAACCAGCGGCTTTCAGGTCAAAAAGTGCTCCAAACCCACCAAGTCCCGAAGCCACGCCCGAGCGCATGGTGCGTTTGGCGGCAGGTTTGATCCGATCCACCAGCGCGTTGCCTGCGTCAATGTCCACGCCAGCTTGGGCGTAAGTGAGGCTTTGTTTCTGCTCGGTCATCGTGATCCCCGGTTGTTGAATGGGCGTGTCTTACCCCAAGACTTCGGGGAAGAAAACCGCTAGGAATGGTCTGGCGCTTGACCGGATGGTGCTTGTTATTTATGGACGTCTCAGGCGGGCCTGTAGCTCAGTTGGTTAGAGCAGAGCGCTCATAACGCTTTGGTCGCAGGTTCGAGTCCTGCCGGGCCTACCATCTTTTTTCATCTTGACGGGTTCAAGCCGCCTTTGGGTGGCTTATCGCGGCAGGTTCAGGGTGGCTTTCAATCCGCCCAATGCCTCGCTCTGCTCCAAAGTCAGGGAGCCTCCATGGGATCTCGCGATATCTTTACTGATGGCAAGACCGAGCCCCATGCCTGCACCATCGTTTTGATTGCGGGCGGCATCTAGGCGGCTGAAAGCTTGAACGGCTTGAAGATGCTCGGCTTGCGGGATGCCCGGGCCGTCATCTTCGACGCAATAGGAGAGGGTGCGAGAGCGAACAGCGACGGTCATGCGGACTTTTTTGCCGTATCGACCTGCATTAACCACCAAGTTCTGGATCGCGCGTTTGATGGCCATTTCGCGCATGGGGACGAGAACGGGACCGGCTTCGTCGCATTCGGACAGGACTTCGATATCCGTATTGCCGCGCTTCGCGTCTTCCGCCAGTTCTGCGGCAATGGCGAAGGGATCAACATGCTCTGTCCCTTCGGACTGATCGCCTTTTGCGAAGGAGAGGAACTCGTTGAGCATTTTTTCCATTTCGGAAACATCGCGATCAAGGTCCTTTAAATCCTCAACGGAATCAACAGTTGCCAGCGCCAGCTTCATGCGCGTTAAAGGGGTGCGAAGATCATGGCTGACACCTGAAAGCATCAAGGTACGTTGGTCAATTTGCCGTTCAATCCGGCCTCTCATGGCCAAGAAGGCGGTGCCTGCGCGTCTAATCTCTTCGGCTCCGGCAGGGCGGTAGGGTTCCGAGCGGCCCTTACCAAAGGCTTCGGCGGCCAGTGCCAAGCGTCGGATCGGGCGCATTTGATTGCGCAGGAATATGAGGGAGATGATCGTGAGCACGATGGAGGCGAAGATCATCAAGACGATCAACTGATGGGGATTGGAGGCGGAGATGCGTTGGCGTGGTGCCGTGATTGTTAGCGCACCCGCGTCCGTTGGAATGTCGACCGTGATGGCGCGAAAATCCGAGGCCAGGTCAATTCCCACATCCCGTAGAGTTACGCCCTCAAGCACATCCTCGATTACGCGCCCTGAAATATCGTACCAATGGCGATTGAAGGCGGTGTTTGGGGTTCCGTTTGCATCGAATTCCACCGTCAGGTCGAGACGCTCGGAGAGGCTCAAGGTCTCCTTCGTCAGCCCACCGCCTTGCTCAACCTCATCCATGAGAATGGCGATCTCCAGACCGAAGCCTCGGGTCAACTGACGGGTGACGCCGTCGAAATGGCGCTGGATGAAGATGGTGGCCACAAACAACTGGATGCCGACAATGGGCACAACCAGAATAAGCACGGCGCGCCCGAATAGGCTGCGGGGCATATATTTTTTGAGCCAATTGAAGTTCATGGGGAAAACCGTAAGGGTGCGCACAAACAGGTGCAAGGATCAGATATGTCAAAGCCTCCGTTCTCGCTGGATCATGCGCCCACCATTGGCGTACCTGAGCGCCTTGGGGTGGACTTGGAGGTGGTAACCGCGCCCAATGGCGGTCCGATGACGTTTACAGGCACGCGGTCTTATATTTTGGGCGGTGATCATGTGGCGATCATTGATCCCGGTCCGGCTTTGGAGCTCCATAAGCAGGCGTTATTAAAAGCCGTTGAGGGGCGCACGGTTGAGGCGATTGTGGTGACCCATTCGCATATTGATCACTCTCCTTTGGCCGCTGAGCTGTCGCAGATCACAGGTGCGCCTGTTCACGGGTGTTCCCGCGCATTGGCCGATAGCGCTGAGATCACCTTGGATATTGGCGGTTTTGACGGGGGCGAGGGGGTTGATCGGGCGTTCAAAGCAGATATCGAGCTGGGTGATGGTGCGATAATTGAGGGGCAGGGATGGCAGTTGGAGGCTATTCACACGCCAGGTCATCTAAGTGATCATATGTGTTTTTCCGATGGAGAACGCCTGTTTTCGGGGGATCATGTCATGGGCTGGGCCAGTTCCATGATTTCCCCGCCCGAAGGGAACCTGACGGCCTTTATGACCTCTCTGGAGCGCCTGCTTGCGCGATCCGAGCAGGCCTATTTTCCCGGCCATGGGGATGTTGTCGAGGATGGTCCGCTGATTGCGCGATATTTGCTCAAGCACCGTCGCGCCCGTGAGGGGCAAATTCTTGAAGCTTTGAAAAACGGCCCGCGATCCATTGATACGCTCACGTCAGAGATTTACGCAGATGTGAATAAAGCGCTGCATGGGGCTGCCTCGCGCAATGTGCTGTCTCACATCATCGATCTTTACACCCGCGAAAAGGTGTCATCTGATGGCCCGTTCGATGTTCTCGCAGACTTCCATTTGACGTAAATACATCACGTCTAAGTCATCCGCCTGACGTAAATATTGATAAGTTATCCACAGATATACTATATGTGGGTGTAATCATTGTTAACTTTTTCAAGCTAGACTGAGAGAATGGCCAAACCCAGAAAACAAATTGCTGCATTACCGATCCGTTGGAATAAAAACGGCAAGTTGCGCGTGCTTTTGGTGACCTCTCGGGAAACGCGTCGTTGGGTGATGCCCAAGGGATGGCCCATGGAAGGGAAAAAGGCTTGGCGTGCGGCGGAAATTGAGGCTTCTGAGGAGGCCGGAATTAGCGGTGCCATGTCGCGGATTGCCATTGGGACCTATGATTATAAGAAGAAGTTGAATGATGGTTCTAAAACCCGCTGTCGGGTGAAGCTTTTTCCCATGCATGTGACACGAATTCACAAGAAATGGCCGGAACGTAGTGAACGGCGGCGGAAGTGGTTTTCACTCAAGGCAGCTGCGCGTGCAGTGAATGAACCCGAGTTGGTTGATATTCTTAAAAAACTGGCCAAGCGTCCCAAGTCGGCGCCCCAGATCGAGGTCTTCCGGAAGGCCTCTTAGGCGATAAATGGGGCAGTTACAGTCTTTCCATTTTAGTTCCCGATTAAATTGATAGTCTATCGCGGGTAACTTCGATTCTGTTCACGCAGTTTTGATGGCCTTACTATGCGTATCTTTCGGTCTGCTTTCTCAATAACCCCACAGCGTGCTCGCCCCCATCATAGCATTGCTTTTGGAGAATGATCATCGCGATGTCGGAGAAACTTCAGCGTCTATTGGCTGATATCGGTCTTCAAACCCACTTGGCGTCTTTGCTTGAGGCGGGAGTGGACGTTGATGTTCTTGGTGATTTGAACTCCTCTGATTTTCGTGAGTTGGGCATTCCGCTGGGTGACCAAAAGCGCATTATAAATGCCCTGGGCCGATTGAGCGGCGATCGTGACGTCGTAGAGCGGCGCTTTCTGTCACTGCTGTTTATTGATGTTGTCGGCTCCACCGAAATGTCTGTGCGCATGGACCCCGAGGATTATCGAAGGGCGATGTTCCTCTACCAATCCAAATGTGAGGAGATACTGGTAAATCGGGGTGGTCATTTGGCGCGAAAGTTCGGGGATGGCATTCTGGCCTATTTCGGATTTCCCCAAAGCCGTGAGAGCGACACGCGCCGCGCGGCACAAGCGGCTTTGGAGATCATAGCTCAAGTGCCATCCCTGTCCGAGGAGGCCGGGACGGCGCTGCAAATGCGCATCGGCATTGCGACCGGATTGGCTCTGGTGGATGAAAACCCGTCGGATGCCGGACGCGAACGGGGGCAGGTATTTGGTGAAACGCCAAATTTGGCGGCAAGGTTGCAGGCTTTGGCTGAACCGGACACCATCGTGGTCTGCGGTCCGACCCAATCGGTATTGGCCGATAAGTTCGATCTTAAGGGCCTTGGTCAACACAGCCTTAAAGGGCTTCCCGAGCCGGTTGGAGCATGGAGTTTAATCGGTCAAAGCAAAGCGGACATGGGGTCGGTGACAGGGCTGCGACCCAATGCGCGTCCCCTCATTAATCGCGTCTCAGAGATCCATGAGGTGAAGTCGGCGTGGACGTCTGCCCTAAAGGGAGACGGGCGGATCGTTGTCTTGGACGGCTGTGCGGGGATTGGAAAATCCTCGCTGGTGGGGCACATGATCGACATTCTGGATGATGATGATCCTTACACGGTCTATTGGCAGTGTGATATTGATCAACGTGGCCGTCCCCTCCATCCGGTTGCCGCTCATTTGGAGCATGAGATTGCCATGCGTGCGATCTTTCATGACGGGGATGAAGGGCATGCTGCTCAAGATTGGCTGAAGACATTTTGTCCTGAGATTGTTGGTGGCGAAGTGCTTCTGGCCTCGATCCTCATGGTCGGTGGAACCGGAGCGGGAGACCTCGGTTCGGCCGATGCCCGTGCGCAAATGTTCGCGTTTCTGTTGACCTATCTTAAAACGCTACAGACAAAGCATCCGGTTAAACTGGTCATTGAAGATCTCCATTGGATTGATCCGACCACATTGGAGTTTCTTCAAGAGCTGATCACAGACTTGTCTGATATGCGGGTACTGATCCTGTGTAGCCAGCGCGATAATGAGCCAGTGGACCTGCCGGATGTGGATCACTTGGAGCGCATTCACTTGGAGGCGCTGGATGAGGCGATTTCCCGGCAAATTTTGGAGCGCGAACTTGATGACATCCAAGCACCGGCGCCCCTAAAGAAGCAAATTCTGGAGCGTTGTGACGGAATTCCGCTTTATATTGAGGAGGTTGCCCGCGCGGTTGTGGAAAGCAATCGGGGGGTAGACGGGGAGACACTCACCATCCCGGAGCGCTCCTTTGATTTGCAAGGGAGCGACTTGCCATCTTCTCTCTTGGGCCCGCTTTTGTCGCGCTTGGATAGCCGGAGCGGGGCACGGGAACTTGCCTCGGTTGCAGCGACCATTGGGCGGCGGTTCTCACTTGATATGATCCGCCATCTGGTGGACACGCCGGAGCCGCAAATTCGCGAAGTCCTGTCCCAGCTAACCTCAGCCCAGATCATCCGTCGCCTTGATGACGGGCAATATGAGTTTGGCCATTCGGTCATGCAGGATGC
>CAZXRG010000165.1:0-6489 GCA_964642935.1 uncultured Rhodobacterales bacterium | reverse complement strand
GGCTGTCAGCAATCAGGCAAGCTGCCGTTTTGCGATGGAACCCATAAATCGCTTTAATCAGAAAAGCGGGCGGCATTTGCGCCTAAAAGCCGCCCGTCTTTAATCACGTTTAACTGCGATGCTCGGTTTCACCCGGATCATTCCATTGAATCTCCATTTCGCCACGGAGCATGATCGCAATCATGGTCCAGCTTCGATAGGCGCGAACGCAGCAAAGGCAGCAAAAACACAAAAACCGCTCCTTTAGGCCCGAAATTTTTGGGGATGTGATCACCAATTGCAGTTCCAATAAAGGCGAGGCCACAAGGCTTAATGCGCGGAATATCCATGCCTTTGAAGAGGTCATAGCGTTATAATCATGTATTATATGGCGGGTCCATTTGCGCTTGAGCGCGGCGAAATCCTTCCGAGAGGAATTATGCACGATCATTGAGGCACGATATTTTGGCGGGTTGCCCATACGAGACGCGCGAAGCCCCCATTCCTGATCTTCGGCGATGTCGCGCCCACCAAAGCCTCCGGTTTTATCAAACACCTCTGCGCGAACAGCCATGTTTGCAGATGCCGAATAGCCTTGCGCGATATGTTCGTCATTGCGGAAAGAATAGACCCGCTCATAGGGTTCAGTGAATCTTGGATGCTGAGGATTATCGTAAGCCACATTCACAGCGCCCCCCAAAACCGTCGTCGATGGATCGGACATGCCTGCAGCGATCTCGTTCAACCAATTGGCAGCGACACGGCAATCTGCATCGGTAAAGGCGAGGATTTCCCCTTTTGCCTCAGCTACTCCCTTATTTCTGGCCGGACCGGGGCCTTGGAGGGGTTCGTGTAACAGACGCACCCGCTCAAATCGGTCACATAGCGCTTGGGGTGGCTCAACCGAGCCATTATCCACGACCAAAATCTCCCAAGCACCGCTGTACCCTTCCTGTGCGTCCAGCGATAAAAGGCACGCCTCCAAGCCGGGATCATTCAGGTGAGGGATGATTACGGATATCACATCAGCGCTCTTTGGTCTTTATGGGGTCCAAAGAAGCTCTGGAGGAACAATTCCAGCGTGAACAGCATCCACAGAAGCTTATCCTTGCTCAGATCGCCCATGATATGAGCGTCGAACATGTGTTTGATCCATGCCGCGTCGACGTACTCCGAGATCATGCTGTTTTCGGAACAAAGAGCGGCCTCCAAGTCATTGCGCAATTCGTGGCGGAACCAATGGCTGATCGGGACCGGAAACCCCTTTTTCTTTTGCGTAAGCACCCGCTTGGGGAGTTTGTCTGCCATTGCTTCGCGCAATATGCGTTTGGTGATACGACCCTTTATCCGCCATTCATCGGGCAACCGTGCCGAGAACGCGGCCAGTTCCGTGTCCATAAAGGGAGCGCGAAGTTCGATTGAGGCTGCCATGGTCATTCGATCACCGCGTTCAAGCACATTGTCGGGAAGCCATGAGGTTTGGTCAAAATGCAGCGCCTTGCGAAGCGCGGAGGCCCCCGGAGCAGTTTCAAAAGGCATGGAGGCCGTTTTGCGGGCAACGTCCCGCCCCTTCCAAACGCCCTCGCGTTCCACATCGCTGGTCGCGCCGAACCATTGGACCATGCGCTTTTCGAAATCCTTCGATCGCATGGCCTTACCCGCAATCTTGAGACGTCGGCCACCAAATCTTTCAGCGATCCCGCCGGTTAATCTCATGACCGAGTTCATCTTGCCCATGCGCGCTTCAATGGTGTGTTTTGGATAGCCCCCGAAAAACTCGTCCGCCCCTTCCCCCGTCAGCACGACTTTCACGTCTTTGGACGCCAATTGAGACATCGTATAGACGGGGACATCAGCGGCCTCGGAAACCGGAGCACCGCGCGACATGGTCATTTTGGAAATACTGTCCATGAGGCCGGAGGGCTCCAACAAGATGGGCACAAAAGGCGCACCAAAATGCGACGCCAAGTCTCCGGCTGCCTCCAACTCGCTCATCTGGCCTTCTGAATAGCCGACACTGAAGGTCGTAACATCTCCGCCCAGGCGCGAGACGCTTTCGAGAACCGCAGCACTATCTATTCCGGAAGACAGGAACATTCCCACAGGCACATCAGAGCGCATTCTGATCTTGACCGCTTCGTCAAATATCTCGGAGAACTCCCCGATGGGATCTTTTGAATATGTTTGCGGTGTATGGGTTTCAGGTGGGGTAAAGAAGCGTCGGGTTTTGACCTGCCCATTCTGCCAGCTCAGCAAAGTGCCCGGTTCGACTTTCTTGATACCTTCAAAAAAGGTGTTTGGCCCGGGAACATATCTCCAGCTCAGATACTCATAGACAGATGCTTCATCGAGTTCACAATCGACTTTTGGATGGGCCAACATCGCGCTGATTTCGGAGCCAAAGACGAGTATTCCAGCGGCCTGATAGTAAAAGAGAGGTTTTTTCCCAAAGCCGTCCCGCGCCAGATAGACCGTATCGTTCTGTGCATCGTGGAGCGAAAAAGCGAACATGCCGCGCAATCGTGACAGACAGCCTTCGCCCCATTCGCGCCATGCGGCCAGCACCACTTCTGTGTCAGATCGCGTCTGAAAGACAGCACCCAGCGCCGTTAGCTCTTCACGCAGTTCGATAAAGTTGAATATCTCGCCATTATACGAGAGCGTGAGCCGACCATCTGCACTTGCCATGGGCTGATCGCCTGCACTTGCATCGACAATCGCAAGTCGCACATGGCCAAAAGCCGTATGCTGCCCTTCGTGCAAATCCAGAAAAACGCGACCGGACCCGTCAGGGCCGCGATGGGCAATTGATGCCATCATCCTGTTTAGCGAAGCTTCGTCTCCACGCGGCCCGACCCAACCAACAATTCCACACATTATTTTACCAAAACCATCGTTTATTTTCGAGACCAACGCGTTATGCAATAGTTAAGCGCTTAACCTGTTATGATATTCGTATCAAGTTATCGCTAAGGTTAATCGATACTAGGTCAGAGACATTGTGAGACTGTTAATCGGGTCAGATTGCGTGACACAAGAAACCTCATCGCCGCATGTCACACCGACTTTAATCTTCACAACCCGCGCAAACTTATACTAGGCTGAGGCCAGTGGAATATGCTATCCAAAGTATAAGGGACCAAGACCTGTGTAGAGCTAACCTAAAATAGCGAACTGAATAAAAACAGGTTACGGTCAATTTATCATATCGTGGGGGCGATTAAATGAAATTTGCCATAACCGGCGGTGCTGGTCTAATAGGCTCGTCTTTAAGCCGAAAATTACTTGACGCGGAACATGATGTATTGGTTCTGGACGATTTTACCTATTCTTATACGAATTCACCGTCACCCAGCATTGCTGCGGATATTCATTCGCGCCAGAGCTGCTTATTAAGCGGCGCCCGGATCGAGCGGTGTTCGACGCTTGAGCCTCGGAAGTTGAGAGCACTTCTTGAAGACTACAAACCAGATTGCGTCATACATCTCGCAGCAATTCCCTTGGTGGCCGTCGCCACGCGACATATTGAGAGCGCCGCCGCGTCTCTTTCTACGGGCCTTATCAATGTTCTTGAGATTATGCGTGATTTGCCCCAAACGTCCCGGTTCGTTTATGCGTCCTCTTCCATGGTTTACGGGAACTTTCTCCAAGACCCGATGCCTGAGGATGGCCCAAAAAACCCACTCAACATTTACGGTGGATTGAAACTCGCCGGAGAGACATTGACCCAAGCCTATCTGGCACCCACTAAAATTGAACCCGTGATCGTGCGGCCCTCGGCTGTCTATGGACCGACGGATCAACACCGACGCGTGGTGCAGAAGTTTTGCGAAAATGCATTGGATGGAAAGCCCGTGAAAGTGTCAGGCGCCAATGATCACTACATGGATTTCACCTATGTGGAGGACATTGTTCAGGGGTTTTATCTGGCATCAACCAGATCAGAGGCCGCTTTTGAGACCTTCAACATGACCTACGGCCAAGCGCGCTATTTGAGTGACTTGGTAAACGTAATTCGCAAGTTTGAACCAGGCTTACAGACGAGCGGGGAAGCAATTGACGACGCGGACCGCCCAAAACGCGGTACTCTTTCAATCGAGAAGGCCCGCAGGCTTTTGGGTTATCATCCGGTTTGGCCGCTTGAGCGGGGCATTCCACAATACTTGAGCTATATCCGAGAATCCAAGCCCGTCACCGCAATTGCAAAGGCAGTATAGCGAGAGTTGTGATGAAAATGAACGCGATCGAGCCTCTCAAGTTTTTCGGAGCAGGGCGCGAAAATGAAGGCTTGTCCGATGTGTTGTCCGCCGAGATTTCGCGGGTCTTGGCCACCAACAACATCCTGAATGGACCGGATGTCGTAGAGTTCGAAGATCGCATTGCACAGATTGCCCAGCGTCGCCATTGCATTGCCGTTGGCTCGGCCACAGACGCTTTATTCTTTGCAATGAAAGCGCATGGCCTTGGACCCGGGGATGACGTTTTGGTTCCCGCCTACTCCTTCGCCGCGTCTGCATCTGCCATTCTGCGCACTGGTGCGACGCCTGTTTTTACCGATATTTCGCTCCCCCACTTCACGATGAACCTTGAGGATGCGGCCAAACGCATAACGCCTTCCACAAAAGCAATTCTATGGGTGGGTCTGTTTGGTGGTTATGTCGATCCTGACCCGATCACAGCATTTGCGAGTGCGCATAATCTCATCCTCATAGAGGATGCAGCGCAGAGCTTTGGCACAGAATGGGACGGGACCCATGCAGGTGGCTTGGGTGAAACTGCAATTTTTAGCTTTGACCGGAACAAAGTGCTTGGGGCGCCGGGCACAGGCGGGGCACTTGTCACTGACAGCGACGAGATCGCAACAATGGCCCGATCCTTAAGGTACCATGGCAAATCCGGCGCAGATTACGTCAACCTAGGTTACAACTCGCAAATGTCCGGTATCACGGCGGCTGTTTTGAACATAAAGATAGATCAGAGCGAGACTTGGCGGAAACGGCGCGCATTTATCGCAAGTGCCTATGACGAGGCTTTGGCAAACCAGCCTGTTACAACGCTGACATGGGATCCGAAATGCACGCACGCGCATCACAAATACGTCTTCGTAACGTCGGATCGGAAGGGCTGGGCGGAGCACCTTAAAGAAGCCGGAATTCCGACCCGTATCCATTATGAAACCCCGCTTCATCGCGAACCCGTTTTTGAACGGGATGCCCAAAATGCTCTCCCGTGTTTGGTGGCGGATGAACTGAGCCAAACAGCACTTTCCCTGCCGATTTATGCGCAAATAACGGATGCCGAACTGGATCACATCACCTCGGTTTTAAGGGATTTTCACTCTTAATGAGCCAGCTTGAAGTGGCATTGATCGGAACCGGTCCACCGATGTTGCTTGAGGGCATGATACGTGCGCATGCAGGGCAAAAAGTCATATTCATCGATCAGGCTTCGGGTCTGGGCGGCTCTTGGAAATGCCCAGATATACTGGGGCATAAGGGGGTCGAAGTTGGTGTGCATCTCATCGAAAACCGCCCCCATCTAAACCGCGTTTTTGAGGCGCTGATCCCGCCACCAGATCGCAATGACGGTGCCTTGGATTTCGGATTGTGGAACGGGCGTCGCATCCCCATGAATTATGCCAGAATTGCGCTTTATGGCGGCATTGCGGGTCGAAATCTCTTCAAAGGGAAGCTCGATCGTGTCTGGCATTCAATGAAAAACGCAGGCGAAGCAATGCGCTATCGCAACCTATCCTTTATCTACCCCAAACGTGGCATGGCGCATGTTTTAACAATGATGCAAACGCGGCTTATGGCGCTGGGCGCAGACTTTCACTTCAAGCACCGTGTGACGGAGATCGACGTGACGGGGGAAAAGGTTGAGGTGCTTACGGATCAAGGCCGCATTTCAGTCGACCATTTGGTCATGTCATCGCGGGCCCATGCTCCGATCATCGGTTTCGAGCCTGTTTGGACGCGGGCAAACCGCACCTCCATCACAAGCGTGGCTTTGAAGGTCACTGGCCCCGCCCCCTTATTCGATGGCTACGTGGAGATCATCAATGATCCCGTTCTTAAGCGGGTTCGCAATTTAACCGGATTTGCCGAGCCTGCGTGTTCCACCGAAACCGCATTGATTGTGGTCCAACTGCGTCGCACGATAGATGAAACCCCACCCAAGGACATTCTCGAATATCTGACAACTCTCGGCTTACTCGAGCGCGAAACGGCGATACTGGAACATTTTGTAGACGAGGTTCAGCTCGATACTCTGAGGGATAGCGACCTTGATGGGATCGAAACAGCTTTCCCCAAAAACATCAGCGTTTTGCGAACTGTGGATCTTGGTGACAGTCGGTTTGACCATAAGCCCATGCTGTCAGGGATTGGGCTTTCTTGAATTGACCACCCTTCGGGGCACCGGCTTCGCAGTGCCCCGAAGTGATAAACGAAACCTACTTAACCCGCGTTCCATTCACGAGGATTGATCCATCGGGCATTGCCTCGATAT
>CAZXRG010000164.1:0-6502 GCA_964642935.1 uncultured Rhodobacterales bacterium | reverse complement strand
TGAAAAACGCGGCTGAGGCGATTGAGACGCATGCCTCCCAAGCGGGTGAGGATTACCAAGCCGAGATCAGGGTTTTGACGACCCTAGAGAATGGTGTTCTGACAATCCAAGTGCAGGACAACGGTATTGGCCTGCCAGAGAAAAGATCAACTTTGTTTGAGCCTTACGTGACCCATAGGGACAAAGGGACGGGGCTTGGCCTTTCGATTGTGAAGAAGATTGTTGAAGAGCATGGCGGACAGATGGAGCTCTGTGACGCCCCTGTATTTGAAGGTAATGAGAGTTTTGGTGCAGAAGTAAAAATTTCGTTTTTTAATTTGGATGGCCAAGTTCGGCCAAAGACGCAGAAACAAAAGAAGGTGGCTTAAGGGCCATTGGAAGAACAAATGAGGAGCAGACAGTATGGGTGATATTCTTATCGTCGACGACGAGAAAGATATTCGGGAACTTGTGGGAGATATTCTGCGTGACGACGGGCATTCCGCCCGATTGGCATGGGATGCGGATTCCACGCTCAAAGAGCTCAACAATGAGCCGCCTGATCTGATCATTCTTGATATCTGGCTCAAAGACAGCCGCATGGACGGGATCGACATCCTCAAGAAGGTGAAGATTGATAACCCCGGCATTCCGGTTGTGATTATTTCGGGTCACGGCAATATCGAGATTGCGGTCGCCGCTGTGAAGCAGGGCGCTTATGACTTCATTGAAAAGCCGTTCAACATCGACCAGCTCTTGGTGGTTGTGAACCGCGCCATGGAAGCGTCTCGCTTGCGCCGAGAGAATGCGGCTTTGCGTGTGAAGGACGTGACGGCCACGAAGATGATGGGCAATTCGGCGGCATTCAAGACGCTCAAGAGCCAGCTTGATAAGGTGGCCCGTACTAATGGGCGTGTGATGCTGTCTGGCCCTCCGGGTTCGGGCAAGGAGATTGCGGCGCGCTATCTTCACTCCAATTCTGATCGTGCCAATGGTCCGTTTATCTCTGTGACCTCCGCCTCCATTGAGCCGGATCGCATGGAAGAGGTTCTGTTCGGGCGTCAGTCCGAGGAGCGTGGTCATGAGCCCGGTTTGTTTGAGCAAGCCCATGGCGGTGTTTTGTTCTTTGATGAGGTGGCGGACATGCCTGCGGGAACACAGGCCAAGATTTTGCGTGTCCTTGTGGATCAGAATTTCAGCCGCGTGGGTGGTTCGGATACGGTTCGGGTTGATGTGAGGGTTATCTCGGCCTCCACCAAGGACCTTCCTTTGGAGGTTGAGGCAGGACGTTTTCGCGAAGACCTATACCATCGCCTGAATGTTGTGCCCGTGGTCGTTCCATCCTTGGAGACACGTCGCGATGACATTCCGGAGTTGACCGAGTATTTCATCACAGAGCTGAACAAGGATCAGGGTCTACAGCTTCGCAAGCCCTCTGAGGACGCTTTGGCGCATCTTCAAACCATGCGTTGGCCGGGCAATGTGCGTCAACTCAAGAACCTGCTGGAGCGTGTGCTTATTCTGGGCGGCGACCAGAAGACCATTGATGCCTCCGAGATTGCCTCTGGCGTAGGTACGGAGCCGGACAATAGTGCTACAGGCATTACGCTAAGCGCGGCTGTATCCGGCCTGCCTTTGCGCGAGGCCCGCGAAATGTTCGAGCGGGAATATCTCGTGGCTCAGATCAACCGCTTTGGCGGGAATATCTCACGAACGGCGAGTTTTGTGGGTATGGAGCGCTCGGCTTTGCATCGTAAGCTCAAGTCGCTCAACGTGATTACGACCTCCCGTTCCGGTGCACGAATTGCAGAATTGGACGAGCATACGGAAGAGGAAATCTCCTGAGTAAAAACGGGACCCTCAGATCATGAAGATTATTATCTGCGGCGCGGGGCAGGTGGGTTGGCAAATTGCGAGCCATCTGTCCACGGAAGACAATCATGTGACGGTGGTGGATAACAACGCCGCGTTGGTGCGTTCCATCAATGACAGTCTGGATGTGACCGGTATTACCGGATTTGCGTCCCATCCCGATGTTCTGGATCGCGCCGGTGCGCGTGATACGGATATGATTATTGCGGCCACCCATTCTGATGAGGTGAATATGGTCACCTGTCAGGTGGCTCACTCCGTTTTTGCAGTGCCTCGCAAGATCGCGCGGCTTCGTGCGCAATCTTATCTTGATGCGATTTATAGCGACCTATATCGGCGCGATCACATGCCCATTGATGTGGTGATCTCGCCTGAAAAGGAAGTTGCAGAAGCGGCCATGCGCCGACTGTCTGCGCCCCGCGCATTTGACACGGAGCTGTTCTTGGACGGGACCGTCCAGCTGCTTGGACTGACGCTGGAAGAATCTTGTTCGGCGATCAATACGCCCCTTCGCCAGTTGACCGAGCTGTTCTCTACACTTCGCGCGATTGTTGTTGGTGTGCGACGGGAAGGGCGGCTCTTTGTGCCGGAGCCCGAAGATCAGCTTTATCCGGGCGATGATATTTATGTGTTCTCCGATACCGAGGACGTCTATCGGACCATGGAGATTTTTGGCAAAACCCAGCAACGCAGTGAGCGGTTTATCATCATTGGTGGTGGTAATGTGGGGCGCGCAATTGCCGAGCGCCTTGAAGCGGATGATCGACGCATTCGGGCCAAGATTATCGAGAAAAACCGTGGTATTGCCGAGGATGCAGCGGACGCTTTGGAGAGGACAATTGTGCTTCATGGCGATGGTCTGGATATGAGCCTTCTGGAAGAGGCCAATATCGAGCGGGCTGACGCCGTTTTGGCGATGACGGATGACGATAAGACCAATCTTCTATCCAGTGCCCGCGCCAAAGCGGTGGGCGTTCCATTGGTGGTGTCTTTGGTGAATGATCCGTCGCTTGTGAGCCTTCTGAACCCGCTTGGGATTGATGCCTATATTAACCCCAGAGCCACGACCGTATCCTCGATTTTGCGTCATATCAGACATGGCCGTATTCGTGCGGTTTATTCTATTGGTGATGCAGAGGCGGAGGTGATTGAAGCGCAGGTTCTGAGTTCGTCGTCTATCGCGGGCAAGGAGGTTCGCAGCATTGAATGGCCGAGCGGGGCAATTGTTGCGAGCATCAAGAAGGGCGATAAAACCTTCATTCCAAAGGGATCTACGAGGATTGAAGAAGGGGATATCCTCGCGGTGTTCGTTCTGTCAGAAGATGTTCAACAGGTTGAGCGACTGTTTCAGGTTTCAATCGATTTCTTCTGAACATGAATTTACGCGCGCTCCCCCTGTTCGTATATCTGCTCTTCTCAGCGACCGCTTTGATGTTCGTTCCGGCAACTTTTGCATATTTTGTTGGTGACGCTCGGGCGGCTGGAGTTTTTCTGTTTTCCGGAACCGTTCTGTTAACGATCACGGTGACAATCGCCTTGGCCATGGTGAACAGAAAACCGAGGTCATCGGGGCGATTGCACCTGATTACGCTCTTGTTTGCCTATCTCTTTTTACCGCTGATATGTGCCTTGCCGTTTTCAAATCTGGTGCCGACAATCTCGATCAGTCAGGCCTATTTCGAGATGATGTCGAGCTTTACTACGACCGGCGCCTCGCTTTTTGCTGATCCCTTCGAGATTTCGGAAACACTGCATCTGTGGCGATCCTTGGTCGGCTGGTTTGGGGGGCTGGTCATTTTGGTGGCCGCAATCGCTGTGATGGAGCCTTTAAACCTCGGTGGTTTTGAAATTCGAACCGGACAGAATAACGCGCGTGGAAAGAGCATTGCTGCGGTGACAAACCCGCTGGGTGCCTCTGATCGTGTCATTAAGGCGATCCGGACTATCGGACCGCTCTATCTGTTTGCCACGGCCGTCTTGGCCTTGCTTCTGGTTATTCTGGGGGAGGACGGATTTGTGGCGGTCTGTCACGCAATGGCGATCCTTTCCACGAGCGGCATCTCTCCGGTGGGTGGGCTGGAGCAAGGTTTGGCTGGGTTTTGGGGAGAGTTTGTCATTCTGGCATTCTTTGCGCTGGCAATCTCGCACCGGTTTTTTAGCGCTCAAAGGCATTCCACCCGATTGAGCATTTGGGCTGATCCTGAGGTCAAAATCGCCGTGGGCATCGCTCTTGTTCTATCAAGCCTTCTGTTTCTGTTTCACTTTCGCAGCTTGGCAGTTGCTGGCGCGGAATTTACGGTCCTGCGGGCTCTTAACGCATGGTGGGGCGGCTTTTTCACGACCATCTCCTTCCTGACCACAACCGGCTTTGTCAGCGAGCAATGGGCGTTTGCGAAGGTCTGGGCCAATATCAGCAGCACCGGACTTATTTTGCTATCTCTTACGGTTCTAGGGGGCGGTATTGCCACAACGGCGGGAGGGATCAAGCTGCTGCGGGTTTATGTGCTTTTCAAACACGGAGAGCGCGAGTTGGCGCGTTTGGTTCATCCAAGCAGCATTGCCGGTTTTGGAGCGGATGCGCGACATATCCGGCGTGAAGGGGCCTATGTCACTTGGATGTTTGTGATGCTGTTTGTCCTTAGCATCGCAGGCATCAGTCTGGCCTTGTCGTTATGCGGGCTTGGCTTTGAAAGCTCTCTGGTTTTGGCAATTGCATCCCTGAGCAACACGGGGCCTTTGGCGGGGGCATTTGGTTCGGAAATCGAGAGTTATTCCCAACTTTCGGACAATGCACGGATGTATTTGGACATATCGATGATCATTGGGCGCATGGAAATTTTGGCGGTTGTAGCCCTTTTGAATACGACACTGTGGCGTCTTTAATAGCAGTCGTGTCTCAATATTGCGTTATTTTTCGTATACCTATGGACTTTTGCTGAAACAGACCACATTTGTAACTCTTAAAGTAAAATGAGGCCTGTGCATTGTGACAGGCCCGTACAAAAAGGCTGGAAACATGGCTGCCGACAAACAAAACTTGCAAGATGCATTTCTGAATCATGTTCGGAAAAACAAAGTCCCTTTGACAACCTTCTTGGTCAATGGCGTTAAACTACAGGGTGTTATCACCTGGTTTGATCCATTTTGCATTCTGCTGCGTCGCGACGGTCAAAGCCAATTGGTCTATAAGCATGCGATCTCTACGATCATGCCAGCCCAGCCAATTTCCCTTTATGACGGCGAAGGGGAAGAGTAACCTCAGGTGCCCGTATGAGAACCTGCGTTGTTCAGCCCAATCTGGTCGGTGAGTCCGATCGCCGTGATGCAAAAGATGCGCTAGCTGAGGCACTGAGCCTTGTTGAGGCGCTAGATGTGACCATCGTTGAGACGATGAACGTCAATCTCCAGAAGGTGAATGCAGGGCTGTTCTTTGGCAGCGGTAAAGTGGCCGATCTTGCGGACGCTTTGAAGGCTATGGACGTGGATCTTGTGGTTCTCAACGGCAATCTAAGCCCCGTACAGCAGCGCAATCTGGAGCGCGAGTTGCATGTCAAAGTGCTCGACAGAACGGCTCTTATTCTGGAAATTTTCGGGAAACGCGCCCGCACGAAGGAGGGTGTGCTACAGGTCGATCTCGCACATCTGACGTACCAACGCTCTCGACTAGTGCGCAGTTGGACCCACCTTGAGCGTCAGCGCGGTGGCGGCGGCTTTATGGGTGGCCCGGGTGAGACACAAATCGAGTCTGATCGCCGTGGCATTGATAACGCGATTATTCGCCTAAAGCGCCAATTGGAGAAAGTGGTGAAAACCCGCGAACTCCATCGCGCGTCGAGAAAGAAAATTCCCTATCCGATTGTCGCACTTGTTGGCTATACAAACGCCGGAAAATCATCCATTTTCAATCAGTTGACCGGTGCCTCTGTTCTTGAGAAAGACATGGTGTTCGCAACACTTGACCCCACAATGCGGGCAATTGAGCTGCCCAGTGGTCGTAGGGTTATCCTGTCTGACACAGTTGGTTTTATCTCCGATCTCCCGACCCAGTTAGTTGCGGCGTTCCGTGCGACACTAGAGGAAGTTTTGGGTGCCGATCTATTGCTTCATGTGCGTGATATCTCCCACCCTGAAACGGATTTTCAGGCCGATAATGTCAACTCCGTTCTAAGCGAACTTGGAGTGTCCAAAGAAGCCGAAGAGGGCATGCTTGAGGTTTGGAATAAATGTGATTTGCTGAATGAGGAAGCGCTGAAAACCCGTCAAACCATGGAAGAGCGGCAGGAGCAAACCGTACTCACATCGGCTGAGGCGGGCGTTGGTTTGGCTGAATTACTATCCCTGATCGAGGCAGGTTTGAGTGCCGATGTCACGGTTGAAGAATATCAGCTCGACAACAGTGAAGGGCGTCTGAGAGCTTGGCTCTACAGTCAAAATGTTGTGGTTTCGGAAGAGCGCCACGATGAGTTTGGGCTCTTTACCCTCCGCTGGAGCCCGGTTGAAAAGCAGAAGTTCGAAGCCCTTCGCAAGGCTGCATCCTAGTTTTCCAAAACTAACCTGATTTAAACAAACATCTGTCATCTCTCCGATTAGCTATTGGAGTGAGTGCATTGGCCGACGAAAACGTAACAATTATTAAGAAGAAAAAAGTGTC
>CAZXRG010000163.1:0-6530 GCA_964642935.1 uncultured Rhodobacterales bacterium | reverse complement strand
AAATTTTTGCCAAGGTCTGTGCCTGCGAGCGTGCGTTGCAGTTCTTGTCCCAAGTCTTGGGTTCCAATGAAGGCGGCGATTATGACCATGAAGAAGGCGAACATGATGGCTTGGTTGAAACCGATTGCCATTGTTGGGAGGGCCAGGGGCAGTTCGACGTTGCGCAGCTTTTGCATGCGCGTGGCTCCGGCCATGTCTGCGGCCTCGGTCATTTCTAGTGGCACCATGCGCAACCCTTCGATGGTGTATCGGGTGAGCGGGACCATGGTGTAGATCAGGATCGAAAAGATGACGGCGATGTCTGTGATGCCAAACAGCATGATTGCCGGGATCAGATAGACAAAGCTTGGGAAGGTTTGCGCGGTGTCGCAAATCAGGAGAACGCGGGTGGACCAGCGTTCTGACCGTGCGGCGACAATGCCCAGCGGCAGGCTGAAGATTGCCGCCAGAGCGACGGCTGCAATGACAGAATAAAGCGTAATGACAGAGCGGTCCCACCATCCCGTAAGGGCAATGAGCGAAAAGAAGATCGCCGCATAGATCGCCTGTTTGCGGCCAGCCAGAAACAGCGCGAAGGCGGTGACCAACAAGATCAAGGCGGGCGTGGGGATCGACAGCAGGAAATTGCGGAACGGGATCAAAATTTGCACGTTCAAGATACCGCGCAGCCACAAGGTGACAGCCTGCACCGCGTCGATGTTGAGGAAGCCTTTGATAAGAGCATCAATCTCGCGTCCTTGGCTGAAGTTCTGGCGGCGGCCTACTTCGGCGAGGATCGGGA
Organism: uncultured Rhodobacterales bacterium; assembly: GCA_964642935.1. GTDB lineage: Bacteria > Pseudomonadota > Alphaproteobacteria > Rhodobacterales > Rhodobacteraceae > CAKZTM01. The sequence continues at coordinate 5,749 of CAZXRG010000163.1, read as the reverse complement.
GGATTTGGCTGATGGCGAGGAATACAAGGAAGCTTCCAAGGGCCAGAAGCAGCAAGAGGTTGCGCTTCCACCAAGGGGTGCCTTTTTCGAAATGTTTGGGCTGTTTGACGACCCAAGCTTTGGAGAGCCGATCAAGGGTGACGGCGACCAGAACGATGGTCACACCAATCTCGAATGAATTGCCGAGCTTAAAGCTGCCCATGTTGGACAGCATCTTGGCGCCCAGCCCCGGCATTCCGATAAATGCGGTCAAGACCACCATGGCTAGGCAGAGCATGATGACTTGGTTTACGCCCACCAGAATTTCGGTGCGCGCGGCGGGGATGTAGACATGGCGCAGCATTTGTCTTCGGGTACAGCCGGACATTTTTCCAGCCTCCACAACCTCGGGTGCGACTTTTTGCAGTCCCAGTGTGGTCATCAATATCATTGGCGGGATCGCATAGATCGTGGTCGCAATGGCGCCTGCTGTGGGCCCCACCTTAAAGAAGATCACTGCAGGCAGGAGGTAGGTGAAAAACGGTAGGGTTTGAAGGACGGAGAGGACCGGTTTGATCGCCACATCGACCCATGTGTACTTCCAAGCGGCGATGCCCAAGGAGAGGCCGATGATAAAGGCCAAAGGGGCTGCAATGACCAAGACAGACATGGTTTGCATCGCAATTTCCCATTGCCCTATGAGCGCAGTCCAAAGACAGGTGATCGCGGCCAATAGGGCCAGGCGCCAGCCCCCGAGAGCATAGCCCAGAATGGTGAGCGGCAAGGCCACAGCTGACCATGGGATTGGGCCAAGGAAGGGCCAGCGGCGCTTGCCTTCAAATAGGTTGGCGGTGGTGTTGAGCATAAACTCCAGCGGGCCTTCGGCAAACCAGCGCGTGATGTAGATCAGGCCAAAGCGTCCGGTTTCTCTGTCACCTTTGACAAAATCAAAGAAAGCGTCGAGCCAGCCTGCGAAATTAGGCACAATGGCTTCTGGCAACCGGTGCAACCATTGGGGAAGCAAACCTGCATATTGCAGACCTGTGAGTATGACGGCGATAACGACCAACACCCCAGCGACCTGCTGGCGCGACGGCGTGCGCGGTGTCGTTGGAGTGTCCATCGCGAGAGCGGTCATCAGGTCGCGCCCAACAGAATTTCCAAAGCGCCTTTGCGCGACATGGCTCCGATGACCGCACTATCGCGTTCCACCGGGATCATATCACGCGGGTCATTTACCAATAGTCGCGCCATCGCGTGAACTGTGGTGTTGGCACTGATCGGATCGCCCTGCCCGATCTCTTTGGGGTTGGCGAGCACGCCTGCCTGGACCACATGCGCTTTGTCGATGTCTTCGGTAAACTTGCGCACGTATTCCGTGGCCGGGTTCAGCACGATCTGATCGGGCGTGTCGCATTGTTCGATCATACCATCTTTCATGATAGCGATACGGTCCGCCAGGCGCAGAGCCTCATCAAAGTCGTGGGTGATGAAGACGATTGTTTTCTTTAACAGCTTTTGGAGGCGCAGGAATTCATCCTGCATTTCTTTGCGGATCAACGGGTCGAGCGCACTAAAGGGCTCATCCAGAAACCAGATATCTGGCTCAATTGCGAGGCTGCGGGCGATGCCCACGCGCTGTTGTTGGCCGCCGGACAACTCACGCGGGAAATAGTCCTCGCGTCCTTCCAGTCCGACCAGTTTGATCACCTCTAGCGCACGATCACGGCGGGTGTGTTTGTCTTGGCCACGCATTTCCAGCGGGAAGGCCACATTTTCCAAGACGGTGCGGTGGGGCAGCAAGCCGAAGGACTGAAATACCATGCCCATCTTTGAGCGGCGCAGGTTGATCAGGTCTTTTTCGGACAAGGACATAATGTCTTGCCCCTCGACCTTGATCGTGCCGCCTGTGATGTCGTGAAGACGCGAGAAGCACCGCACCAATGTTGATTTACCGGAGCCCGAAAGCCCCATGATGACCAACATTTCACCTTCGAACACATCGACAGAAACATCCCGCACACCCGCGATATAGCCATCTGCTTGAATGTCATCAAAGGACATGTCGGGTTTCAATGTTTTGAAATATCCCGTCGGATCAGGGCCGAACAGTTTCCAGGCGTTTTTACAAGAAATGACGGGAGTGGATGATGACATTATAAACCTTACAGTCAAATCCCCGCCCGGCGCAAACCGGACGGGGAGATTTTGTGAAAAAGAAGGCTTAGTTCAGCCAACCGGACCAAACGGCCTCGTTTGCCTCAAGCCAAACCTCAGCGGCTTCTTCGTGCTCAAACTCATCAATATCGACAAGCTTGGCCATTTCCGCGATCTGGGCGTTGGTGAAGCTGATCTTTTCCAGAACCGCATAAGCGTCTGGCCATTTTGCTTCCATACCCTCCCAAGCGGCTTTCTTGAGGTAGCCGGTTGCCGGATTGCCGCAATCATAAAGTGCGGTCGGGTTCGGACCTACGGCTGGGTCTTTGTCACAGCCCTCAACCCATGCAGGGAACTCGACAAACTCGCCCGGCCAAACTGCTTCCGCGAAGTTTGGTGTCCAGTTGAACACCACCACCGGCTTTTTATCCGCCTCAGCCGCACCGATTTCAGCCCAAAGAGCCGCGGCAGAGCCTGCGTTCACAACTACGAAGTCCATGTCGAGTGCAGCTACGCGTTCCTGACCGTGCTTCAACCAGTCCACAGGACCATCAAGGTAACGGCCTTTTTCGCCCGTCTCAGGGGTGGCAAAGACGGTGGCGCACTCGTTGAGCGCTTCCCAGGATGGCAGGCCCGGACATGCTTCTTTGGTCCACATGGGGTACCACCAATCCTCGCGGGTTACCGCATTATGGTCGCCCACATCAACGATACCGCCTTTTTCAAGAGCCGCGCGGAACGACGCGCCAAAAGCGCCCTCCCAGACCTCGAGCTCCATGGTCACATCGCCTAGACGGACGGATTCATAGACCGCCTGACTGTCGGTTGTGACGTATTCAACGTTGAGGCCCATCTCTTCAAAGATCTGGCCCACAACATTGGACATCACAATCTGGCTGGACCAGTTGTGGATTGGAATAACGATCGGATCATCGCTGTCAGCCGCCGCGATCATTGGCAATGCTGCTAGAACGCCAGCGGTCAGCGCAGTTGTGATTTTCTTCATAGCTTTCTTCCTGAGTTCATGTGTCACTGAGATCGCGACTCTCATTGGCCGCTTTTTGCCCTAAAGAAAGTGTGCTATTATTTTCCTGAGATGCAAGTTTTTTTCTTATGGGTCTGCTTGGCGAATTGGACTTAGGATGGCTGGAAGCCATGACACGGACGACAATTACGCGCTATGAGGGTTTTGATAAGTGTTTTGGAAAGGCTCGGAAATAGGGTCGCAACCGCGCCAGTGACCTTTACCATTCGCTGAATGTGTCGCTTTCAAAGAAACTTATGTTAGGCTTGCTCATGTGTCTTGCCGTCTTGATCAACCCTTCAAAAACGGTAGAACGCCATGAATAGGGAGACATCAAAGAAAAACATGGCCACATCAATTCTTTCACAAGATCCGCATAGTGTTCGCGAGATACGGGAAAAAGTGCTCGAAGTTGCGATCGGACGCGAGGTGCGTGCGCATCGGCGCAAGCAGGAGATAACCGTGGCAGATCTGTCCGAGGCGACAGGTCTGTCTATCGGGATGCTCTCCAAGATCGAGAACGGCAATACATCGCCGTCGCTCACGACCTTGCAAGCCCTCGCCAATGCGCTATCGGTTCCTATAACCACCTTCTTTCGCGGCTTTGAACAGGCGCGAGGCGCGGTTCATACCAAGCCCGGTGAAGGGGTGGAGCTTGAGCGTGAGGGCACGAGGGCGAACCATCAGTACAATTTGCTGGGCCATATCGGGGCAAATTCCAGTGGTGTGATCGTTGAACCCTACATGATTACTCTGGATGCTGAGTCTGACATTTTCCCGACGTTTCAGCATGGGGGCATTGAGACCATCTACATGCTTGAAGGTGAAGTGAATTATCGCCACGGCGAGCACATTTATCCCCTCAAACCGGGGGATACATTGTTCTTTGATGCGGATGCCCCCCATGGCCCTGAGGAGCTGGTGAGTTTGCCTGCGCGTTATCTTTCCATCATCAGTTATCCGCAAAACACCTAAGGCAACTGGGCGCGTTGTTTTAGGTTTTTAACGGAGGTTCTGTTTCTGGCTCCGGGAACACACCGGGGCTTGTTGGCAGACCATCGTCAAACGCGGACAGGTAATCCAGCATCATAGGACGGTTGTCGATGAAGCCTTTGTATGCTGCCAATTCCTCGGGCAAATCACGCACAACGCGGTGCAGACGCCGACCCCATTTTGGCATGGTCATCATATCATCAAAACTGCACAGATAGCAGCGAATGGGGAACACCAGACCGTTGGATCTGGGCAGACGATAGAAGGTCTGTAATTCGACCCGAAGGTGTTGCTTTGTGCCAATGTTCTCTGGCGTAAGGGTCGTCTTTTGGATGCCCCATTTGTGGTAGTTTTCAGGGCTTGTATCCAAGAGCGGATTTACCGTCATGGTCCAATTCAACCGCCGTGCAGGTGCGCCTTGCTGGATATTTAACAGGAACTTCAGAGCCCTTTTGAATATCCCCATCTCATGGGCCATGGGAACCGGGGCGTGCCATTCAAAGAAGTTCATGCCGATGTCAAAATCAAGTGACCAATCGGCCTGTGTCGTGATCATCCCTGCGTCCATCCACAGGTTATCCTCGCGCTGGTCGAGCACGCAGAAGTCCCCTTGGCTCTGGCGGGTGATGTATTCCATGGGACCATAGGGCAGCGTGGCCTCATCCAGAAAGGTGAAGCTGTCATCGATGCCAAGTGGTTTGTTGATCCAACGCCATTGATTGCCGTTTCGATGCAACTCAAATAGATCAGGGTAATCTTCGGATTTTGAGACCATGATCAGCTCAAGCAGGTCCCAGCCAGCCAGCGTCATATGTGGCAAGGATTGGCATCGAAGCGGATCGTCAGCCAGCACCATCGCGCGGTCCCGCATTTCAGAGACGTAATGCTCATCCACATCAAAGCGCTTTTCATAGACGGAGCCATCCGGCCCACCGCGATGCTGCTCCATATTCACCGAATACATGTAGCTGTCTTCATGGAACGGGAAGGGAAAGCGTTTGATGGCCCATGGCGAATTCTTAAACGAATAATCGTCACGGAAGGTTTCATCGTTGAACTGAATGGTCATCTATCAAGCTCCAATGTACCAACAAAGCGACTGACGCAGGGCATGATCTTTTTGCCAGCGGCCTGATCATCCGCTTCCAGCCAGTGATCCCGATGGATGAAGTCGCCATTGGCACGCACCACATCCGTTTCACATTGCCCACAGGAGCCTCCGCGACACAGGAACGGGGCTTCCACCCCTGCCCGCTCGATGGCTTCCAGAAGGCTCTCGTTTTCGCCAACTGTGATCGTCTTGTCAGATTTGCAAAGGCGCACTTCAAAGGGTTTTCCGGGTTCAGGTGCAAGGAACTCCTCAGAGTGCACATGCGCCTTGGGCCAGCCCATCTCAGTGGTTGTATCATGGACCCAAGTGATCATTCCTGCAGGCCCACAGACATAGGCGTGGGTCCCCAAGGGTTGACCATCAAGCAGGTCGTTAAGCGGGATCGCTTGGGATTGGTCATCGTAGTAGATGTGAACTTTGGTGGGGAATTTTGCTGTCAGCACATCGATGTAGGAGCCCAAAGTGGTGCTTCGAACCGAATAGTG
>CAZXRG010000162.1:0-6546 GCA_964642935.1 uncultured Rhodobacterales bacterium | reverse complement strand
TGGGGATTGGTGAGGCCGACGGGTTTCATGGGGCCGAAACGGAGGGTTTCGCGGCCGCGTTCGGCCATTACTTCGATGGGAAGGCAGCCGTCGAAATAGGGCGTGTCCTTTTCCCAGTCCTTAAAATCACCCTTGTCGGAGTCCAAAAGCGCGTCGAGAAACGCCTCGTAAGTGTCTTTATCCATTGGACAATTTAGATATGCGGTGCGTTCTTCTTCGGTCTCGCCCTTGTCGTAGCGGGATTGGAACCATGCTTTGGTCATGTCGATGCTGTCGGCATAGACAATTGGGGCAATGGCGTCGAAGAAGGCGAGTTGGTCTTGGCCGGATATTTCTCTAATGTTTTCAGCCAGTTGAGTGGAGGTCAACGGGCCTGTGGCGATGATGCATTGGCCCCAATCCTCCGGAGGAAGGCCAGGGACTTCGCCGTAATCTATTGTAATCATTGGATGTTCTTGCAAACGATCCGTTACCGCTTGAGCGAAGGGTTCGCGGTCCACGGCGAGAGCGCCGCCCGCGGGAACGGCGAACTTATCGCCCATTTCCATAATGATTCCAGAGGCTTGGCGCATTTCCCAGTGCAGCAAACCAACCGCATTTTGCTCGTTGTCGTCCGAGCGGAAGGAATTGGAGCATACCAGCTCGGCAAAATTGCCGGTCTGATGGGCGAAGGTGCCGACCTCGGGGCGCATTTCGTGAAGGATTACAGGGACTTGCGCCTCAGCAATTTGCCAAGCGGCCTCTGATCCGGCCATGCCGCCGCCGATCACATGTATGGGTTTTATCTGTGTCATAGGGGGCGGTTTAATAGCGTTTTTTACCCGGCACAACCCGCGCACCTCCCGTGCACCCCCCATGCACCGCCTGCGAGCGGTTAAGGGGTGGGTTTGGCAACGGATTTGAACTGGATAAGATCCCAGGGGGCACCGTAAAGGTCCTCAAAAACGGCGACTGTTCCGTAAGCCTCATGGCGCGGGGTTTCGCGAAACGTGACACCTTGTGAGATCATATGGGCATGGGACGCCTCAAAATCGTCGGTGTGGAGAAAGAAGCCGACGCGTCCACCGTGCTGATTGCCGACAATGGCTTTTTGCTCAGGCGTTGAGGCTTGGGCGATCAGGAAAGCGGTTTCAGCATTCGGGTGCGGCGCCATGCGAACCCAGCGTTTGCGCCCTTCATCGGTGTCTTCAAGGAGCGTAAATTGCAGGGCTCGGGTGAACCAGTCGATGGCCTCGTCATAATCATGGGCAAGGTATGTGATGAGGGGGAGGCTGTGCTTCATTTTTTCCTCAAAGTTTCGTCGGTTTTGCCGCGACCTTAACCCTTTTTTGTAGCCTATTTGCGAGAAGAGTTTTGTTTTTCGCTGAATTTTTGAGGTTACCTTATGTTGAAACCAACTATTGCTCTTGTTCTGTCGGCCGCAATTCTGTTTTTCGTTCCACAAGCGTCTCTGGCGTTGGATAAGACCATTTCGGATCGCGACAACGCGGTTCGAAAAATCGATGTGGCGGGGCGTCAACGGATGTTGACCCAAAAGATCGCAAAATCCCTTTGTTTTGCGAGTATCGGGATCGGGAGAGATGAAAGCCTGACAGAAGCCGTGAATGCGTCTGATTTGTTTGCCAAATCGCTCATTGCCCTAAGGGAGGGCGACCCGGATATGGGGCTTCTCAAGGAAACCGATGGGGCATCCATTGCATCGCTGGACGCAGTTTATGACACGTGGACGGCTCTCTATGAGAGCGTCGCGTCAGCGAAAGGTTCAACGGGCGCAATTGATCTGAAAGTAATAGGTGCGCAAAGCCTTGAAGCGCTGGCCAAAGCGCAAGCGGCGGTTGTGGCCTTGGAGGGGCGATATGCGCAGGGTATCATCGATGAGACACTCGCGGTAACGGTGAATGTCGCTGGTCGACAGCGTATGTTGATCCAAAAGGCGTCCAAAGAGTTTTGTATGATTTCCGCGGGAGTTGAGGAAGAATTGAATCGCGATTCTCTGGTTAAGACACTGGAATTATTCGAAAGTTCTTTGTTCGACTTGATGTTCGGATCAACCGAAAACGGTATTATTCCCCCGTTAAGCAGCGAGCTTGAACTACAGCTTCTAAGTGTCGAGACACTCTGGGAAACACTTGGTCCGGCGTTAACTGAAGCAACAAATGCAGGTCCGATCAGTGATGAAACTATCCAAACGGTTGCCAGTATGAACAATACTCTGCTGAGTGAGATGAACAAAGCTGTGGGTATGTATTAGGCTTCAGATCACCTGTTGTCTCTTGTTGGTTTCAGGGGAGAGCAGGTGTGATTGGGTGACTGCACGAGCAGGTTGCTCGTGGTTCTTGTGTTTTTCCTGCGGAGGCGGGGATCCCGTGATTGAGGAGAGATGGACCCCCGCTTTCGCGGGGGTGACAGTTTTCTAGGTGTTGAGTGCGAGCCCGCTTGGGAAGCTTACTCGGGGGCGCTTTCTCCAGAAGCTTCCTCATTATCCCCGTCCTCATCTTCCTCCTCAGCCGCAATCCATGCGACCGACACCACTTTCTCGTTCTCTTTGGTGTTGAAGACTTTCACGCCTCCAGCAGAGCGGGAGCGGAAGGAGATGTCTTCCACGGGGGTTCGGATGGATTGGCCTGCGTCGGTGACCAGCATGATTTGGTCCTCGATGGAGACCGGGAAGGAGGCGACGATGGGGCCGCCGCGCATGGCTTTGTCCATGGCTGTAACGCCTTGGCCGCCGCGTCCCCGGACCGGATAGTCATGGGCGGAGGATAGTTTTCCGGCCCCTTGTTCGGTCAATGTGAGGATCAAATCTTCGGCGGCGAGCATTTCTAGGTAGCGCTCGTGGGTGATTGAGCCCTCGGTTGCGTCCTCGTCCGTATCGACCTCTTCCTCGTCCACGCCTGCCAGTTGGCGGCGCATTTTGAGGTAGGCTGTGCGTTCCTCGGAGGTTGCGTCGAAGTGGCGGATCACGGACATGGAGACCACGTCGACGCCCTCGGGCAGTTTGATCCCGCGCACACCTGTGGAGTTGCGTGACTGGAAGACGCGCACATCGGTGGTGGAGAAGCGGATGGCTTTTCCGGCGTTGGTGGTCAGCATAACGTCGTCGTTTTCGTCGCAAATGCGGGCGTTGATCAGGGAGACGCCCTCGGGCAGTTTCATGGCGATTTTGCCGTTGCGCATGACGTTGGTGAAGTCCGAGAGCGCGTTTTTGCGCACGTCGCCGTCAGAGGTGGCGAAGACGATTTGCAGGTCGGTCCAGTCTTCCTCTTCCCGATCCACGGGCATGATGGCCGCGATGGAGACCCCTTGAGGGATCGGCAGAATGTTGACGATGGCTTTGCCTTTGGCGTTACGGCCACCGGGCGGCAAGCGCCATGTTTTGAGTTTGTAGACCATCCCGTCGGTTGTGAAGAACAGGAGCGGGGTGTGGGTGTTGGCCACGAACAGGTTGGTGATGAAGTCGTCGTCTTTGGTGGACATGCCGCCCACGCCTTTGCCGCCGCGTCGCTGGGCGCGGTATTCGTCGAGCACGGTGCGTTTGATGTAGCCGCCATGGGTGATGGTGACGACCATGTCTTCGCGCTCGATCAGGTCCTCGTCTTCCATGTCGCCTTCGTATTCGACGATTTCAGAGCGTCTTGGGACGGCGAATTGCTCGCGGACCTCTTCGAGTTCGGTTTTGATGATCGACATGATCCGTTCACGCGAGCGCAGGATGTCGAGGTAGTCTTTGATCTTTCCGGCCAGTTCTTGCAGTTCGTCCGTGACCTCTTTGACGCCAATTTGGGTGAGGCGTTGGAGGCGGAGTTCCAGGATGGCGCGGGCTTGGATTTCCGACAGATTATAGGTGCCGTCGTCGTTCATGGTGTGGGACGGGTCGTCGATCAGTTCGATGTATTGCGCGATGTCCTGAGCCGGCCATTTGCGGGTCATCAGCTTTTCGCGTGCTTCAGCGGCATCGGCGGAGGCGCGGATGGTGGCGACAATTTCGTCTACATTGGTGACGGCCACGGCCAGACCGCAGAGGATATGGGAGCGTTCGCGGGCTTTTTTCAGCTCGAAGGCTGTGCGACGGGCGACGACCTCTTCGCGGAAATCCACGAAGGCGGTTAGGAATTTGCGCAGGTCCAGCTGTTCGGGTTTGCCGCCGTTAAGTGCGAGCAGGTTACAGCCGAATGAGGTCTGCATGGGCGTGAAGCGGAAGAGTTGGTTCAGGACCACTTCCGGTGTGGCGTCGCGTTTAAGTTCGACCACCACGCGCACACCGACGCGATCGGATTCGTCTTGCACATGGGCAATGCCCTCGATCTTCTTCTCGCGGGCCATTTCCGCGATTTTCTCGATCATGGAGGATTTGTTGACCTGATAGGGGATCTCGTCGAGCACGATGGCGAAGCGGTCCTTGCGGATTTCCTCCACACGGGTTTTGGCGCGCATGATGACGGAGCCTCGGCCTGTGGTGTAGGCTTTTTTCGCGCCTGAACGACCCAAAATGATCCCGCCTGTGGGGAAATCAGGGGCGGGGATGTATTCCATGAGTTGGTAGTTGTCGAGATCCGGCTCTTCCATGATCGCAAGCGTGGCATCAATCACCTCGCCCAGATTGTGGGGCGGAATGTTGGTGGCCATGCCGACCGCAATACCACCGGCTCCGTTGACGAGCATATTGGGGTAACGGGCGGGGAGCACAGAGGGCTCAAGGTCTTTGCCATCATAATTGAGCTGGAAATCGACCGTGTCTTTTTCGATGTCTGCAAGAAGGGAGGCGGCAGGCTTGTCCATGCGCACTTCCGTGTAGCGCATCGCGGCCGGATTATCGCCGTCCATGGAGCCGAAATTGCCCTGACCGTCGAGGAGCGGCAGCGACATGGAGAAATCCTGCGCCATTCGCACCAGCGCGTCGTAAATCGCACTATCACCATGGGGGTGATATTTACCCATAACATCGCCCACCGGACGCGCGGATTTGCGGTAGCTCTTGTCGTGGCTGTTTCCGGTCTCATGCATGGCGTAAAGAATGCGCCGGTGAACGGGCTTTAGACCGTCGCGAAGATCAGGAATGGCGCGGGAGACAATCACCGACATTGCATAGTCGAGATAGGAGGCTTTCATCTCCTCTTCGATGGCAATTTGAGGGCCGTCGAACGCAGGGCGCTCGGGACGGTTCTCGTCGTCGGTTTCCGGTGTATCAGGCGTGTCGGTCATGAGCTGCTCGTTTTTATAATTTTGACCACATGTTGTGGGTTCATTTTTACTAAAAAACTAAACAATGTGCAATGAAAGGAAATCCATATCGCAACGCTTTGGTAGCATTCGATGCCTATGTTCGCTCAAAAGGTGGAATTGTAAGGTGTGCGCAATGGCGACATTCAACGAGTTTTATGGGCAGTGGAAGGACGTGATTCGAGTTACCACGTCGGCGGACCTGACACGGGGGCTCTATTTTCAGGATGACCGTGATGATGAGGGCTTTGATATTCTGCCTGATTTCTTCAAGGAATATGGGGAAGAATGGGCGATTCTCGTGGCGTCCAAGTTTGAAGCCAGATCATCGCTTGCCGGGCGTTTGGATAAAATGGGACTGGCTAAATTCCGGATGATCTTTGATCGCCATTTGCTCAATCTGTCCAAGACGAAGTTTGACGAGGAATATTTAAGAAGCTCTGATGAACGCGCCTTGTTTCTGATCCATGAAAAGGTGCCCCCTGTGCGGGTATCCTCGGCTCTGAATTCGGCACGCAATGCCTCTTTTGACTTCATTCTTTTGAAATCGGAAGGGATATTCTCAGGGAAAGAAAAGGCGCTTTTCAGCGCAATCTCCACACTCTTTATGATCGAAATGAACCATATTATGCGTGTCTATGTGTATTACGCACAGCAAAACTCAAAGGCCGCGGACATATTTAAAGTGGTCATGCGGGGCGATGATGCCTGCCAATTCGATTATGCGCCTCCAACCACAAACGGCCAAATGTCCTATCCGGATAAATCCAAATACGGGATGGTCGATTTGTTTTAGAAGCGGTTTTGGGATGCTGTCGTTCAAAGGGAATTCCACCTCTACAACAATAACGTCCCAAAACAATTCATAGACGCCGAATTTTTGATACGAAATCTTATGTGAAGGGCGCAGCCGCCGATTGATCTCCTTTAAGCGTCACGTCGATTAAGGCCCGCCACCGCGACAGTTCGACAAGCCGCACGGTCGAAAATAGATTTATTCAACAACAAGTTCATCTGATAATCCCCCCCTGCGTCAGCGTTAGAGTGGCGCATGGGGAGGAGTTTTGGGTTGGCTTGGGGTAAAGCATCCAACCATTGGACTGTGCCGTAGGGCTAAGGGTCGCAAAACTTCACAAAGTTGCGCCGGGTCGGCATAGGAGAGTGGTATGAGCATTAGCACCCAAGAACGCGGGATCATCGAAGAGATCCACAATCTCTCAACGCGAAAAACGACGCATATGTTGCCACAAATGATGCAAAACCCTGTTGCCAACTACAGTGACCCTGCCCAGCTGGAACAAGAGATCAACGTTTTGTTTCGCAAGT
>CAZXRG010000161.1:4124-6577 GCA_964642935.1 uncultured Rhodobacterales bacterium | reverse complement strand
TTGACGGTGATGAAGGGTCTGCCGCTGACCTACTCCAAGGACATGCAGGAAGATAAAGAGCAGGTCTTTGATGCCGCGGATTCTCTGATGCTGGCTTTGGCGGCCATGGAGGGCATGGTGCGCGATCTTCGGCCTAATAAGGATGAGCTGGAGGTGGCGGCCTCGTCGGGCTTTTCAACGGCTACGGATTTGGCCGATTGGTTGGTGCGTGAATTGGGTATGCCGTTTCGCGAGGCCCACCATGTGACCGGAGCGCTTGTGAAGCTGGCGGAGGATGATGGCTGTGATCTGCCTGATTTGTCTTTGGAGCAGATGCAAGAAGTTCACAATTCAATAAACCTAAGCGTGTATGATGTTTTAGGGGTTTACAACTCTACGGCGAGTAGGGCAAGCTACGGGGGCACGTCCCCGAGTGAAGTGCGTAAACAGATCAAACGATGGACGGGGGTTATCGGGTGATCATGAGCGCAGCTTCTAAACGCTTGATGACGTGTCTTGCATTGGCATTGTTGCTTGCCAGTTGCGGTGTAAAGGGTGATCCGGAAAGGCCGGTCGCCTACATACAAAACTGAGTGCCGAATGTGCAGGTTCTGAAATCTGAACGCATGAGGTTTCTATGTTTACGCAAAAATACGGTTTGCTTCTCGCGGTTGTAATGACGGGTGTCATGCTACTTGGCAGTCCCTTTCAGGCTGAGAGTAAGCTTGATGGAACCGTTCTTTTGACTGTGACCGGAGAGGTTATGAACCCCAATCGAGGGGCATACGATCCGGCGACTGACAAGTTCTTTGGTTACAATGAAGTTGATTTCGCAAAGGCGGCTCAATTTGATTTTGATGCGCTTGAGGCTTTGGCCTTGGTGACGGTGAATGCGGATTTTCCAAAGGGCGAACAGGTCTATCAGTTTGAAGGGCCTCTTTTGGTGGATGTGCTCAAAGCGGCAGGTGCCACCGGTGAGATGGTGACCATGCAGGCTTTGGACGGTTATGCCATTGAGGTCTCTTTGGCCGAGTTGGAGGCCAATGGCGCGGTTCTCGCCCTTAAGCGAGACGGTGAGGCTTTTGGAATTGGCGGGTTTGGTCCAACGCAGGTGGTGTTCCCACGGGCGGATCGGGCTGATCTGAGCGAGATGCCGGACGACAATTGGATTTGGTCGATTTTCCACATCTCGGTGAAATAGAGCAAACCGCTCTAAAACGCCCGTTCCACCCACGCAGCTTGAACCATGTGACCCTTGATCGCTCTTAATTGAGTTGGGCTCTCATGTTTGGTGGGGCGGGTGCACGTCATCAGCGTGCACGGCCTTAATCAGGCGATACACACAAATGGTTAAAATATGGTTAGCGGACGCTTAGTCCGAGGCGATCAGATCGTCGGCTTTGGCCGTTAAAGCGTTCAAATCCTCCTGCAACTTCCGGCCAAGGGCTTCCATTTCGCCCGTCTGGGGCTTTCTGGGCACCTCGCCCTCCCATTTCTGGTAGAGCATTACCCCGCGTGTGAAGGGTTTGGGGAACATCAGCCGATCCCACGTCTTTAAGAGCGTATGGCGTTTTGTGGAGGAGGCGAATAGGTAGATCGGTTTACCGCTCAGGCGCGCCCACTCGAGGCCTGCTCCGTTGAAGATGCGGGCGGGGCCTTCCGGGCCGTCGCCTGTGACGCCCAGGGTGACGCCCTGTTTCATCAGCTTGGCGATTTTGCGCGAGCTTGCCAGATTGGAGGCCTCGTCGTGCATTTCAATGGGGATCATGCCAAGGCGCTCTTGAACCCCTGCCGAGACCACGCCTGCGCGGGAGGCGGAGCGCAGGGTGGCCGCTTTTCCTTTGGATTGATCCCAAGACATGGGTGCGTGGATGAGGCGTTGGTGCCAGCATATGATCACCACAGGCTCGCCCGTCTCCAAGGTCGCGTGCAGGCCTTCAAAGCCGATTTTCCGCCATTTGGTGGTGCGAAAGGTGAATTTGAGATAAGCAGCAATGGTCCATGTGACACTGTTGAGAAGTGTCTGGCTGTCTCGGATGCGTTTGATTAGGCCCACCATGGTTCGGGTCATACTTTGCGTCGTGATCCTGCGCAATGGGGTTGCGGGCGGGTTATGCGCGGCCTAAGCCTTTTAAGAGCGCTTTGGGAGGTATCAAAATGTCACTTTTGCGATGGACCTATCTGATTTTAGCGGTGCTGGGCGCGGTCTTGCCGATGTTCTTTTTCATCCGCTGGTTTGAGGTCAACGGCTATGATCTGGCGGCGATGTTGGACGCTTGGGCGGTGAATGATGCCACGCGCGGGTTGACGTGGGATCTCACCATCGCGGCGATTGCTTTGACGGTGTTTATCTTTGCGGAAGTGATGGTGCGTCGGGATTACTGGATGCTGATCTGTGTGCCTGCAATTTATTGTGTGGGGGTGTCTTTTGGCCTGCCGCTTTATCTTTTCCTCCGTTCGCGCCCACGTCCTTA
>CAZXRG010000161.1:0-4024 GCA_964642935.1 uncultured Rhodobacterales bacterium | reverse complement strand
AGATCGCCCAAGAAGCGGGCGAGATTTAACGAGCAGGCCGGACCATGGATCATTTCAATTACAAAAGCGGCGTTCTTCATGCGGAGGACGTGGATATTCAGGAGATTGCGCGTTCGGTCGGAACGCCCTTTTACGTCTACTCCTCGGCCACTTTGCTGCGCCATTTTCGGGTCTTTGACGAGGCTTTGGAGGGGATGCCCCATTTGGTGTGTTATGCCATGAAGGCCAATTCGAACCTTGCTGTGCTTAAGCTGTTGGGCGATGCGGGTGCGGGGATGGATGTGGTCTCTGGCGGTGAATATCTGCGTGCCAAGGCCGCCGGTGTGCCCGGGGATCGGATCGTATTTTCAGGGGTTGGAAAGACCCGCGAGGAGATGACGCTGGCTCTGGAAGGCGGTATTCGTCAGTTCAACGTGGAAAGCGAGCCTGAGATGGTGCGCCTGAATGAGGTGGCTTTGTCCCTTGGGCTTGTGGCCCCGATTACGGTGCGGGTGAACCCTGATGTGGATGCGAAAACCCATGCCAAGATTGCCACTGGTAAGTCCGAGAACAAGTTCGGCATTCCCATTGCCAAAGCGCGACAGGTTTATGCGCAAGCGGCTTCTATGAAGGGTTTGAAGGTTGTGGGGATTGATGTGCACATCGGCTCCCAATTGACCGATCTTGAGCCTTATCGTCTGGCCTTTGAGAAGGTGGCGGAATTGACCGAGCAGTTGCGCGGTGACGGGCATGAGATCATCAGGCTCGATCTGGGGGGTGGTCTTGGTATTCCTTACGAGCGCACCAATGAGGCGCCGCCTTTGCCTGCGGATTACGGGAAAGTGGTCAAGGAGACCGTCGGTCATCTGGGTTGCGAGATCGAGATTGAGCCGGGACGTTTGGTGGCTGGAAATGCCGGGCTGATGGTTTCTGAGGTGATTTATGTGAAGGAAGGCGAGGGGCGCAAGTTCCTGATCATAGACGCGGCCATGAACGATTTGATAAGGCCTGCCATGTATGACGCGCATCATGATATTGTGCCTGTGATCGAGCCTGAGGTTGGCGTTGAGCCTGAGCCGTTCGATATTGTTGGCCCCGTGTGCGAATCCGGTGATACATTCGCCAAGGCGCGTCTTCTTCCAGCGGTGGGAGAAGGGGCTTTGGTGGCCTTCCGCTCGGCAGGGGCTTATGGTGCGGTAATGTCCTCGGAGTATAATTCAAGGCCGATGATTCCAGAGGTTTTGGTCCATGGCGATCAATTTGCTGTCATTCGGGCCAGACCGAGCTTTGACGAAATGCTAAATCGCGATACTATCCCAGAATGGCTGGCGTGATTTAGGCGTCTGGCCCCAACCGGAGCCTGAACTTTGGCGAATAATGCGACCCAGCGAAATGCCAAGCGGACCTCGATCGCAAAGATCTTGGGGCGGCGCATTGGCTTGTCGCGGGTCTATATCGCTCTGGAGCGCGGGGCGCGGGCGTTTTGGCCCGTGTGGTCGCTTCTTTTTGTTTTATATGCGCTAAGTGCGTTTGGCACCTTTAGTGGTCTCACGCCGGCTTGGCTGATGGCTGTTTACACCGCCTTTGGCGTGGCGGTTCTGGTGGCATTCGTGATTGGGCTTAAGCGCTTCGAGATGCCTGCACGGGTGGAGGCGGTTGCGCGGCTTGATGCGGCGTCGGACGGGTCTGTGGTCTCGGCTTTGGAAGATACGCAAGCGACCGGATTGAATGATCCGGCGGCGCAAGCGCTTTGGGCGCGGCATCAGGATATGATGGCCGAACGGGCGGCCAGTATTGAGGTGGCCCCGCCTGATTTGCGTCTATCCGGGCGTGATCCATGGGCTTTGCGGCTTATGGCTGTGGTCGGGGTTCTCGCGGCTCTGATTTTTGCCCGTGGTGATGGTTTGACTGGCGCTATGATGGTGCCTGAGGGCGGCGCGCCATTGGCGGCGGGACCGTCGTTTGAGGCTTGGGCCTCTCCGCCTGCTTACACCGGAAAGCCTGTGATTTATCTGACCGAAGACACTGACGGGAAATCGTTTGATGTCCCTCAGGGGACTGAAATAGTCATGCGCGTTTATGGTGGCGCTGACGAGTTTGCGCTTGCCGAAAGCCTGAGCGGTGGGAATGCCGCGCTGACAACATCGGCGGCGGGCATTGCGGAGACCAATTTCACGGTTGAGAGCGCGGGTGCCATGTCGATTGCGCGTTCTGGCAATGAGATGGCCGCTTGGGAGTTTATCGTCGTGCCCGACACGCCGCCGATCATCAAGCTGATGGAGCGGATTTCGCGCAATACGGACGGTGCGATGGAGCTTAGGTATAAGGGCTCGGATGATTACGGGATTACCTCGGCCTCGGTCGAGATCGCGCTGGCTCTGGATGCCATTGATCGCACCATGGGGCTTGAAGTTGATCCGGTGGAGCGGGATTTGATCCGGCTTGATCTGCCGATGCCGTTCACGGGCGACACCAAGGCGATCGAGGAGGTTCTGATCGAGGACCTTTCCAAGCATCCTTGGGCGGGTCTGCCTGTGCGCCTGACCCTTGAGGCCAATGATGCGGCGGAGCAGGTGGGTGCGGAAAATACCGAAGTGATGGACCTGCCCGGACGTCGTTTCTTTGATCCTTTGGCCGGAGCCATTGTCGAGCAGCGCCGCGATCTTTTGTGGTCGCCCGATAATGTCACGCGGGTCCATCAGGTGCTTTTGGCCACAACCTATCGCCCTGACGAAATATTCCGGTCGTTCACGGCCTATCTGGTGACACGGACCGCTGTGCGTCGTCTTGGGTATGCCATGGAAGACGGGATGACGGATGCGGAGATCGAGGACATTGCCGAGTTCCTTTGGCAGGCGGCTTTGATCATTGAGGATGGTGATTTGGCTTCTGCGCGGGAGCGTTTGAAGCAGGCTCAGGACCGTCTGGAGGAGGCCATTCGCAATGGTGCCACAGATGAGGAAATTGCCGAGTTGATGGAAGAATTGCGCGAGGCCATGGATGATTACATGCGCCAGTTGGCCCAAGAGGCCGAGCGTAATGGCGAGGAAATGCAGCAGGCTCAGAACCCTGAGGATGGTCAGGCGATGGACCAGAACCAGCTTCAGGAATTACTCGATGAAATTCAGCGGTTGATGGAGGAAGGCCAGATGGCCGAGGCTCAGCAATTGCTCGAAATGCTCCGTCAGATGATGGAGAATATGCAGATCGCTGAGGGGCAAGGGCAGGGCCAAGGTCAGCAGGGTGAGGGCCAGCAGCTGATGCAGGACCTTCAGGAGACTTTGCGCCAGCAGCAGGATTTGGCGGATGAGAGTTTCTCCGAGATGCAGCGCCAGTTCCAAGAGCAGCGTCAGCAGCAGGGACAACAAGGTCAGCAGGGACAACAAGGCCAGCAGGGTCAGCAAGGGCAACAGGGCCAGCAAGGGCAAAGCGGTCAGGGCCAAGGCGGTCAAGGTCAACAACCGGGTCAACAGCCCGGCCAGCAACCGGGGCAAGGCAATCAGCCCGGGCAACCCCAGCCGGGTCAAAACGGCGGCCAAGGGGGTCAGGGTCAGGGCATGTCGCCGGATCAATTGGCAGACCGCCAAGAGGCTTTGCGCCAGCTTCTCGATGATCTTCAAGGCCAAGTGCCCGGCGGTGGCGAAGATGGTGAGGCTGCGCGTCGTGCCTTGGAGCGGGCGGAGCGTGACATGGGACAGGCGCGTGATCGTCTGGAGGGCGGTGATTTGCCAGGAGCCTTGGACAGTCAGGCCGATGCCATTGAGGCCCTGCGTGAGGGCATTCAGAATTACGGCGAGGAAATGCGCCAGCAGGCCATGCAAGAGGGGGGTCAGGGCGATCAACCCGGTGGCAATCAGGCCAATGGTCCGGACAATCAGGCGCAAGATCCTTTGGGGCGTCCAACCGGGGCCAATGGTCAGATGGACTCCCAAGAGTCTCTATTGCCCGGTGAGGAGGCCATTCGGCGGTCTCGCGAATTGCTGGAGGAGATCCGCAAACGTGCGGCGGATCAGTCGCGCCCCGAAGTTGAGCGGGATTATCTCAA
>CAZXRG010000160.1:4300-6580 GCA_964642935.1 uncultured Rhodobacterales bacterium | reverse complement strand
GGCATCACCTTCGTCTACGTCACCCACTCCCAATCAGAAGCCTTCGCCATGGCCGATCGCGTGGTGATCATGTCCCAAGGGAAGATCGCCCAAGTGGGCACCCCGCGTGAGATTTACCGCGCCCCCAGCTCCCATTTCGTGGCCGAATTTGTCGGGCGCAACAACATCCTTCGCGGCGACATCACCAGCGCAGAAAACGGCCAAGTCACCCTCAACACCCCCATGGGCGCATTCCAAGCCAAGGGAGAGGCCAGCATCGGTGCAAGCGCCACGCTCGTCATAGCCGCCGATATGGTCGAGATAGGAGGGGCAGGGGACAGCCGCGTCTCCGCCCAAGTCCTGACCGAAGAATTCGTCGGCTCCATGGTCACCGTCTTCCTAGAGGCCAGCGACGGCACGGAATTCAAAGTCCAAGTGCAAGAACGCGTACTCGCCGAACTCGACTTGGAGCCAGGCAAAACCGTCGAGCTGACATGGAACATGAAAGACGCCCATCTGCTGGTGGAGGAACGCCCGTGATCCAGAACCCGATCCCTTGGCCCAATGGTGCCAAATGCGCCTGTGCGATCACTTTTGACATGGATGCGGACAGCCTGATCCATGTGGCGCGTCCCGAGGATTCCCACAACCGTCTCTACCCGATCTCCATGGGCCGCTATGGCCCCACCGTCGGCATTCCGCGCATTCTTGAAACCTACCGACGCCTCGGCCTCAAACAATCCTTCTTCATCCCCGGTTGGTGCCTGGACACTTACCCCGATGCGGTTGAACAAATCCTCAAAGGAGGCCATGAGATCGGCCATCACGGCTGGATCCATGAAGATCCCATCGCCACGCTAGGCTCCGCCCAAGAAGAGGCGTTCGAGAAGGCCATGGAGGCCCATCTCAGCCACACAGGCTCCAAACCCAAAGGCTACCGCGCTCCGGTTTATAATGTGACCGATCAGGTGATCGACCTGCTGATCAAGCACGATTTCCACTATGACAGCTCGCTTATGGCCGATGACATTCCTTACGAGATGCGCACGGACAAAGGCGCACTTTACGAGATGCCCGTGCATTGGGGCACAGACGACTGGCCCCCTTTCGCCCATTACGACGAGATCGGCTATATGATGCCCGTGCGCGGCCCTTCGGCAGGCCTCGCGGGCTTTTGGGAAGAGTTCGACGCGCAATATGAGGCGGGCGGTTTCTTCATGCTGATCCTCCATCCGTTCCTCACAGGCCGTCTGGCCAGATGGGGTTTGGTGGAGAAATGGCTGGAGAAAATCCTCAGCGACAAAGACGTCTGGTTCGCCCCCCTTGAGGACATCGCGGCCCATCTCGACACCGTCAAAGCAAGCGGAACCACATTGCGCGTGGAAGAGCTTCCCTATTACAAAGATGCCCAAAGATAAGGAGCACATCATGCTAAGCGACACAGACGCCAAATTCCTGCGCATCGCCTATGAAGAGGCCAAGGCCGGATTTGAGGAGGGTGGATGCCCAATCGGCTCCGTGCTGGCCAGAGGCGAGACACTGGTCAGCCAAGGACGCAATCAACGCGTCCAACAGGGCGACCCGATTGCCCATGGTGAGATGGATGCTCTGCGCAAAGCGGGGCGGCAAAAGACCTACCGCGACACCACGCTTTATACCTCGCTCTCCCCTTGCATGATGTGCTCTGGCACAATCATCCAGTTCGGCATTCCGCGTGTGGTGATCGCGGAAAACACGACTTTTGGCGGGAACGAGGACTTCCTACGCTCAAAAGGCATCGAGGTCATTGTGGTGGATGACGCAGACTGCATTGCCCTGATGACCCGCTTTATCGAAGAAAAGCCTGAGCTATGGAATGAGGATATTGCCACCGATTAAGCGGGGCTCTGCTTTCTGACTTGTTATGTTATATGATAACAAATAGGTTAAGCCTAACTTCAAAACCCGTACCATTGAAAATAGGTTTACCATGACGAAAAAACTCCCGCTTATCCTCGCTGTTTGCATGGCGTCTCCGGTTATCGCTGAAGAGACCCGCCAGCTTGACGCCCATGAGCATGGCGTTGGCCAGCTCGACATCGCTATTGAGGGCAATGATATCGCCATGGAACTGCACGCGCCGGGCGCGGATATTGTCGGGTTTGAGTATGAAGCGGAATCCGCGGAAGATCTCGCCGCTATTGAGACGGCGAAAGCCACGCTTTCCGATCCTTTGAGCCTCTTCCAACTGCCCGAAGCTGCGGGTTGTCGCCTCATCGTGGCAAACGCTGAGCTTGAGGTCGAAGAAGGCCATGATGATCA
>CAZXRG010000160.1:0-4200 GCA_964642935.1 uncultured Rhodobacterales bacterium | reverse complement strand
CATGACGAGCACGCAGAAGAATCAGGTCACACCGAGTTCCATGCGGATTATATCCTGACCTGCTCGGACCCATCCGCGCTCACAAAGATCGACTTTGCTTATTTCGAGGCTTTCCCGAATGCTCTGGAAGTTGAGGTTCAGATCGTGTCAGATAAGGGCGCATCCGCCTTTGAAGTCGAGCGCGACGAGCCGTCGCTTGAGCTGAGCGGTTTCTAAAGGACCAACCAATTGCCCAAGAATTCGCCGACCCTGTCCCTGAAGAATGTAAACTACAGGTGGCCGGGTCGGTCGTCGTTTGAGCTGTCGGTTCCCGATTTTGCGCTAGAGCAGGGGGAAACGGTCCTTCTGCTCGGCGAAAGCGGGTCTGGCAAATCCACGCTTTTGTCGCTCATTTGCGGGACCATATTGGCCCAATCGGGCAGTATCAGCGTTTCTGGCACAGACATTGCTTCGCTTTCCGCCAGTCAACGCGACCGCTTCCGTGCAGAGCAAATCGGCCTCATATTCCAGCAATTCAACCTGCTTCCCTTCGCAAGTGTTCTTGATAACATATTGTTACCACTGCGTTTTGCGCCTGAACGCGCCCGTCGCGTCAGCGTCCCACAAGACGCAGCCAAACGCCTGTGCTACGATCTCGGTCTACCAGATGATGCGCTCAATACCCGCGCAGGCACTCTGAGCGTCGGACAACAACAAAGGGTCGCTGCCGCCCGTGCACTGATCGGCCAACCGCCCCTGATCATCGCGGACGAGCCTACCTCCGCCCTTGATGCGGCCACCCAAGCGACCTTCCTTGATCTTCTGTTCGCTCAATCCCGCGCCCATGACACCACGCTTCTGATGGTTAGCCATGACGCTCGTCTGGCCCCCCAATTTGATCGCACCGTAGAGATGTCTGACATCGCCACATCCGAGCGAGAGCCCGCATGATCCTCCGTCTCGCCGTAAGCTCGCTCCTCGCCCGTAGCCTCACTGTTGCCATGACCATTCTGGCCATCGCTCTGTCCGTCGCGCTGTTTTTGGGCGTGGAGAAAGTCCGCACAGGGGCCAAGGCCAGTTTTGCCGATACGATCTCCGGCACTGACCTGATTGTGGGGGCACGTTCCGGCTCCGTCCAACTGCTGCTCTATTCGGTTTTCCGCATCGGTAACGCCACCAACAACATGACATGGGAAAGCTATCAGGACATCGCCGAGCGTTCTGACGTCGATTGGATCGTCCCCATCTCGCTTGGCGACAGCCATCGTCAGTTCCGTGTCATGGGCACCTCAAAAGCCTTCTTCGAGCGCTACAAATACCGCTCCGGCCAATCCTTGGAGGTGCGCGATGGTCTGCTCATGGACGACCTCTTTGATGCCGTCATCGGCGCAGACGTCGCCAAAACCCTCAACTACTCCATCGACGATCCTATAGTCGTCGCCCATGGCCTCGCCTCCTTTTCCGAACACGACGACCAACCCTTCCGCGTCTCCGGCATTTTGGAGAAAACAGGCACGCCCGTGGACCGCACGGTCATCGTCTCCATGGAAGCCATTGAGGCGATCCATGTGGACTGGCAAAGCGGGGCCAAAATCCCGGGCCAATCCACCCCCGCCGACGTGATCCGCCAAATGGACCTTGAACCGGCCGCCGTCACCGCCGCTCTGGTCGGGGTCAAAGGCCGCCTCAAAGTCTTCTCCCTGCAACGGGCCATCAACCAATACGACGAAGAACCGCTGCTTGCGATCCTGCCCGGAGTGGCCCTGCAAGAGCTTTGGCAGATCGTCGGCATCGCTGAAACCGCCCTCATTGCCGTCTCCGCCATGGTGGTGGTGACTGCCCTGATCGGTATGATGGCCACCATCTTTTCCAGTCTAAACGAGCGCCGCCGTGAAATGGCGATTTTCCGTGCCATGGGCGCGCGACCTCGCACAATTGTCGGCCTGTTGGTCCTTGAAGCCGCCCTCACAGCCGCACTTGGCGCGATCCTCGGCCTCGCACTCCTCTATCTGGCCCTCATCATCGCCCAACCGCTGGTGGACAGCGCCTTTGGCCTCTGGCTGCCCATCCAAGCCCCCTCCATGCGAGAGCTTTGGGTGTTGCTCGGCGTCATCCTCGCTGGCGCAATTGTGAGCATGGTTCCAGCTCTTAGAGCCTACCGCATGTCGCTTGCCGATGGTATGATGGTGCGAAACTGACCCAAAAGGTTCGAGAAGATGCACCTGTCACGCCGCAAACTGATAGCAATGTCTGCCGCAATGGCGACGCTCCCGAAGGCCTCATTCGCCAAAACAGCGACTGAAATCTCATGGGACGATATGATCCCGCTAGACCTGCCATATCCTGAGATCATCGGGGAAGGTGAGATGGACGAGCTCAACGACACATGGCGTCCGATCTTTGATGAAAACGCGACCAAACTGGTGGACCGTCTAGATGGCGCCTACATCAAATTGCCGGGCTACATCATCCCGTTTGATTACAGCGGCGAGGGGGTCACGGAATTCATGCTGGTCCCATATGTGGGCGCCTGCATCCACGTCCCACCGCCACCCGCCAACCAGTTGGTGTTCGTGACCACCGAAAAGCCATGGCCAAGCGACCAGCTTTGGGACGCGGTCTGGGTGACGGGCATGATGCGCCATGAAATGCAATCCACCGAGATTGCCGATGTGGGCTACGCGATCAAAGCGGATGCCATGGAGACCTACGTTTGGGAGTGACACCTCTCGACCGCCGGGCTGTTCTGGCAGGGTTTGGAGCCGCGGCCGTTGCACCACAAATGGCATGGGCAGAGGATTACATTGATCTGGAATGGTCCGATTTGGTCCCCGACGGCCAAGTCCACCAGCCATCGGTACTACAAGACTTCATCGACCACACAAAATCGCGCCTGATGAGCGCCCAACCCACCTCAAGCGGCACCAGGGGCGATTGGAACGGCAAGATCGTCCGCATTCCGGGCTTTGTGGTGCCCATAGACTACTCTGGCACGGGAGTGACCGCCTTTATTTTGGTGCCTTTCGTGGGCGCTTGCGTGCATGTGCCACCGCCGCCGGCAAACCAGCTGGTGTTTGTCACCACGGAAGAACCTTATGAGACCAAAGGTCTCTATGAGCCGGTCAATGTCATTGGTCTGTTCGGCACAGTCTCCACCCGCACGGAACTGGCCGAGGTCGCCTACGCTCTGGCCGCAGATCGGATCGAGCCTTATTGAGCCGTCCGCCCATTCGCGTTAGATCAAGTGGATTGGTGAACCTCTTTGGGGTGCGAGAGTTGGGGGCAGAAGATGACAAGCAATTCCTCGGATAATGACGGGCAGGGGCTTGCGCAGGGCGAGAGTGCAGATGTCCCGTTCTCCATGGCTGTTTCTGGTGGATTTACGGACTGGCTGGCCTCAACCGGATCAAGCCTCGCCTTCACCACTTATCAGGCCGGGAAAATCTTTCTCATTGGAAGTAATCCGGCGGAAAAACGAGTCTCCGTCTTCGAGCGCACCTTTCCGCGCTGCATGGGCTTGGGGGTCGATCCTGAGGACGGCAGCCGCACCCTATGGCTCGCCTCTCTCTATCAACTTTGGCGCTTTGAGAACTTCCTGCTGCCCGGTCAAACGCAGGATGGATATGACGCGGTCTTTGTGCCTATCGAGGGGCGCACGACGGGTGATATCGACATCCACGACATTCATCCGCGCGATGGAAAGCCCCCCATCTTTGTGGTCACCCGCTTTAACTGTCTGGCCACATTGGACCATGACAACAGCTTCAAGCCGATCTGGAAGCCGCCCTTCATCACCGAGATCGCAGGGGAGGACCGCTGCCACCTCAACGGGCTGGCCATGGCGGACGGGAAACCGGCCTATGTGACCTGTGTTTCGGGTTCGAACGTCAAACGGGGCTGGCATGATAAGCGACGTGACGGCGG
Source organism: uncultured Rhodobacterales bacterium (assembly GCA_964642935.1). GTDB lineage: Bacteria > Pseudomonadota > Alphaproteobacteria > Rhodobacterales > Rhodobacteraceae > CAKZTM01. The sequence continues at coordinate 297 of CAZXRG010000160.1, read as the reverse complement.
CTTGGTGATGGATGTGTCCAGCGATGAGGTGGTGACACAGGGCCTGTCCATGCCCCATTCACCACGGCTTTATCACGGCCAACTTTACATCATTCAAACGGGCACCGGAGAGTTTGGCCGCATTGACCTTAAGACCGGCGCGTTCGAGCCCATGTGCTTCCTTCCGGGCTTTGCGCGCGGGGTGTCCTTCTTTGGAGATCACGCGGTCGTCGGCGTATCGGGACCGCGCGAGAATAAAACCTTCGAAGGGTTGGAGCTGAATGCGCGTTTGATTGCGGATAACATCGCGCCAAACTG